>CAMWMN010000078.1 GCA_947175385.1 uncultured Clostridia bacterium | reverse complement strand
CTCCGCCGTCGCTTTTGCGAATGCCCAGCATCGCGCCCACCGCGTCCTTGTACCACCCCTTTGAGAGCGTTACCGTGCGGCGCATTATGCCGTGCGGACGGAGAAGAAATTCAAGCTGCTCGTTTCTGTCCTTGATATTATCGGGGATTTCACGCGTTTTGACGTGATAAAATTTCAGTATCTCATCGAAAGCGTTTTTCGCGAGCTGCCGTTCATCGTTCAGCGCGGCGGAAACCCGGCTTCCCATAACCGCCCCCGCGATATTGATAAAGGAGTCCGCGAAAACGTCGTTGTCGTTCTGCTTGCGCTGCCTTATCTGTTCGTCAAACCAACCCATTTTCCCAGCCTTCCTTATTCGTTCGTCACAAGCTGTGTATAGATGCCGCCCTTTGCGTACAACTCCTCGTGAGTTCCGCGCTCTGCCACAACACCGTTGTCAAGCACGATAATCTCATCGCAGTCGCGAATTGTGGACAATCTGTGCGCAACAACGATACAGGTTATTCCGCGGTCCTTTATCGACTTCACGACCTCGTATTCCGTCTTTGCGTCAAGTGCAGAGGTCGCCTCGTCAAGAATGATTATCGTAGGGTCTTGAGCAAGAACCCGCGCGATTTCCATACGTTGCCGCTGACCGCCCGAAAAGTCCTTGCCGCCCTCGGTTATTTTGTAATTATAGCCGCCATCGCGCTGCATAATATCCTCGTGAAGCTGTGCGTCACGCGCCGCCATTATCATCTCGAAATCCTCAATCGATCTGTCCCACATTTTGATGTTATTCGCGATAGTGTCCTCAAATAGGATTATATCCTGGTCGACAACCGCGAGAGAACCCGTAAAAACGCTCCTGTCGATTTTGTTTATCGGCTTTCCATCAAACAGGATCTCGCCGCTCCACGGCTTGTACAATCCCGAAATCAGCTTAGACAGCGTGGATTTCCCGCAGCCGGACGCTCCGACAAACGCAACGCGGCTGCCCGTTTTCAGCGTTAAATTAAAATCACGGATAAGCGGCTCGGCAAGGCGCGAATAACCGAACGTGACGTTTTTCAACTCCACGTTTCCCGATAATTTATCGTACTCCGCTTCCTCATCAACCTCGTCGTTTTCATAATTCACATCGGTGGGATATTCCATAACGTCCTCGATGCGTTCCATCTGCGTGCGCATTTCCTGCAGGGTCTGCCCCGCGGAAATAAGCGTCTGCGCGGGCGCGGTAAACGAGCCGAGAAATCCCTGAAACGCCATAATCATACCCACGGTAAACTCGCCGTTTATCGTGAAATAAACGCCGAGGATAAGCACGGCGGTATTCGCAAGTGACGAAACAAAAGTCGGTATCATTCCGAGATATTGATTGAGCTTTTGGAACTTTACCTGCTGCGTGTTTACACTTGCCTGATAGCCTGCCCATTTCTCGAAAAATCCGTTTTCCGCGCCGCTTGCCTTTATCGTTTCTATCATCTCGATACCCGCAACGGTCGCGCCCGCGAGCTTGCCCGAATCGCGCATCTGAACACGGGTAACGTTGATACGTTTCTTGGAAATAATCCTCGAAACCGCGATATTAATAAGTATCGAGGCAATACCCACAAGCGTTAAAACAAGATTGTATCGTATCATCACGACAAGATAAAAAACCATCATAATCGTGTTCAGCGCGAGGGGCGCAAAGGTCTGCACAAGCGACTGTGCAATTGACGCGTTCATCGTCTGCCGCTGCTGAATATCCCCCGCCATACGCTGCGAGAAGAACTCCATCGGCATTCGCAGAACCTTCCACATATATTCGGTATTGCCCACAACGGAGAGCTTGCCGTTGATTTTGAGCGAATACACGGTCTGTATCCACTCCGCAACAAGCTGAACCGCGCTGAGCCCGCCCAACGCAAGAATAAACGGCATAAACCATTCGGGGTTTTCACCGGTAAGCAGTCTGTCCAGAAAGATTCTTGAAAACGCGGGAGAGATTATGCCCAAAAGCGACGTGATTACCGTAGTCAGCACCACAAACGCGACTGCCGTTCCCGCGCCCTTTAAGCGTTTTTTCGCGAAAGAGAGAACGCTTTTCGGCTTTCCGCCTGGCTCGAAATTTTCCGACGGCTCAAACATCAGACAAATCCCCGTAAATGACTTGTCGAACGTTTCCATCGGCACGGAATAGCTGCCCTTTGCGGGGTCGTTAAGGTAGGCTTTGTTGCCCTTAAAGCCGTCAAGCACCAAAAAATGGTTAAAGTTCCAGTGAATGATGCACGGGAACGTTCCGTTTTTCTTCAAGTCCTCAGGCTCGTAACGATAGCCCTTTGCGGTAAGCCCGTAGCTGCGCGCCGCCTTGAGGACGTTCTTTGCGTTTGAGCCGTCGCGCGACACTCCGCAGTCCGCGCGTACCTGCTCCAGCGGTATCCACTTTCCGTAATACGCGAGTATCATGGTAAGCGAAGCCGCGCCGCACTCCAGCGCCTCCATCTGCATTACAACGGGGACTTTCGCAGTGCCGTTCTTTATCGGCTGTTTGATTGTTGCATTTTTCATAATCAGTCTCAATTCAGAATAAACGACATCGGGGAAACGCTTTCCGTAACGATTTCCGCTTTGTATGTTCCGTCCGAAAGCGTGGTATTTGCCGTTACTTCATACAGCCATTCGCCCTCCGAAAATCCGCCGAGATACAGCAGATAGGAGTCCGTTCCGGCAGTCACGGCAGCGGGCTTTGCGGAGATCCCCGAAACGGAAAGGCTCTCCCCATCAACATTTACCGTCATTCCCGATTTTATTTGTCCGATTTTTTCCTCGGGTACGTAACAGGTAAAAATCCCGTTCTCGCACGTTCCCGCCGTGGTGATTTTAGTTTCAAGACGCCCAAATATCCCCCAGACGCATACACCGACAAGTAGTGCGATCACCGCCGCTAAAATCATCCACACTCCCGGATTCGACACACGTACATAGTCGTTCAATTGTTCGGGAGAGGAGACCCTCTCAATGCTTGCCTTGCGGAACAACTGTTTATCCATACCGTTCACCCGTCATTCGATAGTGAGAATATCCGCAAATCCCGTTACCTCGAATACCTCCGCGATAACATCGTTGACATTGCGGATTGCCATCTTGCCTTGCTTGTTCATAACCTTCTGGGCCGCCAACAGAACACGTAATCCCGCCGAGGAGATGTATTCCAGCTTTGCGAAATCCAGTATCAGCTCGGTGTTGTCCGCAATGCTCTGCTTTAATTCCGACTCAAGCTGCGGAGCGGTCGTGGTGTCGAGCCTGCCCTCCAAGGCGATGTTCAGCGTCTTGCCCTCTAAGTTCTTAATGATGTTCATTTGTTCTTACCTCCGTAAATTATTGATTATTGGTCTTTGCTACATAAATCGTAACTATATTCATACGGTAAACATAGCAGTAATCAATCCGATCGGCAAATTTCTGCGCCATTTTAATGCCGATTTTTGAAAAGGATTCGTCATCATATTCAAAATCAAGCGGATCGTATTGTTTGGCGGCATTTCTGATAACAATGCGGAACGCGTCCGGGTCGGAAAACAACTTTACATCGGTAAACGCTCCGCCGCCCTTTATTTTTTCCTCGGTTATCTGACTGTGCGCTATAAAGTCCGCCATAAGCTCCTCCAAACACAGCGCAGTCAGATAGGCTGTCCGTTCCGTTCCATATTCCTTCAGCATAAAACGGTGTATCTTTTCGGATATTCCCGTAACACCGGTGTTGCTATAACCTATACTTATATCAAACATCGGCACGGCAGCTTTAACCTTTTGATTAAACTGCAAAATATCGTCCGAGGACATCTTCAATGTTCTCTTGGTAACCGTGTGGAACAGGTACATAATAACAAAAAACACAAGCGCGTTTTCGCCTTGCGAGAGCCAAAGTCCCGTATATCCCAAATTGGGCAGCAGAACGGCGAGCAAAACGGGATATATCAAGGAATCGGGAATTATTGAGATCAGCAAGGACTGCTTAAAGCGTTCGGTCGCTTCGTAAAAATGCCCGAGAGTTACGGCACAGGTCCTGAAAGGAACAAAAATCAACATTATGTAAATGCCTTGACGTATAAGCTGCTCCGCGTTTTCAATATCCGAGGCGTTTTTCATAAAGACCTTCAAAAGAAGAGGGAGCGCGGCTATACACACGACCGCCCACACAACCGTGGAAACTATTCCGATAATAAGACCGCTTTTTATTGTTTTCTTCAATCCCTGCTTGTCACGCGCGCCGTAAAACAAGCCGAACAGCGGTCCCGTTGCGGTTCCCGCTGCCATTATCGGCACAGTTATTACATTGAAGATACTTTTTACCACAGATTGGATCGCAAGTCCCGCCGCCCCGAGATAAGAAACGATCAGATTATTGACAATACCTGCAACCGCGCTGTCAACCAGCGAATCCGTTGTGCCCGGAAGTCCGTGAGCCAGTGCCGTGATCAGCTCTTTTATTTTGTAGCGGTAAATTTTCAATCGCAGCGGAATATGACTTTTGCGTATTATGATCCAGCTTATCCCCACGTTTATAACACCCGAAACGGCACTTCCCAAGCCAAGACTGCCGATTCCCAAGGACGTTGCTTTGACAAACAGCACCGAAAATACAATATTTGTCAGTATGCCCGTTATCGACTCTGCCATATATTTTCCGATGTAGCCGTATGTGCTGCAAACGGAGCCTATCATTCTATTGACGCCGCTGAAAGGAATAAGCAGAGCATAGCAACGCAGATATTGCACCGCGTACTGCGTAAGCTCAGGAGTTTTCGCGCCGAAAAGAACGACCAAGGGCTGCGCAAAAATCTCGATTACCGCCACAAATACAATCCCGATTACAAACGGTCCGGACACTCCCAGCGAAAACATACGGTTGGCGATTTCCTTATCGCCTCTTCCGAGAGCAGTCGTCAAAAGAAGATTCGCGCCTCCCGAAACAGCGTTCATAAAAGCTAAGGCAAACAGCATAACCGGCGTTGCGGTGCCGATTGCCGCTATGTGGTCGGGCGTAAAGAAAATACCCGCAAGCGTGATGTCCACCATAAACTGAAACGTCATCAAAAAAGAGGCGACAAATGTGGCGGGAAACATATTGAGAATGGATTTGCGCACCAATACGTTATCCTGCGTTAAAATAATATCCTTTCTTCCTTTCAAAAAGAATTTCCTCCTTTGACATAATTCCTTTTAATTATAACGGAAAAAGCAAGAAACAACAATCGTTCCGGCAGGAACGTCAATTCTTCGGCAAAAACGTCAATCGCGGATCAATCAACAAGAAAACAGTTCAATCTCGCCTTTACGTTCTCCCGCAAATTCAGATAGAAGAACTGATAATCATAGACGTGATAAGCCCCGTCGGGAAGTCCCGGAACGACCGGCGGATAATCACTTGATAAAACATCCGTCACTTTTAATACTCCTCTGTCCACGTCAATATAGCAGCCGCAGAGTGCCGGAACCTCCTTTACGATGTTTCCGTCATAATCGGTAAAGCAGGCTCCTAGATTTTCTTCCTTTGCCGCTGGGGTGCCATCGGTTCTCCAGTTCAGCGGATTGATAGAAAGTGCCTTTGTGCCCCTCGGTATGATAAAGGTATCCTCCACGGATTCCGATTCACATTCAAAGCTGATGACCACTCCGGTATCCGTTTCCCCCGATGCTGCCTTTAACTGCGGATACTCCGCAGCCATATCCTCCGTCAATACCCAGCCGATAGCGTAAACAGCCACGAGCCTGTCCGCCAATTCCTCGCCATCAAAAAATTCCGTTGCCAAGCGGAGGCACATATCCGCGCCTTGTGAAAAACCCGCAAGGATAATCGGTCTGCCCTCGTTATCATTCTCAAGATAATGGGAAAATGCAGCCGACACATCGGCATATGCCGCTTTAAGATAAGGCTCTCTTTCCGAGCGCTCCAATTCATACACCTTCATTGCCGCCTGCCTGTAATACGGCGCATACAGCCTCGCATGATCCTCGTAGATGCCGCGCTCCATATTCAAAGCGCCGAGAAAAGCCGCCTTTGTTTCCACATCGGAGAGCGACATATTCCATTCGTCCCTCGTATCCACCGTTGGGCAGATCATAAAAACATCGGCGTCTTTCCCCTCTCCGACACCAAGATATGCCCAATTTTCCGCCGCACCGTAATCTACGCTCTGTGGCTTGTCTTCAAATGAAAAGCAGCCTGTCAGACTTATGACGGTTACGATCAAAATAACGCAAAATATATTTTTAATATCTGTCCGTTTCATCCGGAATCCAACCTCCGACACCGCAAATACTTATTTAATTATAAAAGTTTAACAAACAAAAATAAAGTCTTTTGGCAAGAACGTCAATTTTTGGGCAAAAACGTCAATTCTGACCGCATTTTTTCGATTTTTGGGGTTTGAAAAAAATAAAAAAGTATGTTATAATAAAGACAACGTAATATTGGGAACTAAAAAAGAGGTGATGAGCTTGAAGATAGCGTTGGTAGACGACGAACGAATATATCTTGACGAAATGGCAAGGCTCTGTCGGGAATTTGGCGAGGAAAACCGCCTTGAGATAGAAATCTCCAAATACTCCGATGGCGACAGCTTTCTGCGTTCCGATGATGAATATTCGGTCGTTTTTATGGATATTTACATGAACGGCTCGGACGGCGTTATGACGGCAAAAAAGCTGCGTGAACGCAACAGCGGCTGCATACTGATATTCCTGACGTCCAGTACGGAGCATATGCCCCATGCCTTTTCATGTCACGCATTTGAATATATTGTAAAGCCGTTTCCGCCGCAGCGGGTAAAGGAAGTGCTTAACGATGCGATAAAGATTATCCCCATACCGTCTAAATTCGTTGAGCTATACAGCGACAGAAAAACCGTTCGTATAGCGCTTGGCGACATTGTTTCCGCAGTGACAGACGCGCATTACCTTGAAGTCGAACTTTCGGACGGAGCATCTCTCCGCTGCCGTATGACCGCGGGACAGTTTGTTGAACAGACAAATAAAGACGGGCGGTTTATTCTTGTCAATAAAGGGATAATCGTAAACGTCGATTACATTACGGATTTCGAGAATAATTGCTGTATTCTGGAAAACGGCGCACGTTTGCCGATACGCGTGCGCGACCGCCTTAAAATCGAACAGGCGGTGAGGGATTACAACTTTGACAAAATACGCGGTTGCCAGCCGGGCTCCGGCTCTCAACGGTACGGCGGATAGGAGGGATTATGTTTTCCAAAGAATGGCTGAGTATGCTGCTGCAATTTCTTATTCTTATTCCGGGGGCGTTGTCCTGCTATCTGCCCGTAAAAAACCGAATGAGGTTTTCCGAGAGAAAGATGATTGCCTTGTGCTGTTTGGCGGCGGTGTTGTTTTCTTTCATCGCGGCAAGCGCCGTGACGGCTTGGGGCATTGCACCAAATACTATCGGCATACCTATACTTGTTATATCCTTTTTTCTTTACCGTCGGACGGTAAGGCTCGATCTGCCGCGCGCGCTTGCGATTTATGTTGGGGTCTGCGCGATAGAAACGTTCCCCGTACAATTCGGAACAATCGCCGACATATATTTTTTCAAATCAAAGTCGGAGGATTTGACGATTCCAGGCGCGGTCGTTCTGTTGGGGTGTTCGTGCCTTATGCTGGCGGCATTCGTGCGCCCCGCGCGGGAGCGGTTCTCCAAGGCGGTGGACGAGTTCGATATACCAAGACTTTGGTATTCAACCACTATAATTTCGGCGATTTTCCTTGTTTTCAACATACTCGCGTCCCCGGCTTCTTATGACGTCGTGCGCAACAGCAGACTGAGATTTATATTCCCGATGTTCGAGGTATGCGCGTTGGCACTGCTGATAACGGTGTATGTGCTGTTTTATGACATAGTAACGGGAATCACGGAGCGAGAAAAGCTTGAAAAACGTTCGCAGCTATTGGAAATGCAGTCGCACCAATTCCGTGAATTGCAGGAGTATATGCGGCAGACGGCGCGGCTTCGCCACGATTTCCGCCATTCCGTTCATCTGCTTTCAACGCTTGCCGAAAACGGCGACCTTGACAGTATCCGCGCGCATCTTTCCGAATACGGGCAGCGACTTGCAGAAAGCGTTCCCGTTCAATACTGCTCAAATGCCGCGCTGAACGCTCTGTTCGGTTATTATCGTGAAATGGCGGACTCCGAAAAAATCAGGATAGATTGGAGAATAGAATTGCCCGAACCGCTGACCTTTTCCGAGCTGGATATGGCGGCGCTTTTCGGAAATATAATGGAAAACGCAATATCCGCCTGCTCCACTCTTCCCGAGGGAGAGAGATACTTCAATCTGACTGCGGAGATACGTCACGGAAACAATCTTTATATAGTTTCCACCAACAGCTTTGATGGTAACGTGAGAAAGGGTAAAGACGGATATTATTCCACCAAGCACAGCGGACACGGCACGGGACTTATTTCCATAGCCGCCGCAGCCGAAAAGTACGGTGGATCGGCGCAGATCCGCAACAACAATAATGAGTTTTTCGTGGACGTTGTGATGAAGATATGATATAATAAAAGCAACCCAATATCCTTACAGAAAACCACGTTCGACTAAAATCAACATAATATTGGGAACTAAAAAAATCACCTGCCGAAATCCGAAACTTAGGGGTTCGGATTCCGACAGGTGATTCACAATTCAGTTTTTCAACAGTCTTATATAATGATTAGCTTCACGCAGCACATGGTCCGCAAGGAGCGGCAAAATTATTGAGCGTATCTCGCATTGCTCTATCCCCCGAACACCCGCCATCTTGAAATCCTTGAGCTTTTTCGTTAATTCCAAGGAATCCGATTCCGACGCATAGTTTTGCGCGTTGCGGCATCTGTTCAACAGCTCCCGGTACTCATCGGCGAACTTATCCGCCGAATCAAACAGCTCAGTTTCCGATGGATCGAGCAGCCCGCGTATAAACATCGCGTGCTCCATCATTATCCGATTCCAGAAGCACTCAACGTCCTTCATTGAGCGGTTATCCAAAAAGCCGTTTTTCTCCAGACATTCCACATATTCCCTATACAGCTTTGCTTCTCGGATTATGTGTTCGATCAGAAGCGGATAGTTTGCCGTAAACATTTCCCCGCACAATACCTTTTTGAGAATCGTTTCCTTAAAGGAAATAAGTCCGTCCAACAATTTAAGAGCCGTCTGATTGAGCTGCCGAACCTTGCCGCGCCTTTCGGAATTGTCTGTGCATCTTCCGCATCCACTTTTCAGATGAAGCTCCTTGCCTGTTATTTCCTTGTTTATCGGTATTCCCGTTAAACACTCCGTCTGCTTTTCGGCAAGAGCTGTAAATTCCGTGACAAGCTCCTGGGAACACAATAGCTGCTGATTTACAAAACCGTTGCCGAGCATTACCGCTTCACAAAGCAGCTTATCAAATTCATTTTTGAAGTGTTCCGCTTTTTCGGAAAATTCTTTGTTGGCGGGAGTAAACCCCGCTTCAAGGAAGAAAGAATGCTCCTTCATTATTCGTCCGAAAAACATATGCAGTTCTAAAGACTTTTCAACATAGTTGTTTGTATTCATAATCGTACCCTCCGTTATAAGAAATTCTTTACCTCCAATATAATATGCGTATAGTGCGGCTTTTGTTAAAACGAACCCCGTTGTTACAAACAACGGAGTTCGTTTATTATTAAATCCGAATGGTTTTACTTCTTGTTTTTACCTTTCTTCCACCATTGCTTTACGCGGCGGCAAGCGTTTTCGCAATGACAGCGGATACCGCGGTTCATTACACAGAATATGCCCCACATACCCGACTCCACGTCCCATCAGAACCTGAACGGTACAGATAATCCCCCTTGCACTTCGCAGGCTCGGGCTCGATGTTAAATACGTTGCCTACGCTTACCGCTCCCTGAACAGAAATTATGCGGCTCAAGGGGTCGTTCAGCTGCGCCCTCCAGTTATGACCATGCAGCAGAAAGCTGATATCCCTCGGCTTATCCGCGGGCATAAGCAAACGGATAATAACGTGCTCTCCCACATAAGATTTGAGAATCGGCGTAGCAGGGTCGCCGTGCGCTTTGGAATTGAATATCTTCGAGATTGCAGGAATACGTTTAAGGCGGCTAAAGAAACGCTCCGAGCGGTAGTTATATGCATGGCAACAGCATTTACTTTTTGGCTGACAAAAGCACAGAAAGCAAAACATCGGGATTAAGAGAAGCCTTAAACATCAAACTTCACTTGCTTAAACGACCGTACTTGGCTTTGTTAAGCAGCGGGAGTGCAATTTTCCGCAAAATATTAACATTCAGCGGAGAATTATCTTTTCTTGCTCTCGCGGAATCTTCACGGAAAATTACATCAAGACACCAATGGAGTTGATTTTCAATCACCCAATGTTTTCTTACCGCGTAAGAAAATTCGTTAATATCAGTCAAAGAAGTAATAAAATAACGATAAATTTGTGATGTTGTATAACAAAACTTGACACCACGAACTCAAAGAAGTATAATGAAGAAAAAAGGAAGGTATCTGAGATGAAACAGGCAAGAAGCTACGACAAGGAGTACAAGGTGCAGGCAGTGAAATTGGCGAAAGCGAAAGGAACAAAAAGGGCGGCAGAGGAACTCGGAGTACCGGTAAATACGCTGGGCGGATGGGTACACAAGGCTAAGAATGGGAAACTTGATCTTGGGTTGGGTGAGCAAATGCCGAAAACCGCGCTGACGCTCGTAGCAGAAAATGAGGAATTGCGGCGGCAATTAAAGGAGCGTGACAAAGAGATCAAGCGGCTCAATGAACTGAATGAGTTCTTGGAGGAGGCATCCGCTTTTTTCGCGGCGAGCCGTCGGAAGTCGGGAAAATCGAACGATTGAAGTTCATAGCCAAAAAGACCGAAGACGGCGCGATCAAGGGAAAGATCAGCTTTTATTGTGCAGCGTTAAAGGTGTCGAGGCAAGGGTTCTATGATTATTTGGATAACCGAAACAGAGCTTGGAAATACGAACACTTAGCAGAGCTAATAAAAGAAGTGATCGCGGAGGACGAGTGCAACGATACATACGAACGAGGACGAATGTATGCGGCATTGAATCTGAAATATCCGGACGAAAAAATTCCGGGCGAGCGCACCGTTTACCGTGTAATGGAGCGTATCGGCGCGGATCATCCAAAGCGCAGAAAACCAAACGGAATCACCAAAGCGGATCGCGAAGCACGAAAATCGGACGACCTTTTGAAGCGCGATTTTCAAGCGGAAAAACCGTTTGAAAAGTGCGTCACGGACATCACAGAAATCCCCGCAAAAGACGGCAAACTCTATGTTTCGGCAATTTTTGACTGCTTTGACGCGTCGGTTTTGGGACTTTCGATGGACGATAATATGCGTGCGGAGTTATGTGTTCAGACCATCGAGAACGCGTGCGGCGGTTATCCGGATATGCGCGGCGCGGTTCTCCATTCAGATCGCGGGAGTCAGTACACGAGCGAAAAATATCGCGCCGCGATAGCGAATCTCGGAATCCGTCAGAGCATGAACAGTTCGGGAGGAAGATGCCACGACAACGCTCGTTGCGAGAGTATGTGGGCGCGTATGAAAGACGAGCTGTTTTACTTGCGTGACCGCGATCCGAAAGCCTATACGATAGATGAGCTCAAAACTCTTGTATGGCGCTATTTCATGAGCTATTGGAACAACCGGCGCATTTGTTCGGCAATCGGCGGCATGCCGTTGGTGGAAAAGCGTCGCGGCTATTATGCCGCTCTGAACGCTGTCGCGTGATCAAATTACCGTTACGGTCATTCGACCGAATCGGTGGCAATATTCACTCCGTGAATATTGCCACCGATTCAAAAAAGTCGAACTTTTTTGAGAAAATTGTGTAAAGTGATATTGACAAAATCATACCCCAGTCCGATATCCTCATTGGGTTCATCGACCGAGGTTATATTGACATACTCGCCGATTATGCCGAGCGCTTCCTCGTTGCTTCCGCTGCCGAAAACCTTTGCCGTCATTTCGGACGCTTCCTCCGATAGTTCATTCCTTTTCAATGTTCTTGACGCGA
>CAMWMN010000077.1 GCA_947175385.1 uncultured Clostridia bacterium | reverse complement strand
AGCCGAAGCCGTCGCCGTTGCCGAAGCCGTTGCCGAAGCCGTTGCCGAAGCCGTTGCCGAAGCCGTCGCCATCAACGTTGATGCTTAAAAATTTTTTTATTTTATCTTCCATTCTTTAATCTCCTCAATCGACTTTTGTGCTTTTTCGGTTACAGGAATAACGTTGATGACATCAAAAAGCCCGATTTCATCAACACACATTGTAAATTTTGTGTTTTTGGGCCTTTTTACTCCTTCTTCTGCAATTTGCACAATAGTTGCCGCGCCACTCCAATAATAGATGCGCCTTGCATCTTTCAAGAGCATTTCCGTTCCATTATGCTCCGACACTGTGCCAACGTAAATTCCGCTGTTCCGCCCACATACGATGCAATATTTTCCTACAAAATTCATTTGATTTCCTCACTTTCTTTGCTTTCGCAAAATAAACTTATTGATTTTCTCCCCTATGGTCTGTAATAAGCCACGGGAGAAATATTTCCGGTTCCGCCTCATTCCTCAAAAATTTGCGCCAACGGTACGCCGAAGCTCTCGGAAATATGTATAAAATCGTCCAGCCTCAAGAGACACGGTTCGCGCATTTTCTTGTAAAACGTCGGCGGCGGAATGCACGAACGTTTTGCAATATCTTTGTCATAACGGCAGCCGTGCTTATTGCCGATGGTGCGAATATTTTTCACAACCCGGTCGCCTATCAGCTTTTGCTGCGTCGGTTTAAGTCTCGGCATTGTTATCACCTCCGTTGATTTCGCGGCAAAGACCCGCTCCGTATTCGTCCAGTTCGTGTCCGTTTGTGTTGTCGTAAGCCGCCTCTATCTTTTCGACAAGTCGCTCACGCTCCTCCGGTGTTAAATTAGTTGCGTCAATCACTGTTATCACCTCCTCTCAACTCGCCATATGCTCGGGAATGTCCAAAGCCTTGGCGATTGCATTAGCAACATCATCGCTAATGCGCTTTCCTTGCATAAACGAATTAACCGTATCCACAGAATATGGATTGCCTGATTTGAGATTTACTGTAGCGTCGGCAAGTTTCTGACGCGTCCACCGCTGTTCCCGTAGCCTTTTTGCAACTTCGGCAGTAAATTTCTCGTAATTTACCATTAAATCTCTCCTTTCTATCGGTACTAAAAATCCGACAAATTATCCAAAAAATATTGACACCCCAACCAAAATGTGGTATAATATAAGTGCCAACAAATAAAAATACCACATTTAGGGAGTGTAAGAAATCCTTTTGCATTTATTTGGCTGTCGGATTTTCCTTACATTTACAGTATATCATAAAATTTTTCGATTGTCAATATAAAAATAGGAAAATTTTATGATTTGTATATTTCTACAAAATTGAAGAGGTGATTTTGTGTATAATGCACAATTGGTAATTGAACGGGTTCAATCCGAAATAAAGCAAAAAAAAGAAACTCAAAAGCACGTTTTAGAGGTATGTGGTCTTAGCGAAAACACTCTCAAAAAAATGACCGATAAAAATGGCATTGCTTCATTCAGCCTTGCCAAAATCGCCGATGAGCTTGAATGCTCTGTGGATTATCTGCTTGGGCGAACGAATAACCCGCAAGCCCACATCGCTAAAACTGCCACCGTATCAGTCGGCAACGACTTCAATAATCAAGGGGTTATTGGGAGCATAGGCAATAACAATTCTCCGATAAACATTCAAGCTGCCAATTCATTAGATGAAAATGATTTGGCAATATTGAATGCTTATAGAAGTCTAAATCCAATGAACCGCGCAAGACTTATGGTATACGCAGATGATATCAAAAAAGACGAGGAAAAGGCAAATGAAGTATAATCTGGATTGCATACGCGCCGTGTTAATGGCATTGGAAACGTGTTTGACGATTACCAAAACGGAGGACGAAGACGGTACATGGCATTTTGAGCATAATGAAATATGGTTACAAAAACTTTGTGAGGCTCTCCCAAATCACAATTTTGCAGACGTAGTCTATAGCGTTGAAAAATTAGAGGAAGCGGAATTTATCACGGTTGTATGCGAGGAAGGCGTCGAAGATTATCCTGAATTTCATCGCATAACCTCTATAACATACGAGGGACATGAATTTCTAGAAAATATCAGAGAGCCCAAGACTTTGGACATCTTAAAAGAACGAGCGGCAAAGGCGGGAAGCGTTGCCCTTTCGTTTATCGGGGCATTGTCACATGCTGTGTGTCTTGATATTGCGTTAGGGAAAATTGTAGGATAAAGGAGATACAAAAATGACAAACAAAACAAAAACTATACTCGGTATCGTGGGCGGCGTGGTCGTTCTGGGTTCCGTGGGCGCGGCTATGGGCGGCAATGATAACAAAAATACATCTTCATTAAGCTCAAATTCATCGGTTGTTTCGACTGTATCGTCCGTGCCAGAAGTGTCCGAAAGTAACATCAAGCTTGCCTCCTGGGAATTATCAAAGGATTACAGCGGCGCGGAAGTTCTTGTAGTTGAATACGAGTGGACAAATACAGACGAAAAAGAGGCTAATTTCGCGACAACATTTTCCGCGAAGGTCTACCAGAACGGCATAGAGTGCGAGGGTGCAATAATGGTTGAAGGCGTTGATTCGCAAAAGTTGATGAATGACATTCAACCCGGAATTACATATAATGTGAAAAAAGCTTACGTTTTGCAAGACAAGACCACTGCAAACGTAATTGTAAAGACGCTTTTTGGTTCTGATAATTTGATAGATGAAAAAATTGACCTAGGCGGCGGTTCGGGGATCTCCGCGCCAAATGGAGAAATAGGTGAAACTTCCATAAAAATTGTGAATCATAAGCTCTCAAAGGATTACAAGGACAAAGATGTACTTGTAATTAATTATGAGTTCTATAATGGCGAGGACAGTGAAAAAGCATTCAACTTTATGTTTAACGATAAAGCTTTCCAAAATGGGATTGAGTGTAATAGTACGGCTATCAACTGCGATGACGTAGATTATGGAACACATCTTAACAATGTTTTGCCCGGCTATTCCTATATTGTTTCAGTGGGTTATCATATTTCCGATATGTCCGATGTTGATATAAAGGTAGCGGATTTGTTTGGGGAAAAGACATATTTAGCAGAAACAATCAAACTATCTGGCGAAAGCATATCAGAGAGCCTAAACAATTCGACAAACAAGCCCAGTTCCGTTGAATCTCCACAATCATCAACGGAATCCGTGCCCGAATCTATATCCACCTCGACTGCCATAACACCACTAGCGACAACACCGCCACCAATTAGCAATTCCAAGCCACAAACAACAATGTATGTGCTGAATACAAAGAGAAAGGTTGTACACGTTCCATCTTGTAGAGATGTAGACAAAATAGCGGATGAAAACTATTCCACAACATCGGATATTGGTTGGGCGAAAAGCAGCGGATATAAATCCTGCGGGCATTGTAATCCATATTAAACGAGGTGATTATATGGCAACCGCAAAAAAGCTCCCATCGGGGAGTTATCGGGTAAATCTGTATATAGGCAAGGACGCAAACGGTAAGCGAAAATACAAAAGTTTCACCGCGCTGACAAAAAAGGAAGCAGAGTATCTCGCCGCGCAGTACAATCAAATACACATTGATGTCAATCGCTCCGAGCTGCTTTTATCGGAGGCGGTCGAAAGATACATCAAGAGTAAGGAGAACGTGCTTTCACCGTCTACGGTTCGCGGATATTATGCCATTCTGCGAAATTACCTTCCCGGTTTAATGCAAACAAGGCTCAAGGAGTTGAATGCAGAAGTTATTCAAGAGCAATTCAATGTATTTGCCAAAGATCATTCGCCGAAAACGTGCAGGAATGCTTACGGATTAATATCCTCTACATTAAAAATAAACCGCCCGGATTTACGGCTCAACATCACTTTACCGCAAAAGCAAAAACGCAATATCTATATTCCCAGCGAGGACGATATACTAAAAATTTCCAAATTGTTGGACGGCTCTTTGATGAAAACCGCTTTTTTATTGGCTTGCCAGTGCGGATTGAGAGCCTCCGAAATATCCGCGCTCAAGAAAAAGTGCGTTTATGCAGACCATATTGAAATCAAAGAGGCTCGTGTTGTTGGAATTGATGGAGATGTAACAAAAGCCCCAAAAAGCATTTCGGGATACAGAAATGTTCCCATAAGCAAAAGTTTCTTTGATTTTCTCATATCATCAGCAGATAACGATGGATATATTTGTAATATGCGTGCACCTGTTATAAGCAACAGTTGGACGAGCTTCAGACGTAAAAACGGATTTGACGAAGACTTCAACTTCCATGCATTGCGTCATTATTATGCTTCCAAGTGCTTATTATTGGGTATGCCGCAGAAATATATTGCTGAGCTTATGGGGCATAGTTCCCTTGATATGATCGAGAAAGTATACCAGCACACATTTCCATCAGCAATGGAGGCATATGCCGAAAAAATTCGCGAACAAATACATTTTCTATTGACAGAATCATTATAATATGATATAATGTAGTTGGGAATTAGACTTGAATTTTTAAGTATGCAACATAAAATGCAACACAAAGATTTCCAAGTTATTTATTCAAGCGAGTTTATGGGATTTTATGACGGTTTCGAATCCCATCCTCTCCGCCAGCGGTGAGCTGCTGTAGCCAATTCCCAATGAAACGTTCATTGGGAATGTTTTTTCTGTATGTATTTACGTGCGTTGCTCAAAACGATATGTGTGAATATATTTCTCAAAGCGGAACACCTGTAAGTGAGGAAACCATTATGTCGAAGAAAAAATCACCACGGAACAAGACTATTGATACTCCCGTTTCGGAGGGAAAAAAATATATATCCCGCTGTATTAAAGTTGAAAATCCAGTTGAAGATATACATGCCGTTCTTGATAGGACAATTTTAGGCGATAGCTTTTCCGTTATTCCCAATTTGCCGAAAGAAAGCGTTGATTTGATCATTGCCGACCCTCCGTACAATTTGACTAAGACATTCGGAGGAACCAAATTCTCAAAACGGAAAGAGTCCGATTATGAGGAATACACTCGTCAATGGTTATCGGCGGTTGAACCCTTGTTAAATCCAAATGGTTCGATTTATGTTTGCTGTGATTGGGAAACGAGTTTAATAATCGGAAGAGTTTTAGGCGATTATTTTACGGTAAGAAACCGCATAACTTGGCAGCGTGAAAAGGGCAGAGGCGCAAAAGCAAACTGGAAGAACGGTCTTGAGGATATTTGGTTTGCAACCAAAAGTGAACATTATACTTTTAACCTTGACGATGTAAAAATCCGTAAAAAGGTAATTGCCCCATACCGCGTTAATGGTAAACCTAAAGATTGGGCTGAAACGGACAGCGGAAATTATCGTGATACTTGTCCGTCTAATTTTTGGAGTGATATTACGATACCCTTTTGGTCTATGCCTGAAAACACCGCGCACCCCACGCAAAAGTCGGAGAAGCTGATCGCTAAAATAATTCTGGCAAGCTCCAATCCCGGCGATATTGTTTTTGACCCATTTCTGGGCTCGGGAACAACAAGCGTTGTTGCCAAAAAGTTGGATAGGCATTTCTTGGGAATCGAAATTGAAGAACAATACTGTCTATGGGCGGAACAGCGTCTTGAAATGGCTGATACAGACAAAGAGATACAAGGATATACAGGTGGTGTATTCTGGGAGAGGAATTCTCTTTCGGAACAGAATGCCGCTGTGACTTCCGAGGCTGCAATAAAACCAGTTAACAAGAAAGCACAAAAAGCAAAACAACAAACGCAACAGATCTATCTGATTTAATTTTGAGGTGAATTCAATGTATAATTGTACTGTTATTGATGGCTTTGTTAATTTTGTTAAAAGCAGGGACGGAATTGCTGATAAGAGCGCTTTGATAAAAGCTGTTCAGCAATCGTATCATATGACAAAGGACAGAAGTGTCTATTATAATGAATATTTTGCGGTTCGTTTTTGTACTGCATCAAGCAGAAGTTTCGGTAACACCGTTCTTTCCCTGTCTACCCTGCAGAAATATGACAAAAACCCCTTTGTAATTTGCCTTGTTACACCGACTAAAAACTATTTAATGCTTGCAAACGCAACATTTCTGCGGAAAGTCAGTCATTCATCACAAGCATTACGAACGGATAATATTAAGGGCAGCTTCAACGGCAGCGACATAATGCGTGACTTTGAGGGCATTAGCAACGAACCCGAAAACTTTGAATTCCTTTTTACAACGCACGAAAACTACACCTTTACCGAAAATCTCGAACGTCTGGTAGAGGCAACCAATAATATCCATCCAACGGGTAAGCGTTTCGCGCCAACGGCAGCTCAAACTGAATGTATTAAAAAATCCGTTGAACGGGCTATTTCATTTTTATCATCTGATGAATATAATGCTTTGAATAAGGATTTGCAAAAGCGTGTAAATGATGTTTCATCCGAAATTGCGATTGCCGCTTTTATTGATAACGTCAACATCAGAGGGCGTATTATTGAATACCTGATAACATCACCGGCAGATTCGCGGACAAATTTAATTGACGCTTTACATTCGGGAAGTCCGTTACCCGAAATACGTACCGCTGACGAATTAGGTGATTATAATTGTGAATTTGAAAAATACAATACCGCGACAGACATAAAAACGAAGGTTCTGTTTCTTTCAAGCAATCCTAAAGGTTATAACATCGACAAATTACTATCATTTTTGTCAAAGGAAAAAAGTGTATATTTGATTTATGTTGTTGCAATAGATAAAAATAAAAAGATTTCAACAAGATTGTGTTCAATGTATAACCGTCAGCTCCTGACCGGAACCCGCATTATTAAGCATTGGGCGGGGCGAAATTCAAGAGGTGTTACTCAATACGATGGTTCGGCACTTGAAAACATTGTATCAGACTTTGACATTAAAATTGACAGTGAAGCCGCAACACATTTCATTGAACGCTGCTTGAATGAATAATTCACCTTACTCTAAGTTTGCCTTTTAACCCCATTTCCAATGCGGAAATGGGGTTTTTATGCAGACTGAACCCCCAATGAAACATTCATTGGGGATTTTGCTATTTAAGCTACACCCTCCGCACGGGTCTTACGTATTTCCAGAACCGCGCGCAATCGTGGTAGAAGTAAAACACTCTTCCCGGAGTCGTATCAAGACAATAACCGTTGGAGGAATAATCAAATTCCCTCATTGCCTTTTCGATTTTTTCCTCGACAGCTTGGTTTTCCTTTTCCAAATCGAACGGACCGTGCTCAAAAACAATATACTCGCCCTCGGGTACGTCCATCATCTGCATTTGCGGCGGAATTTCTCCGTTGTAATCAATCGGCAAACGAACACCATATGCCTCCGCAAGAGGGATTCCCCAACTGCATATTCTTCCGGTGGGTTCGTTTATGAACGCCATAATCTGACCGCTGCCGCTGTTGCTTTCAGCCCCGCCCATATCGTCCAGCTTGCCCTTGATGCTGTCGAGCAGTCCGCAGATAGTTTCGCAGTCTTGTTCGGGTATGAGGCTCTGTTTCTGCCAAAAGTCCCAATAGCCAACGCTTTCGTAATTTCTGATATGCAAAAACTTATGTGCGGGAATCGTAACAAAATAAGTCTTTACACTCTCATCTGATTTTGCCATACCTGTTCCTCCAATTCCTAATAAGTAACAGTCGAAAGGTTTAATGACAGTACGAAGTACAACGGGCTTAGGATCTTTACGGTATTCACTCGGAGTAATTCCGTATGCATTCTTAAAAGCGCGGGAAAAAGCCTCATTCGAGGAGAATCCGTAGTCCAAAGAAATATCCAGAATCCTGTCATCGGTATCCCGAATCCGTTTCAGCGCAAAAGCCAGTCTTCTGTATCGCAGATAATCCCTGAACTTCATTCCCGAAATTTCCCTGAATTTTACGGAAAAATAATATTCGGAGTAATTCAGTTTATCCGCAAGCCGCTTTAAGGTTAGAACCTCGTCGTTATGCTCCTTGATACAGATATCTATCTCCTCAATGACTCTCTGAATAGTCCTATGCCACTCGTACATTTTCGTTCCTCCTTTCCTTGAATATTTCCGTACACCGGCACTTCCCTTTGGCTGTCCTGTAATAATTATAACACTCGGTAAGGCGAAGCCGCTTGATTTTACTTGCGGAAAATAACCGGATTTCGATTCACTTCATTATATACCATTCAAGTAGGTTTGTCAAGTGTTAAATATTATTCACATTAGTAAAAAATACTGAAAATTGTAAAAACCCCTTGCAATTATTCTAAATATAGTGTAAAATATAAGTAGTGCATATATATCGTGGAAGTTACCATATATTGACAGGAGATAATGACAATGAACAAAGTTGTGTTTTTCCGAGATTTCAGTGATTTTTACGGTATTTTTGCACTCAAAAATAAGTTATGAGTATAGCTGTATCCCCAAATACAGCTATTTTTGATTGGAGGAGATTGAAATGTCAAAAAAGGTTGCCGTAATTATGGGCAGCGACAGCGATTTGCCCGTGGTTAAAAAAGCTCTCGCGGAGCTTAAAAGCTACGGTGTGGAGTACGAATGCCGCGTTATGTCCGCGCACAGAACCCCCGAGGCGGTAAGCGAGTTCGTGGGGAACGCGCGCGCGAACGGATTCGGTGTGATTATCTGCGCGGCGGGTATGGCGGCTCATCTGGCGGGAGTTGCCGCAGCGAACACTACCCTCCCCGTTATCGGAATCCCGTGCGGCGGCGGGAGCTTCAACGGTCTGGACGCGCTTCTGGCAACGGTTCAGATGCCGTCGGGAATCCCCGTGGCAACGGTTGCGGTGGACGGCGCGAAAAATGCAGCGATTCTGGCGATTCAGATGCTCGCACTCTCCGATGAGGCTCTGGCGGATAAACTTGCCGCTGCGAGAGCAGAAATGACCGATCAGGTGAACGAAAAGGATCGCAAGCTCCAAGAAGAACTGAAGAATCTGTAATCCGTATGGAAATGCGGTACAAAACGGTTCTTTTCGATTTGGACGGAACGATCGTTGACTCATCACCCGGGATTTTCAACTCCCTGAAATACGCGTTCACCGAGATGGAGCGCGAAATTCCAGATGAGAAAACGCTCCGTAAATTCCTCGGACCGCCGCTGGAGTATTCCTTCACGCAGTTTTGCGAGTTCTCCGACGCGGACGCGAAAACCGCTACGGAGCTTTACAGAAGCCGTTACAGGGACTTCTGCGTAATTGAATCCGAGCTGTTTTCGGGCATTCGGGAGATGCTCGCGGAACTAACGGATTCCGGCGTTGTTATCGCGCTGGCGACAACAAAACCCGAACGCTTTGCCAATCGAATATTGGCGGGACTGGGGATTGAGCGTTTTTTCACGGCGGTATGCGGCGGAGAACTCAGCCGCTCGGAACGCAAAGAAACCATAATCCGCGAGTCAATGCGGCTCTGCGGGGTGTCAAATCCCGATTTTGCGGTAATGGTGGGCGACAGATTTTACGACATTGACGGCGCAAAATCCGTCGGAATAGACAGCATAGGAGTGCTTTACGGCTATGGAAGCCGTGAAGAACTTGAAACGGCGGGAGCGACACACGTTGTTTCGTCAGCCGAGGAAATAATGAAAATTGTAAATTAAAATCAGGAGGAAACTAAAATGGCAAACGTAACTAAAGGTGAGCAGCTCTATGAGGGCAAGGCAAAGAAGGTATTCGCGACAAGCGACCCGGATCTGGTAATCGTTGACTACAAGGACGATGCAACCGCGTTCAACGGCGAAAAGAAAGGCACAATCATCGGCAAGGGCGTAATCAACAACAAGATGACCAACTATATGTTCGGTCTGCTCGAAAAAGAGGGCGTTCCCACGCACCTTGTAGAGGAGCTTTCCGACCGTGAAACGCTGGTTAAAAAGGTGGAGATCGTTCCGCTTGAGGTAATCGTCCGCAATGTCGCGGCGGGCAGCTTCTCCAAGAAGCTCGGCATTGAGGAGGGCAGAAAGCTCTCTTGCCCCACTTTGGAGTTCAGCTACAAGAACGATGATTTGGGCGACCCGTTCATTAACGATTACTACGCGCTTGCGCTCGACCTCGCGACCAAGGAGGAAATCGACACCATCGCGAAGTATGCGTTTAAGGTAAACGAGTTTATGCTGAAGTTCTTTAAGGAAATCAATGTAGATCTGATCGACTTCAAAATCGAGTTCGGACGTTTCCACGGCGAGATTCTCCTCGCGGACGAAATTTCGCCCGATACCTGCCGTTTCTGGGATTCCACCACTCATGAGAAGCTCGACAAGGATCGTTTCCGCCGTGATATGGGCGGCGTAGAAGACGCATACAACGAGATGATGAGAAGAATCTTCGGCAAATAATAAGTGATTGCGGAACGGCATAAACGCGCGTTTATACCGTTCCATCAAAAGGTAAATTCTAGGGGATATAAAAAATATGTTCAATAGTATTCATGAGGAATGCGGAGTTTTCGGCATTTACACCAACAAACCCGCTAACGTGGCGTCGTCCGTGTATTTCGGGCTGTATGCGCTTCAGCACCGCGGTCAGGAAAGCTGCGGAATCGTTGTCAACGAGCGCGGAGTGTTCAAGACACACAAGGGCTTGGGGTTGGTGAACGAGGTGTTCAATCAGCGTGTCCTGGACGAGTTCGAGGACGGCAAAATCGCCATCGGTCATGTGCGTTACTCTACCACCGGAAATGTAAACACGGCGAATTGTCAGCCTATGACTGTTCGTCACATTAAGGGCGCGTTGGCGATCGCGCATAACGGAAATCTCATCAACGCGCTGGATTTGCGTCGGGAGTTCGAGCTGCAAGGCGCGATATTCCACAGCACCAGCGACACCGAGGTGATTTCCTACGCGATAACCCGCGAGAGATTGGAGTGCGGCTCTATTCAAGAGTCGGTGGAACGCGCTATGCATAAAATCAAGGGCGCGTACTCTTTGGTGATTATGTCGCCGAAAAAGCTGATTGCGGCGCGCGACCCGAACGGATTCAGACCGCTTGCGCTCGGCATGCTCCCGAATGATGAGGGATACGTTGTGGCAAGCGAGACTTGCGCGTTTGACAGCATCGGCGCGAAGTTCGTGCGCGATATTGAGCCGGGCGAAATCGTGGTGATTGACGAAAAAGGCGTGGACAGCATCAAAACTCACTGCGGGCGCCCCTCGTCAATGTGCGTGTTTGAGTATGTGTATTTCGCGCGCCCCGACTCGGTTATCGAGGGAGCGTCGGTTCATAAGGCGCGTTTGCGCGCGGGGAGATTCCTCGCACAGGAACATCCGTGCGAGGCTGACGTGGTTATCGGCTGCCCCGACAGCGGTCTGGACGCTGCACTCGGATTTTCACAGGAATCGGGAATTCCGTACGGTGTGGGATTCATCAAGAACCGCTATATCGGCAGAACCTTTATCCAGCCGACACAGGGAATGCGTGAAAACGCGGTTAAAATCAAGCTGAACGTAATCCGTGAAACCGTTGAGGGAAAGCGCGTGGTGTTGGTGGATGACAGCATTGTCCGCGGAACGACATCCGCGAAGGTGGTAAAGCTGCTCCGAAACGCGGGAGCGAAGGAGATTCATATGCGTATCTCCGCGCCGCCGTTCATCTCTGAATGCTTTTTCGGAACAGACATCGACAGCAAGGATAACCTTATTGCCAACAAGCACACGGTGGACGAAATCGCGGAGATAATCGGCGTGGATTCGCTCGGATTCCTCAGCACCGAAAACGTGGTCAAAATCGCCGAGAATCCGAAATGCGGGTTCTGCAGCGGCTGTTTCACGGGCAAATATCCAATTGATGTTCCCGATGAGTTCCCCAAGGACAAGTTTGAAACCAAGTTTGAGGTATGATAAGCGTAAGGAGAGCTGGAAATTTCGAAAAGCGAGCGCAATCGCGAAGCGAAGCGGCAGCGATTGTGCTCGGTTTCGGAATTTCAAATTAAAAATAATGAAAGGAATTTACTTTAGCGGCACGGGAAACACCAAATTCTGCGTTGAACGTTTTCTGGAGAAAACGGGAGCGGATAACAAGGCTTATCCGATTGAGGATAAAGCGGCTGTTTCGGCGCTTTCGGAGGATTCGGACATTGTGCTTGCGTATCCCGTTTATTACAGCAATATACCGAAGATCGTCCGTGACTTCATAAACGATAATTCCACGCTTTGGAATGGTAAAAACGTTTTTATAATCGCGACAATCGGATTGTTCAGCTGCGCTGGCACGGGAGTTTCGGCGCGTATCCTGAAAAAGCTCGGAGCGAATATCACAGG
>CAMWMN010000076.1 GCA_947175385.1 uncultured Clostridia bacterium | reverse complement strand
AACTGTCGCAAAAGGATGCGGTGCGGCATACTGTGTCGGGGAAATGACGAGCTGCAAGGGGTTGTGTTACTCCGACCGAAAAACCGCCGAGCTGCTTACCGTAACGGATTGCGAACGGCCTATGGCGGTTCAGTTGTTCGGCGTAGAGCCAGAGTTTATGGCGAAATCAGTGAAAATCGCGGAGCAATACCGCCCCGACATCATTGACATAAACGCGGGCTGCCCGATGCCGAAAATAGTCAACGGCGGCGCGGGGAGCGCGCTTATGAAAACTCCTGAGTTGTTCGGTGAGTTAATCCGCGCGGCGGTTGAGTCAACCGAGATTCCCGTGACCGTGAAAATCCGCAAGGGGTGGGACGATTTGCAAGTCAACGCTGTGGAGCTTGCAAAAATCGCCGAGCAAAACGGCGCAGCGGCAATCGCGGTTCATGGGCGCACCAAGCAGCAGCTCTATTCGGGGAAAGCCGATTGGGACATCATCAAAGCCGTTAAACAAGCGGTTTCAATTCCCGTTATCGGTAACGGGGACGTGGACAGCGTGGAATCCTGTGTCGAAATGTATAAGTACACCGGCTGCGATTTGGTAATGATTGGCAGAGGCAGCTACGGCAGACCGTGGCTGTTTGGGCAAATCCGCGACTATTTTAATGGCAAAACACCGCGTCCCGAACCGTCCTCAGAAGAACGTCTGAAGATAATGCAGCGGCATATCGAGCTGCTCTGCGGGGACAAGGGCGAGCGTACGGGCATTAAAGAGGCGCGCCGACAAGCTGCGTGGTACATCAAGGGTCTTAATGGCGCGGCGAAGCTGCGCTGTCAATTCGGAAGTATGAACACTCTCGCCGACTTTTATGATTTAATAGAGCAAATCAAAGGAGAACTGTAAAATGCAAGATTACAAAAGTAAAATTGCAAGATTGTGCGCGTTTGATGTAAAATCCGACCCGCTTTTGCGCGGATTCGGAAAACTGAACTCCAATAATGCCGCAGATGCGTTGGAGGGGTGCGCGGAAATTGTCCGAACGCTTGCTTTGAGCGGTCTTACGTTGTCCGATTATATTCACGATATGTTGATTTTCTCGGATTCGCCGATTGTAACGCTTCAGGCGCAAAATCCGTTGGAGAGCCGTGAAGCCGCGATAGAATCCGATTTGGACGTGCTGTGGACGATTGCCGCGATCCAGTTTGAGGAAGTAAAAGCCGAGCTTGCCGAGCGGCATTCCAACGCGGAATTTCTCAATATTCCGAGCATTGAAAACGGGAAATTGGAGTATACACTCGACTACACTGCCGATTATTTTGTGGATTTCGCACAAAGACACGGCGGCGGAATGTTCGCGAAATACCGCGCGTTCACGTTTGACGGCGAACTGCGTCCGATTGAACATATCGACAAAATACGTCTTTCCGACCTAAAAAATTACGAGGTTCAGCGACAGCAGGTGATTGACAACACGCGTTGCTTCTTAGCGGGGAAGCCCGCCCAGAACGTGCTGCTGTATGGCGACCGCGGCACGGGGAAATCTTCAACGGTGAAAGCGATCCTTAATGAATTTGAGGGCTTGCGAATGGTTGAGGTAAGTAAGAATGATGTCGCAAGGCTTTCGGAGCTTTTCTGCAAGCTGCGGGCGATTCCCCTGCATTTTATCATCACGATTGATGACCTCTCGTTCGCGGAGAACGATGACCGTTTCGGAAGCCTGAAAGCGGCACTTGAGGGTTCGCTTTCCGCGAAGCCCGAGAACATTTTGATTTATGCGACCACAAATCGCCGCAAAATAATCCGCGAATCCGCATTAGACCGCGAAATATCGGGCGCGGACGCTATTGATGAGAGTATGTCGCTTGCTGACCGCTTTGGATTGTTTATAACATTCACAAAGCCAGATAAACAGGGTTTTCTGGACATTGTTCACAAACTTGCCGAGGATATGAGCATTAATATCCCCAAGGACAAGCTGGACGCTTCTGCGGAGCGTTTTGCGCTGAAACACGGCGGACGTTCCCCAAGAGTCGCAAGACAGTTTGTGGATTGGCTTTACGGAAGAATTTCACTTAATTTGGAGTACTGAATATGAACAAAATTACGAAGAAAATCGCTATAACCGCTCTGTGCGCGGGTTTACTGCTATCGGGGTGCGACAAAAGCAACACCCCCGATGAGATTGTCGTTTCGGGAATTACCAACTCCCAAAACGGATTTCCTGCAAGTTCGTGTGGGGTAAACTTGCAAAAATCGGTGGAAAAGGCAGTCAGCTTATCCCCGGCACTTACCGAAATCATCTGTGAGTTGGGGTTTAAGAATCGGCTTGTCGGAGTCAGCAACTACTGCGACTTTCCGACAGATATTTCGTGCGATAAAGTGGGGAGCAGTGAAAACCCCGATTTGGACGCGATTCTGAAGCTCGCGCCCGATGCCGTTTTCACGCTCTCCGCGCTGTCCGAACGCGATATTTACCGCTTGAATCAAGCGGGGATTGCGGTGCTTGCGCCGCGTGTTCCGCAGAATATGGAGGATTATTCCACGCTGTACAGCGAGATTTCGTCCGCCTTTTACGGCAGTGAACTTACCGAAAGTCAGCTTGGAATCAAAAAATCCGCGCAAATCGGCAAGGATTCGCGCTTGACATTGGAAAATTCCGCTAAATCCGTACAGTTGGAGAGTTTCCTTTACATCACCGGCAAGCAGACCATCGCAGGCGTGGAAACGTTTGAGAGTGCGATTTTGAGCCTTTGCGGAAATAATTTGTGCGCGAAAAGCGGCTACATTCCGGCTGCGGATTATGACGGTGAGCCGCCGAATTTTCTGATTGTTGACAGCGCATTAACCATGGACGTTATTGAGGACAGCGAAGAGCTTTCCGCGTTGGTTGGCGAATCCACCGAGATTCGATTCGTGGATTCCACGCGTTTGGAGCGTCCCACCGCCCGCACTTCCGAGATTTTCACGCAAATCAAGGATAATACCCTTGCTGAAAGTGAGTCTACATCGGAGTGATGATATAGCCATTCTCGCGCCAGTAGTCAATAACATCGGGCAGCACGCGCGTGTTTGTCTTTGAAACCGCGTGCAGCAGGTAAATCGCGCCGTTATGCGCTCCCGATGTTATTTTGTTGTATGCGAACTCCGCGTCTGGCTGTGATTCGGCAATCCAGTCCTTGTAGGCAAAGCTCCACAGCACGGTCGTGTAGCCCAGTTCCTTGGCGCACGTGAGCACACGCTCCGAAAACTCGCCCATCGGTGGACGCATCACATACATCTCGTAATCAAACTCCGATTTAATATACTCATGAAGTTTGGAAAGCTCGTCACGAAGCTCTTCGACCGTGCATTCGGGCAGTGACGGGTGCGACCATGTGTGATTTCCGACCGTGTGACCCTCGTCAATCATTCGCCGAATCAGTTCGGGATTGTCCTTTGCGTAGTCGTAAGTCACGAAAAACACCGCACGGACATTTTTTGCCTTGAGAATATCGAGAATCTTCGCCGTGTAGCCGTTTTCATAGCCCTCGTCGAACGTCAGCCAGAGATTCTTGTGCTGTTCATCAGCGTTTTCACCAACGAACAACCCGCCCATTTCGCCGTACTTGCGTTGAGCGTTCACCGCGTCAATGGGTTTTCCGTGGCTGTCTTTTGATGAACCCAAACCCCACGCGATTTTGGTGTTGTCAATGCTCGACAAATCCTGTTCCGCATAGGCAGCCGTGGTGAGGAGCGCAGCGGCAGTTATAGAAGCGAGTAATTTTTTCATTTGAACATCTCCTTAAAAATTGATTTGAATCTATTTTTTGCGGAATTTCACAAGGTATTTGCGTTAAATTCTGCATAAATTGGTGTATGTTCACAAGAATTTGAAATTGTCAAATAATGCTTGATTATTGCGGAAAAATATGGTATAATACAAAAGGACGCAATATCCTTACGGCGAAAACGTTCAACCGAAATAATGGTTTCATTGGAAACTAAAAATAAAGATTTTATAAGGCGGTATTTTGAGATGTCACAGCAATTAAGCGAGCTTATTGAACTGATCATGGGACACCGGGTATTTATCCAGACGCATAATTTTCCCGACCAGGACGCCATCGCAAGCGCATTTGGATTACAGGTTCTTCTGGAAAACTATGGTATTAAGACCATAATCTGCCATCATGGGTGCGTGGAGCGCACAGCAACGGCAAATATGGTTGTGCAGTTCGGCATTGAAATGACTACCGATGACGACCTCAAGGATATGCGCGAGGAGGATTACATCATCAATGTGGACTCTCAGAAGGGCAACTCGAATATCCGCGACCTTATCGGAGATGAGGTTGCGTGTATCGACCATCACCCCGTGTTCTGCGAGGCGGAAAGCTATCGTTACAAGGATATCCGCATTGTGGGGAGCTGCGCAACGATTATCGCGGATTATTATCGCCAAAACGGAATCGAAATGCCCGAAAACGTGGCTACGGCACTTCTTTACGGTCTGAAGTGCGATACCAAGGACTTTACGCGCGGTGTAACGGAGCTTGATGTGGAAATCTTTAATTATCTGTTTCCCAGAGCCGATTCGCGGCTTATTCGCCGCTTTCAGTCCGCAGCGATTCAATTTGACGAGCTGAACGCTTTCGCGGACAGTATGCGCAATATCGACATTTACAACGGAGTGGCGTTTACTTACCTGGATTTCACTTGCGCGGACGCGTTTATGGCTACGGTTTCCGATTTTATTCTGGACATCGACAAGGTAATTTTCGCGGTGGTATATACCCGCCGTGGGAACGGATTCAAGTTTTCGGTGCGAAGCGAGTTTGATGAGCTGGACGCGGGTCAGATCGTATCCGAGGCACTTTGCGGAATCGGAGGCGGCGGCGGACATAAGTCAATGGCGGGCGGATACGCGGACGAGGGCGGAATCCTGAACCTCGGAACGGACGCTCATTCCGTAATCCGTAAACTGTTCCTTGATGTAATCACGAAAATCCCGCTTTCGGAAATCGCAGCGGAAACAATCCCGGAGCTTTCCGGAAATGAACTGCATTCTGATAGGAAAAAATGAATTTCTAAGCCGTTTTCCTTGTGAAACGGCTTTTTAATATTGACAAATATTGTGAAATGTGTTATAATTAATAATGTATTATTTAGAAATGGGGTGAATTGGAAATTCCGTGAGTGTATTGCGGAATTTGCCGATAGAATAATGACAATTTTTTACAAATTTGAAGGAAAGATGTACATAAACATCACCAATGGCTGCCCATGTGACTGTGTGTTCTGCATACGCAAAAACGGCGACAGCATTGAGGGCAACGACAGTCTATGGCTTGAGCACGAGCCGACTTTTGAAGAAGTCTGCGCGGCATTTGACTCGTTCGACAAAACGGGGATTTACGAGGCAGTGTTTTGCGGTTACGGTGAGCCTACGGTTAAGGCGGATTTGCTGCTTAAAACAGCCGAGTATATAAAGTCAAATTCCGCAATGAAAATCCGTGTGAACACGAACGGATTGGTGCGCCTTATTCACAAGGCTTTTGATGTTAATCGGTTTGGCGGACTGATTGACAGCTTTTCGATAAGTTTGAACGCGCCCAATGCAGCGCGGTATAATGAGGTTACAAAACCCGCATTTGGAGAGAAGTCATTTGACGAAATGCTGAGCTTCGCGCGGGACGTGAAAGCAATGGGTATCAAAACTTCGTTCACTGTGGTTGACGTAATCTCACCCGAAGAGATTCGAGAGTGCGAAATCCTTGCCGAAAAGTTGGAAATTCCGCTCAGAGTGCGGGCTTACGTCACCGACAACGAGAGCTACACATAATGAGGATTCTTGGAATTGACCCCGGTTATGCGATTGTCGGCTATGGAGCATTGGAATTTGACAATGTGCGCTTTAATGTGGTGAACTACGGTGCGATCACCACCAAGCCCGAAACGCCATTCGACAAGCGGCTTGCGGAGATTTACAATGATATGAACGAAGTACTGGAGCTTCTCAAGCCCGATTGTATGAGCATTGAAAAGCTGTACTTCAACACAAATATCACCACGGGAATTGACGTTGCACACGCGCGGGGAGTGATAATGCTTGCCGCCGCTCAGCGCGGAATCCCGATTTACGAGTACACTCCGCTTCAGGTAAAGGTCGCGGTTACGGGATACGGTCACGCGGACAAACATCAAGTTCAGGAGATGGTAAAAAATATTCTGCGTATGAAAGCCGCTCCCAAACCCGATGATACCGCTGACGCGCTTGCAATCGCGATTTGCCACGGGCATACGGGCGGTTCAAAAATGTCGCAGATAATGCGCTCTAATGAGGTTAAACAGCTCAACGAAAAGAAGGGGTAATTTATGATATACAGCTTACACGGAAAACTTACGCATTGGGAAGTTGGGCTTGCGGTGGTTGAATGCGTCGGAGTTGGTTATGCGTGCCGCACTACGATGAATACGTTGTCCAAAATCCGCGATATGGGCGAGGTTACTTTGTTCACGTATTTACACGTTACGGAAAATTCACTGGATTTGTTCGGCTTTGCCGATAATGCCGAGCTTGCGAGCTTTAAGCAGCTTATTTCCGTTTCGGGAGTGGGACCAAAGGCGGCATTGTCCATTCTGTCAGATATTACGCCGAGCAAACTTGCGCTTTGTATTGCCACGGGCGACAGCAAAACGCTGACAAAATCTCCTGGAATCGGTACGAAAATCGCTCAGAGAATCGTACTGGAGCTTAAAGACAAGGTTGCCAAGGAGCAGAAGTTCACCTCCGAAGAGCTTGTAAGTGCGCCAGCTATGACCGGAAACAACATTTCCGAAGCGATTACTGCGCTTCAAACGCTGGGATTCTCTCCGGCGCAGTGCTCTGCGGCACTTTCGGGCGCGAATCCCGATTCTTCTGTTGAGGATCTCATCAAATTTGGACTCAAAAATCTTGCGTAATGGAGGGATTATCTTGAAAAACGAACGCGGAAATAACACACTTTCGTCTGTTGGAATGTGTTTTTTGGGAATGATTTTGGGAGCGGGAGTCACACTGATGTTCGCCGAACCCGAGAACCATCTGTTTATGGTGATACTTTTGGTTTTAATAGCGTTGTCTTTGATTTTTGTATCGGCGAGATATATCGTGTCGGAGTTGGTCTTGCCGCGTATGGCAAAGCGCAGAGCCGCGTTGCGCGCACTCGGTAAGCACGGGGTGAGGATCGTTCGTCACGATGATACCGCGAAAATTGCCTACAAGGGCATTCTCGCGCTGCTTAACGATGATACGGCAAAGGCGGAGGAGCTTCTCCAAAAAGCCCTTTCGCTCTCCGACTCGCGTCAGAATCAGCTTTTCTGTCTTGAATGGCTGCGGAATCTGTACGAGAATCAAGAGAATGATTCAAAGGTGCTGTGGTGCTACCGAAAGGCGGTGGAATACGCGCCCGAAAATCCCGAATTTCAGTCGCGGCTTGGGCATTACTACTATGTGGAGGGCAAGCTGGACCAAGCTCTCTACTGTTTTGAGCAGGCGCTGCGCTATGACCCGAACAACGGCTATTCCTACTACATTATGGGGAAGATTGCGTTGATTCGCGGCGAGGACGAAAAAGCACGCGAAACGTTGGAAAAGTTGTGTAAAATCAACGAGAATCACCCTCTCTGCCACGCGGAGCTTGCTGAGTATTACGCAATGCGTGGTAATGCCGAAAAGGCAGAGGAGGAGTGCAAGAAGTCGCAGCTATGCGGGGTTAAAGAGCCGGACGAGCTTAATAAGCGTATAAACGCGATGTTGAGCTTCCACAACACAGAATATGACGGAAACGACCTGCCGTCTGTGTATTACCGCAGACTGGAGAAGAAACGCAGTGAAAAGCCCGTTCATGGCGGGGGATTAGGAGTTATTGACAATGACTGAGGTTTATTTTGTGCGACACGCGCAGTCCGACCACAGCGTTTGGGACAATAGAACCAGACCGCTTACCGAAGATGGCTTGCGTGATAGTAAGGCTGTTACTTGGGCTTTGGAGGATAAAGGGATTGATTACTTAATGTCCAGTCCATACAAGCGGAGTATGGACACAATAGGCGATTTGTCAAAAACGCTAGGTTTACTCATACATACGGACGAGGATTTCCGTGAGCGGAATACGGGCAATCTGCACGGCGAGGACGTATTTCAATATGCCGAAAAGCAATTGGCGGATTTCGGCTACAAGTCAGAGGACGGCGAGTCTTTGTGTGAGGTTCAGACTCGTAATATCCGTGCGCTTAATCGTGTGCTTTCGGAGCATAACGGCGAGAAAATCGTTATTGCAACTCATGGTATGGCACTTTCGACAATCCTGAATTATTATTACCCCAAATTTGATTTTGCGTGTTTTATGAAAATTGTGGATTTTATGCCGTTTGTAATAAGGCTTGATTTTGATGGTGAAAAGTGCGTTAACAGCCAAGTGGAGCTTGTGATTCGCAAGGATTACAAAGCGTCATAATTCACAATAACAAATCGGCGTCTAGTGCAAATTCAAGACGCAAGCGGTGGTAACCGAAGAAAATCCAAAAAGACTCAAAATTCCCGAAGGGAATTTTGAGCGGTTTCGCGAGGCTGGCGAAGCGAAACTAAGTGAAGCGGAGCCCAAGCCTCGCGAAATTTTGGATTTTAATTCAAGATAAGGAGATAAAGAATGCTGGAAATGTCAAACGGCGATTTTGAGTTCAATCCCGAGGAGCGGCTTGTTGAGCCGTCCTTTTCGGAATCGGACAGCGAGGCGGAGCTTACTCTACGCCCGAAAACCCTCGCCGAATACATCGGTCAGGACAAGGTCAAGGAGAATATGGCGGTGTACATCGAGGCGGCTAAAAAGCGCGGTGAGTGTCTTGACCACGTTTTACTGTATGGTCCTCCTGGCCTCGGAAAAACCACACTGTCATGTATAATCGCTGCTGAGATGGGCGTGAATATCCGCATAACAAGCGGTCCGGCAATCGAAAAGGCAGGGGATCTTGCGGCACTGCTTACCAATCTTCAGGCGAACGATGTGTTGTTTATTGACGAGATTCACCGCTTGCCGCGACAGGTGGAAGAGGTTCTTTACCCCGCGATGGAGGACTACGCGCTGGATATCGTGATGGGAAACGGTCCGGCGGCGCGTTCGATACGCATTGATTTGCCGCATTTTACGCTGATTGGAGCGACAACACGTTCGGGGCAGCTCTCCGCGCCGCTTCGTGATAGGTTCGGTGTTGTTCAGCGGTTGGAACTGTATTCTCCCGAACAGCTTTGCGATATTGTGCAGCGTTCATCAGTGATTCTGGGGATTCCGTGTATGAAAGACGGCGCGATGGAGATCGCCCGCCGTTCCCGCGGAACTCCGCGTATCGCGAATCGTTTGTTGAAACGTGTCCGCGACTTTGCGGAGGTTCTCGGTGACGGGAAAATAACGCGAGTTATCGCCGATACGGCTTTACAGAAACTGGAGATTGATGAGCTTGGTTTGGACAGTCTTGACCGCCGAATGCTCGAAATGATGATAAAGGGCTACAACGGCGGACCTGTGGGGCTTTCCACTCTCGCGTCCGCGCTTAATGAGGAGGCGGTAACTCTCGAGGACGTGTGTGAGCCATACCTTATGCAGCTTGGATTCGTGGCGAAAACAGCGCGCGGGCGCGTTGCAACCGAGCTTGCGTATCGACATATGGGAATCCTGCGTGACGGGCAGATGACATTGGAGGACGACTAATGAAGTTAATTAAAAACAATATCGGTATTGTTTTGGCGGTTGCTTTCTATGTAGCATTTTACGGTATCTCTATGATTTTCCGTGCTTTAAATTTAGACGATGCGCAGTGGTACTTTTTCAGCAGCGCACAGCGGCTTGTATTCGGAATTGTCGAGCTGATTATATTCGTCAAACTGTTCCATAAGGAGAAGTGGACGAACGTAATCGGGTTCAAGAACATCAAGCCCGCGCTATTCGCGGGTCTGGGTTTGATACTGGTTACGGTTTTTTGGGCGATTTATGTGATGATAGGTGCAGCATCGTTTACTGATACCACATTTCCGATAGTGTTTTCGTGCTTGTTCTGTCAGCAGATCACCACGGGTTTCTGGGAGGAATTGACGTTCCGTGCGTTTGTCACCGAGGGTTACTTCAACGGAGAGCGCGGTTGGAAGCGGCGGCTTTGCTACACACTGGTGTCGTTTGTGATTTTCGGATTGTTACATGCCATTGAGTGCAATAGCTTTGATGACGCGTTATTACGCTTTTTGCAGACGGGCGCGATGGGCTTTGCGTTCGCGTCTATATATCTGCATTCGCACAACATCTTAATGCCAATGCTGCTGCATTTCCTGTACGATGTCCCCGCGAACGCTACGATGTTTGTTGCTCAGTGGAACGAGGAAAGTTCCGTGTTTGTTTTCATTGACAACTATTTGCAGTGGGTAGTTTGGGGGATAGCATTCGTTTGGGCGGTTTGGTTTGTAATCAGAAAGGATAAAGATTATAAAATTGCTTGAATCGGCAGACAATACAAAAGGGGGCAAAGCTGTGAACGCAATTCTGAATTATGAGGGAAACAGTATTGAAATCAGTAATTTCGAGCACAATAAAAAACGCGCCGAGGTGGGCGATCCGGACAACACTGCGTTTATTCTGAGAGTGGAAAGCGCGGTTGGATTTGTCGGAACATCACGCTTCATATGTGATATTGGAGGATTCCGCAGGTTCATTTCGGAGCTTGACGAGCTGTTCAAAAAGCGGATTATCTCCGCGAAGTTGGTTGACCGGAGTCTTGGCTCGTATATCACGTTCAAGATGAGCGGACGCGAGATATTCATTGTAAAAGGAATGTCGCTCGGTTCGGACGGTGAGCATATTTTGAAATACGAGTTTGGTATAGAGCGTTCGGATATATTCGCGTTCACAAAGCAGCTCCGTGAGCTGGTCGGCGAATATTACGGAATTTCGGCGAGCTGATTGAAGGAGGTAACTATGTATCTTGAAACGGAACGGCTGATTCTGCGCCCGTGGAGCGTTGATGATGCGGCGGATTTGTTCGAGTTTGCGAGGAATCCCAAAATCGGACCGATAGCGGGTTGGAATCCGCACAAAAGTGTTGCGGAGAGCGAAGAGATAATCCGTTCGGTGCTTAGTGCTGAGGGAACATTTGCGGTTGTACTAAAGAGCAACGGCAGAGCTGTTGGCTCGATTGGATTAATGCGCGGCAAACAGAGCAATTTAGGTATTTCCGATGATGAGGCTGAAATCGGCTATTGGATTGGTGAGCCGTTTTGGGGTAAGGGATTGATTCCCGAGGCGGTGAGAGAGGTCATAAGGTACGGTTTTGGGCAGTTGAACCTGCAAAAAATATGGTGCGGATACTATGACGGAAACGAGAAATCAAAGCGTGTACAGGAGAAATGCGGATTCAAGTACCACCACACCAAAGAGAACGTTCATTGTGAGCTGATAAACGAAATTCGCACGGAACACATTACCGTTCTCGAAGGGGGAAATTATAATGGGTAATTCAATTTGGTATCGGGAGGATCCGGTTTATATTTCTATGAGCAACGGTCTTACCGACGTTTTTATAAACGTGTTGGTGTTAAGCGGCTCACGACTTGCAAAAACCGATGATGAAAAGCGTCTTATTGTATTTCTTGCCGGAAAAGATCAGACCGTTGTCGGAATAGGAACGGTGGGCTTTGATATATGTGAAATGCCGTGGAACATTGATAATTTCAGCGAGAACAAGACTTTTCTGCTAAATGTCATTCAATCCGCAAAAAACAAGCTCGGCTGGGAAACCCTTGATTATACACCAAATGAGGAGCTGCTTTTCCCCGTTTTGGATGAATTTTCTTTTCTTATATTGAAAATAAATGCTTCGGATATTGATACAGGCTGGTTGGAGGAATGGATTGCGGAGGCGGAGAGCGATGACCCGATATTATGCGGATTCCCGAAATGCGAAAAACACGGTACGCTGTTAAGCTGTTTCGGCTGTCAGGTGTGCAATAATTGAGATTGGAGTATTTTTATGAGTAGAAAGGTAGTTACATTATGCGGTTCAATGCGGTTCTGGGATAAGATTCAAGAAATGTTCGAGCGGCTTGAACTGGAAAACGGATATGTTGTGCTTGGCGTTACACCGATCGTTTCCGGCAGAACGCTTACGGAGAGCGATATTGCTTTGCTTGCCGAGCTGCACAGGGCGAAAATCGACTTGTCCGATGCGATTTTTGTCGTAAATGTCGGCGGGTATATCGGCGAGAGCGTCAAGTCGGAAATTGAATACGCAAAAGAAAAGGGCAAGGAAATTCTTTATTTGGAAAATGTCGATTAAACGGCTTTATGATTTGGTTAGCGGGCGGGCTTTTCGATTGGAAGGGTGAATATGGATAAGAAAAGACAATTAACGGTTGATAAAAGCGGAAGAACGGAGCTTACACACTGCATATG
>CAMWMN010000075.1 GCA_947175385.1 uncultured Clostridia bacterium | reverse complement strand
TACACACTGCATATGCGACCAAACCGAGGAAGCCGAACGCAGAGCACTTGAATTGATAAACTCGGGTGTGGATTTGGAGCAGGCTGACAATATGGGATTTACTTATCTTCATTTCGCGGCGCAGTTTGAAAAACCTGTCATAGTTAAAGCTTTGTTGGAAAACGGCGCGGACGCGAACGCGGAAACGCTGATGGGAGCTTCGGCTTTGCAATTTGCCGTGGTCAGATGTAAGAATTACGATTTGAAGAGAGGCTTTGAAGTAATAAAGCTGCTGCTTGAAGCGGGTGCCGATCCCGATAAAAAATCAAGAGACGGATTTACGGTAAGGGATCTGGCAAAGGATTTTGAAATACCCGAAATTGAAGAGTTGGTTTGCGGTTGGAATAAAAATATCAGCTAATATTCATAATTTATTGAGCAAGTTCAAAATTTTATGAGGTGAGATATATGCGGTTCAAATTTTGCCCCGACTGCGGGGAAAAGCTGACAACAAAATCATTCGGCGATGAGGTCGATGTTCCGTTCTGCAAAAAGTGTGATAAAGCGTGGTTCGAGATGTTCTCAAACGCGGTAATCGTGCTTGTTGTGAACGAATACGGTGAGGCGGCTGTTTTGCGCCAGAATTATATATCCGAGAGGTATTACAACCTTGTTTCGGGATATATGAAGCCGGGCGAAACCGCCGAGAATACCGCCTGCCGCGAGGTGTCTGAGGAGATTGGCATTGAATTGACGGATTTGCGCCTTGTGCGGACATTTTGGTTTGCCAAGAAGAATTTGTTGATGATTGGTTTTATCGGACGTGTAAACAAGGCGGAGTTTACGCTTTCCAAAGAGGTAGACGGCGCGGAATGGATTCCCGCGGAGGAAGCAATAAAGCTTGTCCATCCAAAAGGGAGTGTTTCTTATGCTCTGTTGGACGAGTATCTGAAACGGAGCGTTTCCGAAAAGTTTATTGAGGAAATTAGTCCAATAAAGTGGTTCGCGAACGGCGGTAAACCGTGTGATAAATATTTGTTGGTGAATTCGGTTTATGAGGCTTATGACAATTGGAATGCCAATTATTTAAGCGTCTGGGAGCCGCAAACCGACTTGCTTGAAAAGCTTGCGGAGGAGATTATCGGCAGTGACGCGATTGATGATATTTTTGAAACCGTTTCAATGGCTTTGGACGCGGACATTTGGAACGCTTGGCAGAAGTTCAGGACTCGTGCGGGCTTGGAGGAACAGAACGCTCTTGATGAGGAGATAACCGATATGGTTAAGCGTGACCTATGCTGGGCGGCAGTGGAAATGGTGCTGAACAGAACAGGCTTTTTCACCGAACTGCTTGAAATATATAGGAACGGTTATTTTCCGTGTGGTTGGGACGGAGAATATCCCTATGGCAGAGCGGCGGTGATGTGACGGAGGATTTATGTTGACGGAAAAGAACAAGCGTTGGAATAGGTTTATTGATGAGGTTTGCTCAAAAGATCCGAATGAACTGTCGGAAATTCAAAAGTCGGCGGTACTTTGTTTTTGGTATGATGCGGAAATGCAGAGCGGTGGTCACAGCGGATATTTCGACTGTTATCCCGAAACTGTTCCCGAGGAGCTTATCGCGGCTATAAGTTTGACTGGGTACAAGGAAATCGCGGACAACTATCAAATGGCGCTGTCAGAACATATCCGCGATGATGGCAAGGAAGACGGTTACGAAACGGTAGACAACACGTACTACGACTTTGAGCCGTCGCTTTGCGATTTGCTGATGGAATTTGTGGAGAAAAACAAGGACGAAATATTGAGGTAACTATGAGAATTTCGGATAAATGGTTGGATTATGAGCTGATAGACACCGCCAACGGTGAGCGGCTGGAGCGTTGGGGCGATGTGACGCTGATTCGTCCCGATCCGCAGATAATCTGGAAGAATGTGGGAGAATCTCCCGCCTGGCAGTCCGCGCACGCGAGATATATCCGCTCGGACAAGGGCGGCGGAGCGTGGGATTACCGCCGAAAGCTCCCGGAAAGCTGGCAGATAAGCTACGGTGATTTGCGGTTTATGGTGAAGCCTACGGGATTCAAGCACACGGGGCTGTTCCCGGAACAGGCGATCAACTGGGATTACTGCTCCGAGATGATTCACTCCGCCAGTCGCCCTGTGAACGTGCTGAACCTGTTCGCGTATACCGGCGGAGCGACACTCGCGTGCGCAGCCGCAGGAGCAAGTGTTTGCCACTGCGACGCCGTTAAGGGTATGGTGGATTGGGCACGCACCAATGCCAGGCTGTCGGGGCTGTCCGATAAGCCGATTCGGTGGATCGTTGATGATGCTAACAAGTTTATTCGCCGCGAAATCCGAAGAGGGACACGTTATGACGGTGTAATTCTCGACCCGCCAAGCTACGGACGCGGTACAAACGGTGAAATGTGGAAGCTGGAGGACAGCATTTTCGACCTCATGGAGGAAATCGCGCAGCTTTTGTCCGACAAGCCGCTGTTCGTCCTTTTGAACTCATATACCACGGGGCTTTCCGCATCGGTAATGAGCTATCTGCTGCAAATGACTGTCGGGAAACGGTTCGATATCGAGGTGCGATCCGAGGAAATCGGTTTGCCCGTAAAGCAGACGGGAATGCCGCTTCCGTGCGGTTCAACCGCCATAGTGAGGTTTGTATGATTTTTCGGGAATCGGCTCCTTGGGTGCGTGACGAGATTGAAAATATTGTAAAAGAAAAGAGCATCGACCGAAGTCGGTTTTGTGAGTTTACTAAGCTCAAATATGAGGAGATTTTGGAAAAATTTTACTTCACGTTCTGCGACCGCGAAAATTACACGCCGTCCGTGATTTCGTTCGAGAGGGGAGAACTGCATTTCCGTGAAAACCTCGAAAGCTATTGCGTAGCGGGAGTACTCCAATCCGAAAATTGGTCGGATTATCTGAGGAAGATAGATCACGAAATCCCAAACGGCGAAAGGCTGTTTTTGATTTTGTCCGGGTGGGTGTATGAGGGGTACGCAGATGGTATTTTCGGTATATTGAGTGAAGCTGAGGAATGGGTGGACTGCTTTTATATTGTATCGCCGAAGTTTGATTGGTTTATTGTTCACGATTATATAGGAGAATGCGCGGTTTTATATCGCAAATAGTTTCTCTTGGGCAACATAATTATCGGCAGTTTGAAATCATTCTGCCGATTTTTGTTATTAAAACACTTGACTATGCTTGAAATTTGGTGTATAATATATAATGTATTGCTATAAAAAGATTAAAAGGAAATAATTGGAATGACTGACGAACAGAGAAAACGGTTAGCCAAACTGATAGCCGATAAGAAGGAATCCAAGAAAAAAGCGGAGATTGAACGAATTAAAGCACAGATGTCCGCAGAAATCAAGGACTTTACTCGGCGGTATAGATTTGCGGACACAGGAGAATCCGTGCGAATCGGTGCTTTTATGGATAATCTTCCGTATCGCAGACCTGCTTGGGTGGATTTGGAAAAGTTTCCCAATAGACAAAATTTTTCGTTGAGCGAATCAGATGCGGAAAATGTTTGGACGGATTTTATGTCCGGCAGAGAAGAGGTTCTGAAAATATTTATAAGAGATGTCTGGATTTGTTTTCTGTTGGGCGATGAGGAGCTTTTCAAAATTTTTGTCGGGTGCAAAGCGGCGGATTTCTTCGCCGATTTCGATGAGTGGACGTTTTACAGTCCGTATATTGTGTTGCTGTACAAAGATTTCAGCGGATTTGTGTTTATAGATGATAACGAGGAAATGACAGAGGTCAATCTGTAATAACAGGAGATATTAAATTGGACATTATTAAAGTAGAAAACCTGAGTTTTGATTATATCACGCGTGATGAGGACGGCAATATTATCGAGCAGTCCACCGCACTGAAAAACGTGAATCTGACCGTTCCGGAAGGACAGTTTCTGGCGATTCTGGGGCATAACGGCTGCGGGAAATCCACACTCGCAAAGCATTTCAACGCGATTCTGACTCCGACAGCGGGCAAGGTAACGGTTCTGGGAATGGATACCTCAAACGAGGATTTGCTGTTGGATATCCGCAAGAATGTGGGAATGGTGTTTCAGAATCCCGATAATCAGCTTGTGGCGACCATCGTGGAGGAGGATGTGGCGTTCGCCCCTGAAAATCTCGGCATTGAACCCAAGGAAATCCGTACACGCGTGGACGAGGCACTGAAACAAGTGGATATGTACGAGTTTCGCGAGCACGCGCCGCACCAGCTTTCGGGCGGACAGAAACAGCGCGTGGCAATCGCGGGGATAATCGCTATGCAGCCGCGCTGTATCGTAATGGACGAGCCTACCGCAATGCTCGACCCAAAGGGCAGACGCGAGGTAATGAAAACTATAAAGCGGCTGAACCGCGAACAGGGAATCACCGTGATTTTGATTACCCACTATATGGACGAGGCGGCTCAGGCAGACCGCGTGGTGGTTATGGACAAGGGCAGCGTGCTGATGGACGATTTACCGCGTAAAATATTCGCGCGCGCGGACGAACTGCGAAAGGTTGGGCTAGATGTTCCTCAGGTGACTGAGCTTTGTTGTATGCTCCGTGAAAAGGGCGTGAAGATTTCCAAGGAGATCATTTTCGAGGGCGAGTGCGCCGAGGCGATTACCAAGCTCCCGTTAAAGAGGAAGTCCGCAGGGTTGGTAAAAGAGCCAATTTCCACGCATAATACCGAGGAATCGGCGGAAATCGCCAAGCTGGAGAATCTTACCTACAAATACAGTATCGGAACTCCGTTTGAAAAGACGGCGGTGGACAATGTAAATCTGACGGTCGCCAAGGGCGAGTTTGTCGGGATTATCGGACACACGGGCAGCGGAAAATCCACGCTGATTCAGCACCTGAACGGGCTTATCAAGCCGACCGGCGGCGTGGTGCTGATTGACGGACGGGACATATGGGATAAAAGCGTGAACATTCGCGATGTGCGTTTTAAGGTGGGAATCGTCTTTCAGTATTCAGAGCACCAGCTCTTTGAGGAAACGGTCGCTAAGGACATCGCTTATGGTCCGCGAAATATGGGGCTTTCCGAGGAGGAGATTGTTGAAAGCGTTAAAAATGCCGCCGAAAGTATGGGAATCACCCATCTTCTGGGAAAATCCCCGTTTGAGCTTTCGGGCGGACAGCAGCGGCGCGTGGCATTAGCGGGAGTTCTGGCGATGAATCCCGAGGTGCTGATTCTGGACGAGCCTGCTGCGGGGCTAGACCCCAAGGGCAGGGACAAAATCCTCGGAATGATTAAACAATATCACGAAAAATCGGGCAAGACGATTCTTTTGGTGTCACACTCGATGGAAGATATTGTAAAATTCGCTGAAAAGGTTTTGGTAATGAACAAGGGAAAGCTGTTCTGTTATGACCGGACAGATAAGGTGTTCGAGCGCACGGACGAGCTTGTATCCATAGGATTGGACGTTCCGCAAGTAACGCGGCTGTCGCACAGGCTGGCGGAGTTGGGAATCAACATCGGAAACGATATTTACACCACTGAACGCGCGGTAATGCGCATATTGACATTGATATAAAGGGCTGAAACTATGATTAAAGATATTACGATCGGGCAGTATTTCCCCGGAAACTCCCCGATTCACAAGATGGACAGCCGCGTGAAGCTGCTGTTGGATATTCTCTACCTCGTGATTTTGTTCACAACGCAGAGCTTTACGGGATTGGTTGCGGGGCTGTTGTTTATGGTTATCTGCTATCTGATTGCGCGGATCAACCTCATAATGATTCTCAAAAGCGTAAAGCCGATTATGCCGCTGATGCTTTTCACGGCGATACTGAATCTGCTGTTTATCAAGGGCGAAACGCCGCTTTTCTCGTGGTGGATAATCTCGATTTACCCCGAGGGAATCCGCACCTCATTGTTTATGTTAGTAAGGATTCTGGCATTGATTGTCGGAATGTCGCTGCTGACATATACCACATCGCCGATTATGCTTACAGACGCGATAGAGCGGCTGCTGAATCCGCTCAAAAAGATACATTTCCCCGTGCACGAATTATCGATGATGATGACCATCGCGCTGAGATTTATCCCCACGCTGATTGAGGAAACCGACAAGATAATGTCGGCACAGAAAGCTCGCGGTGCGGAAATGGACACGGGCAGTATTTTCAAGCGTGCCAAGTCATTGATTCCGATATTGATTCCTCTGTTCGTATCCGCGTTTAAGCGCGCCAACGAGCTTGCGACCGCGATGGAGTGCCGCTGCTATCACGGCGGCGAGGGAAGAACGCGTCTGCGGCAGCTTAAGACCGCTCCACGTGATTATATCGCCATTGTGATTATGCTGATGCTGTTCGCGGGGATTATCGTGATGAACTTTTTCCCGATTATTCCGTGACGCTTTTTTGAGAGGTGAGGTTGTGACGTACTATATAAACTTTTATTTCTGAGGAATACATTATAACGAGGATGAGATCACGGGTGAGTTTTCCGCGCCGGATAACGATGTGCAGTGTTCTTTTTCGTATAACCGACACACGGAAGAGTGCAAGATTCGGAATAATAACAAACCGATTGAGGAAATCGAGCCGCTGCCAATATTTTGGTTGCTACGCAAATTGAAAGAAACCGGTAAACTGAACGAGCGGGAAAGCAGGGAATGCTATTGAGGCAGCGTTGGAGAGGGGAAAGGGTATGCGCTTATTATTTGAAATAGACACAAAGGATTATGACTTAAACGGAACTGCGTTTGTTCGTCCTTCAGCCCGCTGCATTATCGTTAAAGACGGTAAGGTTGCTATGGTTCACAGCGTCAAGTACAACTATTATAAGTTCCCGGGCGGCGGAATAGAGGAGGACGAAAGCAAAGGGGAAGCGGTCATCAGAGAAACACTTGAAGAAACGGGTTTGAAGATAATTTCCGAGTCAATCAAGGAATGGGGATATGTACACCGCATACAGAAAAACGATTATCCCGATGCGGATTACTTTGTTCAGGACAACTATTACTATTTATGCGATGTCGAAAATGGAGCGGAAATTCAGAAATTGGACGACTATGAGGCTGATGAACAATTCACATTGGAATATATCGAACCGAGCAAGGCTGTCCTTATTAACAGAACCGCCGACCATGGTTTGGCAGATTTGATTATGATCGAGCGTGAGTCAAGGGTATTGGAAATCTTGGAAAAAGAAGGGTATTTGACAAATTGTAATTTGTAATTCGGTGTTTTGGAGGACATATGCGCAACATTTTAGTACACGGCTTAGGTCAAAACGCCTCAAGTTGGGATAAGGTTTGTGAATATCTCGATTTCGACTGTTGTTGTCCGAATCTTCCGGAGCTGACAGCGGGCAAAACAGTGAACTATTCCAATCTGTATGAGGGATTCGTGAAGAATTGCGGCGATTTTTCCGAAATGCTGAATATCTGTGGGTTGTCGCTTGGAGGGATTCTGGCTCTTAATTATGCGATTGATTTTCCTGATAGGGTAAGTTCGCTTGTTCTTGTCGGAACTCAGTATAGAATGCCCAAAGCTATGTTGAAGCTCCAGAACGTGATATTTCGGTTTATGCCAAAATCCGCGTTTAATGAAATGGGATTTGGGAAAGCGGATTTTATCGGACTGTCAAAATCGATGATGTATTTGGATTTCAGCGCAGAGCTTGAAAGGATATCTTGTTCCACAATGGTGATAGTGGGAGAAAAGGACAAACCCAATCGCAAAGCGGCTGTGGAAATGACAGATAAAATACGCGACTGTGAATTAAAGGTGATAAATGGAGCGGGGCACGAGGTGAATGTTGGTTCTCCGCAAGAATTGGTGGATTTGCTGAGCGGCTTTTGGACATAACGGAGGAACAATGCGCAACTTAAAGGTTTTCATCGCATATAACGGCGCGGCATATCACGGATTTCAGCGGCAAGGAAACGCTCTGTCAATTCAAGAGGTCGTGGAGAACACCATCGGAAAACTACTGAAAATTCCGCCGCCTGTAATATACGGCTGCTCACGCACCGATACGGGAGTCCACGCAAGGCGGTTCTGTTTTAATGTGCGAATTGACAGCACGATTCCGTGTGAGGGATTCATCAAGGGAATGAATACGCTGTTGCCGAGTGATATTGCCGTGCTTTCCTGTGAAGACACACCGGAAGATTTCCATGCGCGTTATTGTACGAAATCCAAGGAATATGTGTATTTGATCAACACCAAGCCAACACGCGATGTGTTTCTGCAAAATCTTGCGTATCATTATCCGTATTCGCTGAACATCTCAAAGATGAATGAAGCAGCAAGGCTGTTTATCGGTGAGCACGACTTTGGCGGATTCTGTCGCGCGGTGGGAAAAACAACCGTGAAATCCACGGTACGAACAATTTACGAGTTGAATGTTTCCCAAAAGGGCGGAATCTGCGAAATACGAATCCGCGGAAATGGGTTTTTGTATAATATGGTGCGTATTGTCGCGGGAACGCTGATTTACGTCAGTGAGGGCAAGCGGACTTTTGATGACGTGCGGCACGCTCTGGAAGCGGGCGAAAGGGAGTTTGCGGGCGCAACTCTTCCGCCGGAGGGCTTATACCTGAATGAAGTTTTTTACGATGAACCACAAGATAACACAAACGAGCTTCTCGGCAATCTGGATAAGCTCCACACCACTCAATTGGGGGAGCAACGAATACGGAAAAATCTCGGACTTGATGTTGAGGACGTTGTTAAGTGGGCAAGAACGCAAATTGGTTTGTCGAGTGCGGTTATATCAAGAACTGGAAAAAACTACCAAATAACAATTGAAAATATATTAATCATTGTCAACGCGGGCAGTTATACAATCATTACCGCACATAAGAAATGAGGTAAATATGACATTTGAAGAGCTTGATGAGATATTAGCGGTCATGCCGTATGCGCCGTTTATGGTGTCGCTTTCCGAGGGGAGGGACAACGAACTAACTGTAAAGATTGCGCCGTCCCTTGTGGGAGAGAGTCGTAATGTAACCGAGGAGGAAGTGCCGAATCCTCAATTGCGCAAGATTTTGAATGATTCGCATCCGATAATGCTTGATACAGAACGAGTTTATGAGATAACATTTGATAGATACATTATTTACCAAGTCGGAAACGAAAGCTTTTGTTCGGGAAATCCGAATGATGAATTTTCGGGAGGTTTTCTAAGGGTCTACACAAGGTCGTTCCTGCTAGATAACCTGATCCGAATGACCGATGCGCAGATTTGCGATGACGGCAGCTATTATCCCGCGAAATGGACTCATTATCAGATAATAACCTTGAATCACATCGTAGATATAATTTCACTTGGAGAGCCGAGTGTGAATTTTGGCATTCCCTCTTGACGAACTGGGTATAGATGTGGTATAATAGAAAGATAAGATACAAATATGGGGGGAAGGCTTAATTGGCGCAAAAAGTTGAAAAAAGGGACGAACGCAATGACATAAACAAATACCGTGAAAAGAAAAAGCGCAATAAAGCGAAAACCCGCGGCCTGATATTATTGTTGATTGCTGTTGTGGCTGTGTTGGTTATGGTGAATTGGAAAACGATTATCTCCCCGTTCAAGGATATTGGATTGAATCTTGGCGAGGGCGGTTTTCCAATAAGCCTGCCCGGAAGTACGCGGTATGTTCTCGGCGAAATGGGCGAGAATTTCTACCTGCTGACCGATACATATTTATATACATATAACAACGAGGGCGCACAAATCGCGGAGATTCAGCATGGATTTCAAAGTCCGGCAAGTTCCTCCGGAGGTAAGCGAATGTTGGTATATGATAAGAACGGCAGTGTGTTCAAAATGTATTCCCGCTCGCAAGAGATTTTCACCGGCAATGTCGATGATAGCATTGTGTTCGGCAAAATGGGCAGAGATGAGCGCTGTGCGGTGGTGACTACCTCCACAAGGTATTCAAACTATTTGTATGTATTCAACGGCGAGGGCACGCGAATTTTCCGTTGGGCATCTCCTGAGGACAAGATAATGTGCATCTGCTTCGGCAATGGTGATAAGAGCGTTTATGCTTCGGTGGTCAGTGAGCACGGCGGTGAGCTTACAAGCTCGATTGTCCGATTTGATATCAGTAACGCGAAAAGCGAGGTCTGGCGAACTTCCATAGGGAATGGAATCACATATTCTTTAGAGTGCTGTGATGACGGAATATACACCGTAACCGCTAACGGCGCGATTCTTCTGGACGAGAAAACGGGCGAGATAAAGGCGAAAAATACCTTTACCCGCGAGATTTTCGGAATACCCGAAACAGACGGAATCCGCGCGGTGATCTTCCGAGATCCTGCGTCCAACGGCGAAACCGCTGTGGTTTACAACAGCAAGTTTGAACCGACAGCATCGGTGTCAATAAACAATGTTACAAAGTTTGATGTCAACGGCAGAATGCTGTATGTGCTTGACGGAAACAAACTGCGCTCGTACAATTCCGCGTTGGAGGGAATTAGTGTGTATGAGCTTGATGATGAGTATTCCGATTTTAAGATTATAGGCAATTATGCGTATTTATTGGGATATAATACGGTGTGTCGTGTGGAACTTTAATCCGGAGGGGAGTTATAAATGGGTTCGGAATTTAGTATAGTGTATGATATCATTATAGTCGCGGTTGTCGGTGGTATGGCGTTTGCGGGTTGGAAAAAGGGATTCGCAAACGTAATTATCAATCTCGCGGCAACGGTAGTGGCGTTCGCACTCGGAATGGGGCTATCCGCACCGATTGCCGACTCAATATATAAAAACCTCATCGAAAAGTCGCTTGAGGAGCAAATCTCTGCGGTAATAGACAATCAGATTGATTCCGCAGGCTTAAAAGCGTTTCGATTAGATGGATTGGGTGATGTTGATACCGATAAGATCACAATCTCGGGAACACCAATAACAGAATATCAAGTGGATTATAAGGGTGGAACGATGGCTGTGTTGGACTTGTCCAAGCTGGATTTATCACAAATCGGCATTTCTCCCGAGTATTTGGTGAAGCTCGGGCTTGAGCCGAATGAGAATTTAACTGGATTTAATGCCAAAACCGCAGAGTTTTCCAAATCGGACATTGAAAAGTATGGGCTTGGAAAGTTAGTAATGGCGCAGTTCGCGGCGGTAAATCTCGCTCAGACGGAGTTGTTTAAGAATTTCAACAGTATCGCCGAAATTGTGTCGAAATTCGCCCCTTCGTTCTCGACAAAGGGAAGCACTGAAAACGTTACGATCTCGGGACTTCGTACGGCGGCTCTCTTGATGATGAATACCGGAAAGACAGTGACCGATACGATTATGGACGAGATTATAGCCCCGAATTGTACGATATTTATCCGTACAATTGTGTTCGTTTTGATTTTCGTATTGGTTCAGGTGATTCTGGGAATTGTTGCGAACGCCACAAAGCTGATCAACAAAATTCCCGTAATAGGCAAGGCAAATTCCTCTTTGGGATTGATTGCCGGATTGTGCGAGGGTGCCGTTGTAGTGCTTATCATCTGTATGGTTACAAAGTTCCTTGTGGTGATAAGCAACGACAGCGCGATAATGCTTAACAGTTCCACAATAGACAAAACGTTCCTGTTTAAGCATATATATGAAACGGATTTCATCAACTTCTATACATAAGAAAGGGTAGGTGGATATTATGATGATGTGTTCAAGATGCAAAACGCGTCCTGCGGTGATATTTGTATCGACAATGACAGGCTCCGACAAAAAAAGCGAGGGGCTGTGTCTTAATTGCGCAAAGGAGCTTGGTTTGCCTCAAATCAGCGAGTATCTTCAGCAGATGGGCATTTCCGAGGAGGATTTCGACAACGTGTATGATTCGTTGTTCGGCGAGGGTGATATTGAAGATGCCGAAAAGCTCGAAAATCAGCCCGATGATGAGGATTTGACTGATGAGGATTCCGAGAAAGAGGAGGATAACCTCTTTGAACGCGGCGGAGCGGGCACAATGCCGAATTTTCTGAAAAACCTGTTTGGCGGCTCGTCCGACAGCGGCAAAAGGGACGATGAGTCTACCGAAAAGAAGTCGAAAAAGAAATCCGAGAAAACCGATAAAAAGCGTAAGTGCCTTGAAACCTATTGCACCAATCTGACCCGCAAAGCCAAGGAGGGTAAGATTGACACGATTGTCGGTCGTGATAAGGAAATTTACAGAGTTTTGCAGATTCTCTCCCGCCGCACCAAGAACAACCCCTGCCTTATCGGTGAACCCGGCGTCGGTAAAACCGCCATCGCTGAGGGAATCGCGCTGAAGCTCGCGAACGGAGATGTTCCGTTCAGACTTCAGGGCAAGGAGCTGTATCTGTTGGATTTGACTGCTCTTGTTGCGGGAACACAGTTCCGCGGACAGTTTGAAAGCCGCGTAAAATCACTGATTGACGAGGTTAAGGGCGCGGGAAATGTAATGCTTTTCGTGGACGAGGTGCACAATCTTGTCGGTACGGGCGGAGATTCCGATGGCTCAATG
>CAMWMN010000074.1 GCA_947175385.1 uncultured Clostridia bacterium | reverse complement strand
TTCATAAAGTTACCTATTAAAAATATTAAAAGCGGAAATCGGAGCGGAACGCTGCTGTTGTTCGGATATTAAGTGAAAAAATGCGATGAAACCGATTTCCGCGATTAATCGGATTATGCCTCCATTCCAATCTCAGGGGGATTCGGCGCGTCGGGAGCTTCCGGGGGATTGGGCGCATCCGGGGCTTCAGGCGGAGTGGGAACGTCTACACTGCTGCTTGTCACCGTTACTTCTCCAATCACCATGGCGGAATCATCCGGAATCGATGAAGATGATGCCACAAACGGAGGGGGCGTGGTAATTTCCACAACAGCCGCGGTGTTGCTGTCGGATTTCGCCGGAATTTTCGGCTCTTCAACCGCATATTCCGCAATCAAAGCGTTCAACTCTTCATTGGACGCATCGAGAATATTTATTCTTCCCGAACCCATGTCGATATCCAACCTGCCCGTAGAGTCGGAATAGCTTCCAATCAGTACGCTTTCATCGGTATCATCGTTTAGCTTTTGCTTAAACCCACACGCGTCAATGTCTACATAGCCCGAACCAATATCAGCATCCAAATATGCGGAAGAACCTTCAGGTAAATACAGGTCGAGCTTGCCGCTGCCCATATCCACCCTATGGTCGTAATAATTCTCCATTCCTCCAAATTCCGAGTAGAACACGCTTCCCTTTCCGGAGCCGAAGTCAATTTCCCCGTAGCCCTTAAGACCGCTTACAACAAAATTGCCCGAGCCTACATCAATGTCGTAATAGTCCGCCAGCATATTGGTAACGCAAGCCTTACCGCTTCCAATATCAAGATAGAGCATTCTTTGCGCATATCGACCGCTGCCGTAAAAGTTCACCGTACCCGAACCGACTTCAATGTAGTTATTCGCTGCGTTGATGTCGCGGATTATCGTAGTTCCCGAACCTTGTTTAAGCGAAAAAGATTCCAAAATCCGTTCGGGAATCTCAATGGTAATGACGATTCCGTTGCTGTCGCCAAATATATCGTCCAACCAGTCCACCACACCATATTCCATTACATCGCCAAATGAAACGGTTTTCGGATGCGCCGCAATGCAAAGATTGTCGCCGTCATACTCCGCACTTACGGTAATGCTCTTCCCTGTGGGGATTTGCGCGCAAACACGAATCATTTCGTTCTCCGAGGTGGGAACGATTAATGTCTTGACCGCGGCGGAATCCACCTCGATATGTGCAAACTCGTTGTTGATGTGCCATTCACTGTCGCGATTCACGGTTTCGTTGAATATGCTATCGTGACCATAATGCGTGTATCCGCCACCACCGCCGTAGGAGTTTCTCCCCCCCCAGATTCCGTAGGTAATTGCCGCCATAATAAAGCTCGCGGCGCAAATCACTGCGGATAATAAAAACAGTTTTCTCACATTTCTCCCCCCTTATATGTCGTAAATCGCCCTGATATGCGTGTTGATGACGAAAACCACCAGCCGCGCGAGCAGCTTTGCGGTCCACACGGCAATGCACACCAGTGCAAGACCCAGCGCGACAAATCCCGTGAACAGGAAAAAGTTCGTTGGGAACACTGTATTGAATCCGCTGAACAAACCCTTAAACGAATTCCAGAACACACACTTCGCCGCAACCGCGAAAAACGAAATCACTATTGCCACCATTGTCGGAATCAGCCAATCCCACAAAAAGATATCCAGCAGTATCACGCCAACCAGCTTGCCGGTGTTGACATTGGGCTTTAGCATCGAAACATCAACGAATTTGAATCCGCCCTTGGTATTTTTCGCCTTGCCCGTCTGCCGAGGAATTGAGCCTGTGTTATTTTGGTTGTTGTTCTCGCGAAATTCATCATTCGGGCGCGGAACACCGTAGCTCTGACGATTTTGATTATGCCTTTGCCCGTGCTCGGATTTCGCCCTGGAAACCGCGTCCGCCGCCGATTGCCCCGCTGTCTTTACGGCGTTCGCCGCAGATTGCCCCGCGCCGATTACCGCGTCCTTTACGCCGCTGTTGGAAAACGCGTCCGCGATGGCGTGCCCCGTAACTTTCGCCGCGTCCGCAATTGCCTTGCCCGCGTCCGACAGTGCGTCCGCAACCGACTGATTAGCCGCGTTTTGCGCTGCCGCGTTCTGATTCGTACTCGCGTTGCTTGTGTTATTAGTATTTGTGGATTGTCCGCCGAAATTTATGTTTTGCTGGTTGGAATTATATCCCCCGTTCATATTAACATTGGAAGAATTTGGAACAGTGCTGCTCTGATTCGGATAAATTTCCGGGGAAATGTGGTCGGGAGTATACGACCGCACGTTATCGGAATTTGCCGCGTCACGAGCGTTCATCAGCGACAAATCAGCCGGAACACTGCGCCCGGGCTTGGTAAGACTTATGCGCTTCCGCTCAACGTCGCGCGCGACCATACTGTTGATACGCGAACTTTCCAGATTCAGGTAATTTCTTGCTATTTCCTTAATATCGCCAAGGCGATGACAAGCCTCCGCCTCCGAAAGTCCATTTGCCGCGCTGTTGGCGAAATGCTCCTCAAAATCCGCCGCAATCTCGGCGGTATCATCAATTCCGACACGGTTAAGCTCCAATGTCAGTAATTGGAAAAACTCACGTTTGTTATTCGCTTCCATTAGGTCAACTCCCCCTTTATGCTGCTTATATCATTCTCCTCCAGAAGCTCGTTTACACTTCTCGAAAACTCGCGCCACTCTTCGGATAAACGATTAAGCTCCACGATCCCAGTTTCCGTAATCTTATAGTACTTACGCGGCGGTCCTTCGGGGGATTCCACGATGTAGCTTTCAATCAACCCGCCGTCCTTCAGCCGTTTCATCAACGGGTATATCGTACCCTCCGTAATCGTCATACATCTGGAGATGCGGTTTACCAACTCATATCCGTAGCAATCGCCGTGGTTTACCACCGACAGCGCGCAAAGCTCCAGTGTTCCTCTCTTTAATTGCGAATTCATCAACTCAACCCCTTATTTAGAATAGCAAATTGCGAACCGCGCCCACGAAATTGAACTTCGTTCAATTTCGTACGCACTAGCCGAGCGAGCCGCAACACCGTTTCACGGTGTTGCACCCCGCTCGCTTTCGCAATTTGCGCGACTCACCAATAACTTACTTTGAATTATAACGCGCTATACGCGCGCCGCCGTTGCGTTGTTTTGGATTTGCACTTCACTTCGAAAACTTGCTGTTGTAATATAATGTGCTATCCGCCAATCACCAATAACTTGCTTTGAATTATAACGCACTAAATTTGCAACCCGGTAAGCGGTTTTGGATTTACGCTCCCAAATCTCACCTCAAACAGCAGATTTTAGTTATAATTCCAACAACTTCCAACTGCCGAGGTACTTTGTCTTGCATTATAGGCGATTCAAAAAAATATTCATTTTCTTGCCTGTATTTATTCTACCACAATGTATTATGTTTTGCAAGATACAAAGTAAACAAAAATAAAGTTTTTTCACGCGGATTTTTGTGCAGCTTGCATAAAAGGTGTTTTATAATGCGGTTCTCCCTGTCTGTATATGGGGGAACCGCAAGTTAATATACAATCTTAAATCCGATTTTTGTGAATTATGTCAACTCTCATTATATATACGGAAAATATCCTCTCCCGTATAGGTTCTCCCGTGATATGTTACGGTGAGATTCAAGCAGCCGCTGAACGCAAAACGCTCGATCTCCATAACGGACTCGGGAATGTCAAGCCGCGTCAGCGCAGTACAGCCTGAAAACGCGTACTCATCAATTTCGCGCACACCGTTTTCAATCGTCACGGAGGACAGATTCACGCAGTTCGCAAACGCATCTTCGCCAATACTCTCCACGCTGCCGGGAATCGTAATGCCCGTCAGCCCCGCACAATTCTCAAACGCGCGGGATTCGATCTCGGCAACGCGTATTCCATTGATTTCCGCCGGGATCACAACATCTCCGCCGGAGCCGTTGTAGCGCACGATTTCCGCCTCGCCGTCGTCAAATTCGACTGTAAATTCCGAAACGGTGCTTGTGTAATCATTGTCGCGTTGCGGCGGATTAATCGGCGCGGGATTATTTACCGTGGTTGAGCTTTCGTTGACCGTCGCGGAACTTTCGCTGATAACCGTTGAACTTTCATTGACAGTCGTAGAATTTTCATTAACAGCCGTAGAATTGCTGTCGCTCACATTGGAATTTCCATTGCACGCGGACAGCGCAATCACTGCCAAAACCGCGAACACTACCGATATTTTCCTCATCTTGAGTTCCTTTCTTTCATTGCCCTCTCGATTTCGCGGCCCGCATCGCGCTTTGCGGCGTCCGCGCGCTTATCGTGGAGCTTCTTGCCCTTGCACAGTCCCACCTGGATCTTCACACGACTATCCTTAAAATACATAGACACAGGAATCAGCGTATAGCCGCCCTGTTTCACCTGTCCAAACAGCCGCAGAATCTCCTTTTTGTGCATCAGCAGCCGCCGAACACGGTAAGGGTCACGATTAAAGATATTCCCCTTTTCGTAGGGCGCGATGTGCATTCCGCGAATGAAAGCCTCACCGTTATCAATAGAAATCCAACTGTCTTTGAGGTTCACTCCGCCCGCGCGGATCGACTTCACCTCTGTACCGAACAGCTCAATCCCCGCCTCGATACTCTCCATAATAAAATATTCATGCCGAACCTGTCGATTTTCGGCGATAGTCTTAGTATTCATAAATCTCCTTATCTAAATAGCAAATTGCGAACCGCGCCCACGAAATTGAACTTCGTTCAATTTCGTACGCGCTAGCTGAGCGTTACCTCTCACCGCTTCGCGGTGCTAGGCAACGCTCACTTTCGCAATTTTCACTTCACTCCAATAGCTTTCCGTGAATTATAACTCGTCAAAATTTCACCCCAAACGGCAGATTATGGTTATAACTTCCGAATCTAACCTCTAACTTCTAACTTCTATTATAGCACATATTTGTAAATTTTACAAGCATTTTTTTCGCGATACTTGACATTTTGCGGAATATATGTTATAATAAAATTAAGACATTTGTTACTCAAAATCAAATGATTGATGGAAAGCGCAAAACTGTCCACTGTCAAATGTAAACTTTCAACTGTTTCGGGGGTGGTATACAAATGGAAAAAAATACCGTATTAATTGTTGACGATTATGAGTTCAACCGGCTTATACTGTGCGATATGTTTACGGATATGGACATTATCGAGGCGGAAAACGGCTTTTCGGCTATTGAGGAATACGAAAAGCACAAGGACAAGATTTGCTGCGTGCTTACGGACATTATGATGCCCGTAATGGACGGTTTCGGCTTGCTGGATTATTTTTCCAAGAACAAATACACCGATGAAGTTCCCGTGTTTGTAATCAGCGCTGACCCCTCAAGCAAGGTACTTCAGCGCGCGTTTACCCTCGGCGCCGAGGACGTTATCACCAAGCCTTTCAATGTCAACTTCACCAAAAAACGTATTCTTGAATGCATAGAATTGCATAGATTACGTGAAAAATTGGCTGAATTGACTGGCGATGATTCATTCGATGATATGTAAACTTCCCATGACTGCGGTTTTTTGTTAGTCGCAGTCATTATTTTTTGCAAGTTTTTGAAAAACTACTTGCAAAATTTATCAGAATGTGATATAATAATAGTTGCTAGTGAATAGTTGCCGGTAGTTAGTTATTTGGGTTATAACCAAAATCCGATGTTTGGGGTGAAATTTAGATGTGTTCAAATCCAAGCGACCTATTTGCGGCGCGGGTTTAGCGCGTTATAACCCAAAACAGCGTACAAGTGACTAATGCAAATCCGAAATGCGAGCGGTGTGCCGTGACGCTCGACAAGCACAGATGAAATCCGCAGGGCGGATTTCATCTGTGCAGTTTCGGATTTGCTATTAAAATAAGGAGAATTGCAATGCGTTATACAGAAATGAACAAAGAACAGCTCATTGCCGAAAAGGCATCTTTGGAGCGCGAATACGCGGAATTTAAGGAGAAAGGCGTAAACCTGACAATGGCGCGCGGAATCCCAGCACCCGAGCAGCTTGACCTTTCAATCAATATGCTGCTGCACTGTCTGGACGGTGACTGCAAGTCCAAGAGCGGCACGGACTGCCGTTCGTACGGCGTTCTGGACGGAATCCCCGAGGCGAAAGAGCTGTTTATGGATATGCTTCACGTTGGACCGGACGAGGTGATCGTTGGAGGTAACTCCAGTCTTCAGATGATGTACGATACGATTATCCGTGCGCTGCAGTTAGGCGTTCTGGGCAGCGAGAAGCCGTGGTGCAAGTACGACAAAATCAAGTTTCTCTGCCCCGTGCCGGGTTATGACCGCCACTTTGCTATGTGCGAACAGCTTGGCATTGAGATGATCAACGTTGACTATAAATCCGATGGTCCCGATATGGACGAGGTGGAACGTCTTGTTGCCTCCGATGAAAGTATTAAGGGCATCTGGTGTGTGCCGATGTACTCCAATCCCACGGGCATTACATACTCCGATGAGGTGGTTCGCCGCTTTGCGAATCTCAAGCCCGCCGCGAAAGACTTCCGCATATTCTGGGACAATGCCTACTGCGTTCACCATCTCAGTTCCCACCATGACCGCCTACTGAACATCATTGAGGAGTGCCGCAAGGCTGGGAATCCCGATATGGTGTTCGAGTTCTCGTCCACATCGAAAATCAGCTTCCCCGGCGGAGGATTGGCGGTAATCTGCGCATCCAAGGACAACATTGACTTCATCAAAAAGCAGATGGCAATCCAGACTATCGGATTTGATAAACTCAACCAACTTCGTCACGCAAAATATTTCAAGAACTTTGAGGGAATCGAGGAGCATATGCGGTTTCACGCGGCGATTATCCGCCCGAAATTTGAGGTTGTGCTGTATATGCTCGAAAAGGAGCTTATGCCGCTTGGAATTGGCAAGTGGACGCGCCCCAACGGCGGATACTTTATCTCGTTCAACGGAATGGACGGTACGGCGAAACGTATCGTTCAGCTTGCTAAAGAGGGCGGCGTAGCCCTAACCGATGCGGGCGCAACGTTCCCTTACGGAAAGGATCCCCATGACAGCAATATCCGCATAGCACCCACTTATCCGTCTGTTTCGGATTTGCGGCAAGCTATGGAGCTGTTCTGCATTTGCGCAAAACTCGCGACCGCCGAGAAATTACTGGGTTAATAGAGAAAAGATTCTCCCTGCCACACGGCGGGGAGAATCTCGATTTTATGTACAGTCTGAGGTTCTCCCCGTCAGCCCGGCTCGGGTCGCTGTGCGGCGGGGAGAACTTTATAAATAAAGGCTTGTATGATTAAACGAGCTTTTTATTCCTTGCGGATATTGTCCTTGATTATCGCGAATGGCAGTTCGGATTCTTTTATCTCCTTGCCAAAGCGCGGATACAGGTAGCGATAATTCAAAGTTCCATGACGCGTGACTATGGAAACGTTGAGCGCATAGGGCTTTCCGAAAAGGTTTTTAGGGGTATATGTAACGCCCGCAACCTCGCTGTAAAGAATGTTCTCTTCGGGCTTGCCGCGCGTGGTGATTTTGAATGAGCGCCCGTCCGCGCGGAATTTGTATTCGCGTCCGCGTTGGTGCTTCAAGCCATGAATGAGGAAATATACGCCGACCGCGATAACGAGGGCGAAAAACAAAACGCTGACACTGGTGTAGTATGCAATGATATAACCGATAACGGCACCCACAGCCCCACCGAGTAAGAACCAGATAATCAAAGCAATGATGAAGGATTTTTTATCTGGTGCTACATAGAATGAACCCGCTTTCATAATCTCGTAGAGGTCGCGTTCGCGTCCGTTATCGAGGACGATTTCGTGTTCCTTGCGCTCGAACATCGCGGTGGCTTTGGGCAAATCTCCCGAATACCCCTCAGCGGTGGGAGAAACCTTTCCATCGTACGGCGATACATACTCTTGAGGTTCAGCATTTGAAACGCTGTCGCCGCCCTCGCCCAACAATTCGCCCAAACGGTCGTACACAGAGGTTTTTTTGATGCGGGCGCGCTCGATTTCCGCTTGGGAAATGGCACGTCCGCTGCCGATATTCATCGCGATTTCACGCTGAGTGCGGTTTTCGTCATTTGCGTCCACATTTGCAGTACGGATATTTTCAGCCTGAGTTTTAATAATGAAAAACGGCGTACTTTTAGGGGATATGTACGAGTCCGAAACAATGGAAAATTCTTGAATCTCTCCATTTATACGAATCTGAACATCATATCCATTGATTTTGTTAAAAAACGAACGCGGCGAAAATTCAACCAAATCCACGTCCTGATAGAAAACAATAAACTCGGTTTTGCCGTAATCCAGCATCATTTTTTCATCATTTGCGGCATACGTGCACTTAAATCCTGTGCCGATGTATTTTACGGTGAACCCAACAACAAGAAACGTAATAGCAACCGCGGAAAGGATAACGAATGCCGCGACAATCGCGGGAAACAGCCTTTGGTCACCACCGCGCCCTTCGGGAAGTGATGCTATTGTATTGCGCAGCACTTTTATTGAAACAAAAGTCACCAGTGCGATAAATCCCGCTCCTGCAGCGAGAATTATCAGTTTCAACATATTCTCGAATTTATATGGCGCATTAAATTCGCCGCTTAATGAAATCCCAAACCGTCCGTTTCCTACTGTTTTATCATTGCCAGAATTTGCCATCGAAAAAGCCTCCCATTGCATAACATAAATTAATTATAGCACATTTTTTTCACATTGTCAACACAATTTACCGAAAAAACTTCCACACTGTGCAGAAAAATTGTACAATTTCGGCATTGAAATTATTACCGAAAAAGAATATAATAGAAACAGAGAAAACTCCCCGCCGCACGGCAAGGGAAACCATGAAATCAACAAGGTGAGGTGAAACGCAGATTCCATAACGGAATATGTGACAAAATATGGCAGCCTATGAATGTTTTAAGGATCTTGCGATTATACTTATCGCGGCGAAGCTGTTCGGGCTTGTTGCCAAAAAACTGAAAGCGCCGCAAGTGGTGGGACAGATCGCGGCAGGATTGATTATCGGTCCGTCAATGCTTGGGATAGTCAACCAATCGGATTTTATCGTAATGCTCGCGGAAATCGGTGTGGTGCTGCTGATGTTCTCGGCAGGACTGGAAACCAATCTCAAGGAGCTTGTGAAAACGGGTCCCGTGGCGCTGACTATCGCGTGTGCGGGTGTGTTCGTTCCGTTGGTATTGGGCTGGGCGCTGTATGGAGCGTTTTTCGGATTCGCGCCGCTCGGCTCGGACGAGTTTTTCCGCGGAGTGTTTATAGGCACGATAATGACCGCAACCTCGGTATCCATAACGGTTCAGACGCTGCGCGAACTTGGACATCTCAAGGGCAAGGTCGGTACAATAATCGTGTCATCGGCGATTATCGATGATGTAATCGGGATCATCGTGCTGACGTTCGTCATCGGATTCCGCTCCACTGACGCAAAGCCCGCTGAGGTCGCGATTAAGACGCTGCTGTTTATCCTATTCAGTGTGGTGGTCGGATTCTTAATTTATATGTTGTTCAAGGTGTTGGATAAGCATTCTCTCCATCACCGCCGAATCCCGATTTTCGGGCTTGCGCTTTGCTTTATTATGGCATACTGCGCCGAGAAGTTCTTCGGAATCGCCGACATCACGGGCGCATACGTTGCGGGGATAATTCTCTGCAATCTGCGTGATGCGGAGTACATCGCGGGCAAGATGGACATTTCGAGCTATATGCTGTTCGGTCCCGTGTTTTTCGCGTCAATCGGACTTAAGACCAACTTTGACGGATTTACGCTAAGTCTGCTGTGGTTCTCGCTTGCATTCGTAATTGTCGCTTTGGCGGCAAAGGTTGTCGGCTGCGGGTTGATGGCAAAAATCTGGAAATTCAACAACAATGACGCGCTGAAAGTCGGCGTCGGAATGATGACGCGCGGCGAAGTCGCGCTGATTGTCGCGCAGAAGGGTCTGGCAGTCGGAATGGTCGAGCCGAAGTATTTCACCTCGGTGATTCTGCTGATTCTGTGCAGCTCGGTGGCATCGCCGATTCTGTTAAAGCTGCTCTACCGCGGGGAGGACAAACCCGACCGCATTACCGTTTCGGGGCATTCACTCGACATTGACGAAACAGACGAGGTAATCGAGGATTTCTGACGGAATTATTTTCACTTGACATTTGTCGAAAGACATGGTATAATAAAAATAACACAATATCTTACAGCGAAAACGTAATTGGCAACTATTTCCTTAATAACTAAAGGCAGTGATTATAATGAAACATAAATTTGCCCGAATCGCGGCACTTGCCGTTTCCGCATGCTTATTGCTTTCGGGGTGCGGAGAGAACGAATCGCGCGCGATCCAGCTCCCGGTGGATCGTCCCGGGCCGGTGCAGACGGAAGAACCCAGTCAGCCAAGCGACTATCGCCCCGGAATCCCGGTTATGCCGGACGGAATCGAGGATTACATATCATCAAGCTCAAGCTCAAGTTCAAGCTCGTCCTCCACACAGACAACTCCCAGCCGACCTGTTCAAAGCTCCTCAACGGAGCCGGAGGTCATAATTCCCGAGCCGGACAGATCCTCGCTGCTTACGGACTATACGCGCAAATGGGCTTATAATCATCTTGACGCGACACAGAAGATGGCATACGCGCTTCTTTTTAATGCCGTTCAGAACGAGGAATACGGATTTGAATTTCCGAATAGGCTGATCAAGTCAAAATTTGATAAGTTTGACGTTGAAAAGGTTTATTGGGCGTTTGACTATGACAATCCGCAATTTGTCGAGCTTGGCAACAGCTATCAATACTCCTATCAAAATATGACCGTCACATCAATGAAAGCTACGGAAATCCGCAATGACGGAAGCGACAAAGAACAGATTTATTCCGATTTCACCGCCGCAACTCAGAATATTCTGAACGAGGCGCTGAGGCAGCCCGAGGGATATGACCAGCTCCTGTTCATTCACGACTGGATTGTGAACAACACTGAATATCGGCGAATCGGACCCGAGTATATATCCGAGGCGGACGGGGCGATTGTTTACGGACTGGCGCTTTGCGAAGGTTATTCCAAGTCGTTTATGTATCTGGCTCAGGCGCTTGGATATAATTGTGTGTGCATAGTTGGGCGCGCCAACGGCGAAAGCCATATGTGGAATATGGTGGAGTTGGACGGAAAATGGTATCACGTAGATACTACGTGGGACGACCCTGTAATGTCCGATGGAAGCGAGGCGCTGCGGCATGACTATTTCCTCGTTTCCGACAAGACAATCGAAAAAGACCATTACATAGAAAACCCGTTTACGCGTCCAAAGGCACGGGTAGATTTTCAGAGGTGATTTTATGGCTAAACGTTTTGACCGCAACAAGAACAACAAAAAACTGGAACGAACTATGTTCAGAAACTGGATAATTTGCGGAATTTCAGCAGCTTTGATTATTGTGCTTTTTTTTATCAGTCGTTAATTCGAAGAAAAGCCGGATTTTGTTGAACCTACTTGACAATCCTGTAAAAATGTGGTATAATAAAGTGAATGTTTCATTGGGAACTAAAAACAGGAGGTAATTATTACTATGGGAAATACTGCTTTGATCAAGAAAATACTTAACGTGGGGTTAATTGTTGGTGGATTGATGATGTTGGTCGGCGGAATCATCGCCGTTATTAACGTCTTTTCCATTGAGAAATTTGAGGAAATCGAAGATTTTAATGTTATGTTTGGATGGGCAATTGTGACAAGAATCGGAGCTATTATTTGCTTTGTTCTCTCGTTAGCCCTTGTCGGGTATGCTTTTCTGTTCAGGGAGAGCAATAAGATACCCGCGTATGTCACGGTGGTCGCAGGCGTGTTGGGATTTGTCGGGCAGTTCCTGTTCAACCCGGTTACAAGCATTGGAGCAATGACAAACGCGATTTGGTCTCACAGGGGCAGCCTGCTCTCCTCCTACTCAAGTGATAAAGTTCTTGGTATAATTCAGGGTCCGTCGGCAACTGGGCTTATCTTCGCCATTGTTGCGGGAATCGTTATGTTGGCTGTCGGCATTATGGGTCTTGTCAAGAAGTCCCTCCCGTTCATTCCCTACAACAGTCAGCCTGTAAACAATCAATACGGTCAACCCATGAACAACCAGTATGGTCAGCCTATGAACAATCAATACGCGCAGCCTGTCAACAGCCAATATGCGCAGCCTGCTAATAACCAGTACGCTCAGCCCATGAACAACCAGTACGCTCAGCCCATGAACAACCAGTACGCTCAGCCTATGAACAACCAGTACGCTCAGCCTATGAACAACCAGTATAGTCAGCCAATTAATAACGATCAATATACGCAGCCCACAAATGTCAATCCTTATGGCACTCCTACGAATAATCCGTACGAGCAGCAGCCAACCAACAACAATCCTTACGATAATAACAACTACAACGGTTGATTTTTTCGAGTAATACAAAAACCCCGCTGCGGCGGGGTTTTTGCCAAATTTGATTTGAGCAAAGCGGACAGATTTAATTGATGAGGTAATTATTATGATTAAAAAATTATTAAACATTGGTTTGATTATCGGCAGCCTGATAG
>CAMWMN010000073.1 GCA_947175385.1 uncultured Clostridia bacterium | reverse complement strand
CCGTTGCGCCGTTGCCCGTAATTCCATCGGTTGCGGTGACGCTTGTCAAAAGCGTTCCGTTCGCATAGATTCCGTATTCCTCGCCCGATTTCAGCTTGTCGCTCGTGAAAATCAGCGATTGGCAATCCTTACGCGCCGTCACCGAGAGCACTGCCTTATCGCCGCTGCGAACCTCAAGCTCTGTACCTGCCTTTACATCGCCGTAAATCGACAGGCACGGCTGCGCCAGCGTGCTCGGAGCTTGCGCCATTCCGCGCGCACCGAGGGCAATCATCGTTCCGCCGCTTACCGCAAAGGATTTCTCATAATCCAACGCGCCATTTCCGCTGTTTGTCGGACCAAACACCGTCACCATTCCGCCGCTCATCGCGACAGTGCCGTTGCTGTCGATCCCGTCACCGTCAGCGTCTACGGTTATCTCTCCGCCCGAAATGCTGATGTAATAGTCGCCCTTGTCCTGGGTGAATCCGAAAGCCGCTCCATTATCACCACCGGCGGCATTCAAGCCATCATCCGCAGATTTGACATTAATTACCCCGCCGCTGATGTCGATATTCTTGCCCTCAAGACCCTCGTAACTCTTGGATACGGTAATTTCACCGTTGGAAACTGTCAGATTCTCGTCTGCGTGGATTCCGTCATCGCACGAGGAGAGTGTCAGCTTTCCGCCGCCGACCGTTACGCTTGCGTTGGAGTGGATACTGTCGTCTGCAGAGAGAACGTTGATTTCGCCGCCCTGAATCTGGATATTTCCGACAGCCTTAATGCCCTTCTTGCTCGTCTGATTATCGGATCTCTTATCCCAATCGAACGGGGAATTTGATGCGGTGATTTCGGCATTGGCTTCATCGCCGCCCGCTTTGATTTCCAGCTTTCCGTCCGCCATCACGATATATCCGAGAGAGCTGTCCGTGTTGTTGGTGGTTTTTATCCCATCATTCTGCGCGGTTATCGAGGTTTCGCCGCCGCGAATAACAGCGTAATCGCGCGCGGTTATTCCATCATCGGCGGCGGTGATTTCCAGAATGCCGCCCTCGATAGACAAGCCGTCCTTGCCCTTTATTCCGTCCTTGCAGTTCCCCGTCACGGAGAGCTTTCCGCTGCCCGTAAAAGCCAGATCCGCTTTGGAGAATATCACCGCATCAGGCTCGTCCTCGCCCGCCGCGAGGGAGTATTGCGCGCTGTCGGCAAGAGCATTCTCCGTGCCCTCCATTGTGCATATAGTCAGCGTTTTCGCGTTGGTACACTCAATTACGCTATTTCGCTTAGATGTCAGCTTAAGACCGTTCAGCACAAGGCACACGTCATTTTTGGGAGCGTCCACAATGATTTTCCCGTCCGCGCAATTCCCCGAAACCGCGTAAATTCCGCCCGCAGATATGGTTACGGCAGTTTCGCTCACGGAAGCCCCGTTCCCAGAAATGCTTGCCTTGTCCGTGGAAAACTCCACCATGCAGTTCGCCTCGGAGGGCGTTTTCACCTCGTGAGTCGGAATATCTCCGATATTGATTTCGGACGCAGTATTCTCGCCAGACGCTATCGAACCCGAGTTCTTAATTGTGCTGTCGGAGTCCGAGCTTTCGACATTACACCCCGTAAGTGCCATCGATATGGCGCAAAGTGCCGCCAACGTTTTGAAATTCATTGACATAAATCACATCTCCTCGTGGTTATCGGTCAAAATGCTGCACGCAACCGTAAGATTTCCGTTGCGCACGCGGATTTTATCCAGAAACTCCTTCTCCTTTTCCGCGCTCTTGAGAACAATCTCATAACGCAGTTCATAGAGCGTTCCCATACTTACGGTCTTGGACATCACCAATCTTGCGGAGCTGAGATATTCCGCGAAGATGTCCTTAAAACAAGTCATATAGTCCAGATCCTCGGGAATCAGAATCCGCAGCAGCTTAGCGGACTTGACGATTCCAAACGCGGGCGAAAATCCCAGCAGCGCGAGAATCAATCCCGCCGCCAATGTGATTATCAGCGCGAAACCGAGATACCCCATACCTGTGGCAAGTCCAATTCCCATTACAAGGAACACATAGCATATTTCGCGTGATGTTCCCGGCGCAGAGCGAAACCGCACCAGATTGAACGCGCCCATAACCGCGATTCCCGCGCCAACCGAACCGTTCACCAACATTATCACCGCTTGAACCAGCACCGGTAAAACCACCAACGTCACCATCAGATTTTTGGACGCACGCGGATTATTCAACCGATACAGCAGTGCTGCGACCAATCCCAGAACCGCCGATGTAAGTGTGCAGAAAACAGTGCTCTGCGCCGTCAATCCAACCGAATTATCAATTATACTAGAAAACATCTTTACTCCTTATCTAAAAAGCAAATTCAAAACCGCACAAACGAAAATTCCTTTGTAATTTTCGTTTGTGCGACGCTTGCATTTTGAATTTGCACTAGTCGCAGATAGGTTGCCTTGGGTTAAAATGTGCTTAGACTTCACCCTATAAGGCAGCCGCAGGTTATGACCTACGCAACTAACTGTCAACTATACACTGTACACTTTATAACGCGCTGAACTGCGCCGTACCGCGTACTTCCATTTGATAAATAGTCCCGTATTTGGAAAACGAACCGTGAAAAATCCTCAGTGCGGAAAGCTCCCTCACCATCCACATTGGAATCGCTCCTGCGGACTTAACCTCCATAATCCGATACGGCGCGGCATTCAGCGTTTCGCCAAAATCCCCCGCGCGCAAATCCAGATCATTATGACGATAACGAATATTCCCATCGAATGTTATGCGAAACTCCTCGTCATCAACGTCAAAGAATCCCTCTCGATCGTAACAGATAACGATTTTCGGCGAAAGGCTCATTCGTTTTATCAGGTAGTCGATTTCCTGATAGACTTGCCCGTTGTCGCTTGGAATTGCGCCGTCTGTTATGTAATCGTGAAGTTCCTTGTACGGAAGTCCGAGCCGCCGTTTATACGTAATCCCGCGTAACTTCTTCTTGATTTCGAGAAACGCCTCGGAATTGTCATTAGTTTCGCCGTAGGTACGTAGGCGGAGCTTTTCCTTGTAGATGGGCTTTCCCAACGAACTTCTGATCAAGTCATAATTGCGGTTGTCGAGATAGATATTCCGAACAGTATAAGACCCAAACGCTTCCGGGTGCAAGTGCTCGGAAATCTGCTCCATCAGCGCACCGTACTGCTCCTCGTTCAACAGGAATTTCATCTCCCGCCGCTTAAAAGTATTCGCGTATGCCATCCCATTCCCCCTTGTTGACTTAATTATACCCGTTATTTGTGACAATTTTATGATAAATTCGGTATATTATTTTGTAATTTCAGAAAAAAGTTGAAAGTCATTGATTTATACACCAATAACCTAATTGACGCAAAGCGACAATTAGTATTTCGCTGTTAAGCGGATCTACGTACGGATTTTTGCGGTTTCGCACGCTGAGCGTGCGAAATGCAATTGCCCTAGTAAAGAGCGTTTATCAAGCCGTAAAGCGGCGCAGATAAATGCCTTTGCGTTGTGCAGAAATCCACTTGCGTAAGCAAGGGGATTTACCTCAACCGGGGCAATTGCAAGCAAAAAACGCCAAATCCTAATTGCCGCAAAGCGGCAATTAGGATTTAAGCATCTCCTCAGCAGCGGCAAGCGCACTTTCACTCTCACCGAGTCCGTCAATTATACGAGCAAGCTCGCGCTTTCTACCCTCAAAGTCGAGCTGTTCTATGTGAGTATGCGTGCGGTCGTTCTCAACGTTTTTCTCAATCAGGAGATGGCACTCCGCCTTGGACGCAATCTGCGCGAGGTGGGTAATACATAGCACCTGACGCTTTTGCGCGGTTTCGCGGAGCTTTATCCCGACTTTCTGCGCCGCGCGGCCACTGATTCCTGCGTCAACCTCATCAAAAATCAGCGTGGGGATATTGTCGTGGTCCGCGAGAACGCTCTTTATCGCAAGCATTATGCGCGAAAGCTCACCGCCGCTGGCGATTTTGTTCAGTGGCTTAGGTTCTTCGCCCGCGTTCGCCGAGATAAGCATTTCCACGCCGTCCTTGCCGTTAATCGTGATTTTATCGGGATTAATCGCGAAGATGATCCGCACATTTGGCATATCCAGAAACTCAAGCTGTTCACGGATCTCATCCGAGATTCGCTCCGAGGCGAGTGTTCTCCGCTCGGTAATATCCTCGGCAAGGGATTTCACGCGCTCCGCAAGCTCGTGCTTTTCATCGGATAGCCTATCAATTTCATCGTCCGCGCCCTCAAGCTCCTCAAGCTCGGCTTTGCACCGCTCAAGGTAATCCACCAGCTCGTCCGCCTCCATATTATGGCGGCGTTTCGCAAGTTTCAGCGCGGAAACACGCTCGGCAAGCTCGTCCTCATTCATCTCTGCCGGGTCGCCGCACAGCGAATAAATCTCGTCCGCCATGTCCGAAAGTTCCGGGATAACCGCGCCGATTCGCTCACAGAGCGCGGCGGCGCGAGGTTCAACATCAGAAATTTTCTCAAGCAGCTTTCGTGCGTTCTCCACCAAATCGCACGCTGCCGGCTCTCCCGAAGCCCGGGTGGTGCCATCGGAGCTGAAACATCCATACGCGCCCCAAGCCGCCTTAACGATTTCCGCACTTTGGCGGACGCGCTCCAGTTCCTGTTCCAGACGGTCACCCTCGCCCCTCTCAAGGTTCAGCGCAGAAAGCTCCGCAACGATCCTCTTCAAATGTTCGATTTTCAATTCACGGGTATCGGCTTCCTCTTGCAGACGTTTCAGCTCCCGCGCCGCCCTTGCGAACTCGCGGAACGCCTGTTTATACGTATTCATCTGTTCTCCGATTCCCGCGTAGTCATCAAGAATATCACGCTGGTTATCATTGGACATCAGAATGCGGTTTTCGTGCTGACCGTGGATATCCACCAACAGGCTGCCGATCTCGCGGAGCATTGCAGCAGTAGAGGGGCGGCCGTTAATACGCGCGGAGCTTTTTCCGTCCGCGAAAATCTCCCGCGAGAGCATAAGCTCCTCGCCCTCGTCAAAGCCCAGCTCCGCGAGTTTTTCCGCCGCCTCGGCGGGAATATCATCGAAAATCGCCGTGATAACCGCTTTTTTCGCGCCGGTACGCACAATATCCTTATTGGTGCGCGCGCCGAGGATTGCGTTTATTCCGCCGATAAGTATGCTTTTTCCTGCGCCTGTTTCGCCGGTGAACACGTTGAAATTCGGCTCGAACCGCGCGGATGCCTTTTCAATCACCGCGAGATTCTCAATCGACAATTCCCTTAACATTTCGCAACCTCTCAGTTTCTGAATTTAAGCCGCTTAAGACGTTCAAACAGGCTTTCCGCGTGGATCTCGTTTTTCGTGAGGATAAACACCGTGTCATCGCCCGCAATCGACCCGACAACCACATCGAACTTCTGCTCGTCAACCAGCTTGCATGCCGCGTCCGCCATTCCGGGGTGACATTTCAGCACCACGATATTCTGCGCAATATCCATCGAAATGACCGACTGAGCAAAGATGAAATTATAAGTAATTTCGCGCCACGCGGTGTACTCGCCATTGGAGGTGTAGCACATTGTATCATTGCTGTCAGAACGGGATTTTTTCAGTTTCAGCTCACGTATATCGCGCGAGAGAGTTGATTGTCCAACGTTGACTCCGCGTTCAAAAAGCAATCTTTCAAGCTGGCTTTGCGTTGCTACTTCGTTTTCCGATATGATGCGTAAAATCATCTGTTGACGCTGTTTTTTGTCCATAATTCCTCCGCTTGTTACTTAATCGGTGTCATCAGCTTATTGTGAACCGCGCCGTAGAATCCCTCACCCGTTTCTATCAGCCGCAGCGTTCTGCTTGAACGGCGCAGACGAAGCGTATCACCGTCCAAAAACGGAATAGCCTTACCGCCGTCCACGGAGAATGTCGCCTTTGAATTGTGATAATGATTGACGTTGGCGGTTATTATCTGCTTGTCCGAGAAAATCATCGGACGATTAAACAGCGTATGCGGACACAGCGCGGTGAACTCTATGCATTCAAGGTCGGGCGCGAGAATCGGTCCGCCCGCCGACAGCGAATACGCCGTTGAACCCATCGGGGTACTGAGGATCACGCCGTCTGCGCGAACCCGTGAAACCTCCGCCTCGCCGCAGCTCACCACAAATTCGGGCAGCTTTGACTGGCTTGAACGCGAAAGGATCACATCGTTCAGCACGCGTTCCGAAAAGATTCTCGCTCCCCTTCGGTACACGCTGCAAGAAAGCAGCATACGCGGGCTTACGCGAAATTCGCCGCTCAGGATCTCGGGAATTTTTGGCGCGTCCTCCGGCTCAAGCGATGCCATAAACCCCAGTCTGCCCATATTCACACCGAGCAGCGGCAAGTCAAATTCTGCGGCGATTTTGCCCCATTTCAAAATAGTTCCGTCACCGCCCACGGTGACAATGAAACCGCAAATCCCTGGAGATTCCACGATTTCCGTGCCGATTTTTTCCGCGGAAAGCGCGTTCTCGCCGCAAACGCACGGAATAAATCCGCCCTCGCGCAGCAGCGCGGCAATCCTCGCGGAAAGCTCTTCCGAACCGCTTCGCGCAGTGTTTCGCCCAATCAATACCCTTGTTCTGTTCAACCCTGTCACTTCCTTAGGTAAAGTAAGTATTCCACGTTTCCGCTGCCCCCGGTAATGGGGCTTTGCGCTGTTTCGGAAAGCGTAAATCCGCATTGCCGTGCAAAATCCGCAATATCCGCGACAACGCGCAGCCGCGTGCGCTCGTCCGTTACTATTCCTCGCTTGGAAAGGGATTTCCGCCCTGCCTCGAATTGCGGCTTGATCAGCGCGACCGCGCTACCCGAGCCGCTCAGCAGTCTGTAAATATGCGGCAGAATCAACTTCAGCGAGATGAAAGAAACGTCCGCACCGATGAAATCCGCCGAGATTCCCTCCGGGAGCGAGAAATCGCGTATATCAGTGTTTTCCAGCGAGATTACGCGACCGTCCGCGCGGAGTGTTTCATCAAGCTGATTCGTGCCCACATCCACCGCAAACACTTTCCCTGAGCCGTTTTGCAGCATACAATCGGTGAATCCGCCCGTGGACGCGCCAATGTCCACGCATAATTTCCCTTTCAGGTCGATTTTCCACAGCTCCACGGCGCGTTTGAGCTTTAATCCGCCGCGACCCACAAACTCCAACCGCACGGAATCCAGAACCGTCACCTCGTCCGAATCAGCAACATCAAGCGAGTTTTTCGCTGCCGTTCTGCCGTTCACCAGAACTCCGCCCGCCGCAATCAGCGACTGCGCGGCGGCTCGGCTTTTGCACAATCCGCGCTCGGATAAATACAAGTCCAGACGCATTTTTTTAACTCCCATTTTGTGTTACTTATAATTGAACGCTGACTTCTGTAAGGATATAACGTTTTCTTTATATATCCATACAACTTTTTATTCCCATTTTGCATTATTTCTAATTGAATGTTGATTTCTGTAAGGCTATAACGTTCTCTTTATTATGCTCATACAATCGCCGTCACCACAATAACATACTACCCAATCAAACCTTTCACGCTTTGGGAGTATATAAAAATCCTCGACAAGCCCCGAGCAGTCGCCGAGAACGCGGATTATTTCGGGCAGCCTACCCTCATAGACCCAACCGCTGTCGTTAATGTAGTAATACTCGGCGGGGCGGTTTTTCTTGGGGATAAGCTCGTCAAGTTTATCGACAAACTCCTCCCAGTCGGTGATGTCAAATCCGTATTGAATACGCCCCGCGTAATGCAGTCCCTCGCGGAATTTCAGCCACACATATCCAAGCCGAATCTTCGGATTGTGCTCGCAGTCTATGAACGTGTAGTAAAACCGCTTGATGATACGCTCCCACTCGGTTTTGGGAACTTCGTGAAAATTCGCGCGGTCTATGTTCAAGTCCTTTATTGACTGCTCCGCCTCATTGCGAACCATATACCGAAACCGATGCTCTGTATCGCTGTACTTTGACATTACCTTACCTCCCGCAGCTTTTCAGCCATTCCGCGCGCGTCCAACCCGTACATTTCAAGCTGCTCGGAGATTTCCGCCGCGGGAACGAACTCTCCGCGCACTCCGACAACCTTCGCTTTTCCACGGAATCCGCGCGCGCAAAGCTCCGCCAAAAATCCCTCCGCCGCGCCGCCGCTCAGAGAACCTTCCTCGAAAAACACCACACGTTCATATTCCGCCGCAATCTTGTATACGCTCTCGGGGAGCGGGTTTATCCGCACTAAGCGTACAAAGTCCGCGCCCGTTTCCTCCGCCGCCTGAATCAGATTCGCGGAGATTCTGCCATAGGTAATCCCAAGTATGTCGGAGCGTTTTCCGGTGTAAAAGAAACTCCTCCGCGGCTGCATTGCGGCGTTTGCAAGCTCGCCGCCCACAGGGAATTCCCCGCCCTTGGGATACCGCACGCACGCCACACCATCGGTGTTGTAAATCGCTGTGTGCAAACACAGGCGAAGCTCCTCGAAGGTCGCTGGGCAGTAAATCACCGTGTTGGGAATCGCACGTAGCATCGGCACATCAAAAATCCCCTGATGTGTTTCGCCGTCCGCGCCAACGAACCCCGCGCGATCAATACACAGCGTTATGTGAGTTTTCTCAATGGCGCAGTCGTGAATTATCTGGTCGAATCCGCGCTGCAAAAACGTTGAGTAGATCGCGAACACGGGCAGCATTCCGCTTGCGGAAAGCCCCGCCGCGAACGTCACGGAGTGTTGCTCGGCAATTCCCGTATCAAAGAAGTTCGCCGCACATTCGTTCTTAAAGTAATTAAGCCCCGTTGCGTACTTCATTGCGGCGGTTATCGCGCAGATTCGGCTGTCGGATTTGCCCATCTCCGCCAATTCGCGGCCGAACACCTCAGAGAAACTCCCGACCTTGTGCGGCGGAATATCGTCATACGCAAATTCCTCCACGATTCCGCCCGGCGCGACCGCGTGATACTCGCCGGGATTCTCCTCGGCGGGCTTGTATCCCTTTCCTTTTCGTGTAAAAACATGAACAACGCAGGGACGCTTCATCAGCTTAGCAGTCAGCAGTGCCTCAATCATATCGCCGATATTGTGACCGTCAACCGGTCCAATGTAAGCGAATCCGAGATTTTCAAACAGGTTGGAGCTGTCATACAGCGCGTCCTTAATCAGCGATTTCACGTTGATTATCGCACTCTCAATAGGCTTTCCCACAATCGGAACGCCCGACAGAGCGGATTTTACACGCTCCTTTGCCTGATAATACCGCCGCGTGGAGCGGATATGCGCCAGATACCGCGCAAGCGCACCGGTACTCTTGCCGATGGACATTGCGTTGTCGTTAATAATCAGTGTGAGATTGGAAGCCGTCTTGCCCGCGTTGTTAAGAGCCTCGTATGCCATTCCACCCGTCAGCGCGCCATCGCCGATAACCGCCGCGACCGCTCCGTCCGAGCCGTTTAGCCTCATTGCCGTGGAAATACCGTAGGCGGCGGATATTGACGTACTAGCGTGCCCCGAAACGAACGCGTCCGCCGCAGATTCGGAGTTACGCGTAAATCCCGAAATTCCGCCCTTTTTCCGCAGTGTATCAAACCGCGAGAGCCGCCCCGTAAGCAGCTTATGCGCGTATGCCTGATGTCCCACGTCCCAGATAACTCTGTCCGAGCCGTTCACGTCATACACATAATGCAGCGCAACGGCAAGCTCCACCGCGCCCAGATTCGAGGACAAGTGACCTCCATTTTTCATCACTGTGCGCAGTATTTTCTGCCTAAGTTCACGACAGAGGGAGTTGAGCTGCGCAGTGTTCATCTTTTGAAGTTTACTATGATTAATATTGTTGTCAAGCAGCATAATTCCTCCGATTATTTAGGCAGCGGAAACGCCATGGCAATCAGAATCCCGAGCATAGAACCGGCAAGAACCTCAATGGGCGTGTGCCCCAGAAATTCCTTAAGGTCTTTCTGGTTTACAAGCTCTTCAATGTCTTCGTCCTCGGGCTTGTCGGCAAGCTGTGAGATCTCATCGTCCAACTCGTCCACAATCCGCCGCAGCCTGTTAAGCTCCTTGGCATGAAGCCCCGCGTTGTATCGGACGCTCATCGCATCGTAAATCACGATCCCCGCGAGAATCATCGAAAACGCAAAATAGGGGCTTGCGAAGCCCTGTGAACGCAATGTGTAAATCGCCACGGACACCACCAGAGCCGAGTGCGATGACGGCATTCCGCCCGCGCCCACGAAACGTTCGGGATTGAACGTTTTGTATTTTATCATATGGTGGATCGTTTTCAGCAGCTGCGCGCCAATCCACGAAATAATTCCCACAGTCAAAATGGGATTTAACATAAAAACATTTTCCATTTATACGTTTTCCCTCCGTCAGAATCGGCGATCAAGAAGTTCATTTGTAAGGTCGATAAGGAACTCGTTATCCGCAAAGCCGCTCAACTGCTCCAGTGCCTGTTCGGTAAGCTGACGAGCTTTCTCGCGGGCGTTCTCAAGTCCCGCCGCGCTGACATAAGTATATTTTCCGTCCGCCGCATCGCTGCCAACGGGCTTTCCGAGGGTCTTTTCATCGGCAGTTACGTCCAGAATATCGTCCACAATCTGAAACGCAAGACCCAAACGCTGTCCGTAGCTACCGGCAGTGAGCTGTTCCGCCGCACCCGCACCGGCGGCAATGCACCCCGCGCGGCAGCAGAACTCCAACAGCGCGCCGGTTTTCATTCGGTACATCTCAAGGATCACCTCCACGGAGGGCTGCTTGTGCTCGTTTTCGAGGTCAACTGTCTGTCCGCCAATCATTCCGAAAAAGCCTGACAACTCGCCGAGAAGTGAGATGATTTTCAAAGCCGTGTCCTTATCGAGCAGCTTATGCAGCGCAGCGTCCGCGATTATGCGGAACGGCGCGATAGCAAGCGCATCCCCCGCCAACACCGCCGTTGCCTCATCGAATGCCTTGTGACAGGACGGCTTTCCGCGGCGCATATCGTCATTGTCCATACACGGCAAGTCATCGTGAATCAGCGAGAACGTATGCATCATCTCAATCGCGCAAGCCACGGGCAGTGCGGTTTCGGGGTCACTGCCGCAAACGCGGCAGAACTCCATCACCAACGCGGGGCGAATCCGTTTTCCGCCCGCCGATAGGCTGTACCGCGCCGCGTCAATTACGCGCCGCTGCAAACAATCCACCTCGGGAATGTACTTTTCGAGTGCCTCCTCGGTCATTTCGGCATAATCCGCCAGCCGCTCCTTTACCGAATACGCGCTCATTGCTGCTCCAACTTCTCTATCGTTAGCTTTGCCGTGTCAATGTATTCGCGCAGCTTTTTTGTGCGCTCCACCGCCTCGGTATACAATGCCATCGAACGCTCTAGGGTAACGTCCCCACGGCTCATCTCTGCGCAGATAGCATCGAGCTTTTCCATCTCTTCCTCAAAGTTCATTTCGAACTCCTTCCTATATCCTCAACAACGGCAGAAACGCTGCCATCGCTCATTTTCACGTTGATTTTGTCGCCGATTGCAACCTCTTCCACGCTCTTGACTATCTTCTCACCGACCGTTACCGCGGAATATCCGCGCGCGAGAACCGCCATCGGATTCAAATCGGATATCGACTGCGCCGCGCGTTTAAGCGCGTTATCCGCGTTATCGAGTTTCTTGTGGATATTCACCGAAATCGCGGATCTGACGCGCTCCAGCGACTGCTCCCACGCGGCGATTTTCATTCGCGGGGAGTTGATTCTCACGGTCTTTTCCATCACCGCGAGTGATTTTTCACGGTTATCGACAGCACGCAGAGCGTTCTGCTTTGACATTACCCGATAACCGTTAAGAATCCCGCGTATTTCGTTGATGTCGGGCAACGCGATTTCCGCCGCCGAGGTGGGTGTGGAGGCGCGAACGTCAGCCGCAAAGTCGCATATCGTGAAATCGGTTTCGTGACCGACCGCGCTTATCGTGGGGATTTTTGACGCGTAAACCGCGCGCGCCAGATCCTCGGAATTAAAGCAGTCCAGATCCTCGGCGGAGCCGCCGCCGCGCGCGATGATAATCAAATCCGCGCCGATGTTCTGTGCGTGGCTCAAAGCCAAGATAATGCTCGCCGCCGCAGAATCTCCCTGAACTGTCGCCGGGACAAGCGTCAGCGTTACGAGCGGATACCGTTTTTCGGACTTATCGCAGATGTCGTGCCAGACCGCGCCCGTTTCGGACGTAATCACGGCGATTTTATTCGGATATTTCGGCAGCGGACGTTTTTGCGCGAAGATTCCCTCGGCGTTGAGTTTCTTTTTCAGTGCCTCCAAAGCCGCTGCGCGTTCGCCCTCTCCATACGGCAGAATATCCTCGCACTTGAACGAATACGAGCCGCGCTTTCGGCTCAGCGAGATACTCCCCTTTACGAGCACCTTGTCGCCGTCCTTCGGGAGATAAGTAAGATACGCGCGGCTTTTGAACACGGCGCACTGCACCGCGCTGTCACCGCCGCCCTCGTCGGTCAGCGTGAAGAAGATCCAATCCATATACGCGCTCTTGACCTGCAGCTTGAACCCGGAAACCTCTCCCACAACTGCGATGTTATTCAGCGCGGGGCTGTCCGTAAGCGCAGATTCCACAATGTCCGTGAACTCCTTTACGGAAATCGGTTCAGCCATTGTTCTCCAGCTCCCTCATATACGAATTAAGTATCCCGTTGATGAAACCGCTGTCCGTCTTCAGCGAGTATTTTTTCGCAAGCTCCACAGCCTCGTTGATTGCTACGGCATTGGGAACGCGCTCACAATATTTCATCTCATAAAT
>CAMWMN010000072.1 GCA_947175385.1 uncultured Clostridia bacterium | reverse complement strand
CATTATATATTTCCTTTTCTGTTTTGTAAAGCATTTGTCAAGGATTTTTTGTTATAAATGACTATCATAAAACCTCACAAAATCCTCAAACAACTCCAAATTCAGCATATTCCTCCACCTGTTTCTATCAAGATTGTTATGCAGATACTCTGCCTTATCTGCGGAGAAACGTTCCTTATTTTCCTCGGCTTTATAGTCATAATCAAGCGTTCCGCGCCATTTGTCAAATTTCGCGTTGAACTCATCGACATATGACGTATCGTGATAAACATAGTTATGCCATTTATCCTCAAGGCGAACAAAGCTGAACCGAGGATCGTCCTTGTATTTTTCATAAAAGACGTCATAACCGTAATCGGTGGGAACAACAGTATCATCGGAACTGTGCAGTATCATAACAGCGGCATCGGACGCGGCGAAACCGTCCATTGCGGTATTTGACGCGTATTTCCTGAATTTAATAAGCTCGTGAAGTTTAACAAACGGCAGCATCAGATAAATCCCGTTTCCTATCAGTTTTTTGCCCTCGGACTCAAACAAATCGGACGAGCTGTTAAATCCCGAGCATTCTATAACAGCTTTCACCTCCGGGTGATATGCAAGAACATTGCAAACGCTGTAACCGCCCCAACTATGCCCAAACAGAACTATCGGCAAATTCGGAAAATTCTCTTCATCCTCTACAAAAGATATTGCGTAATCGAGATCTATAACCCCCTGCGGAACACCGCCGACTCCTTCGCCCTCACTTTCGTCATTCCCGGTCGCGTCATAAGCGAAAACATAGTAGCCGTTATGGGCAAAATAATTCGCGCAGTCCATATAGGAGTTATGTCCGCCCCCGCCGAAACCGTGCGCCATTACAACTATCCCGCGCTGATTTTCTCCAGAGCTGTACATATATCCCGTCAGCTTCTGCCCCTTGTCCGAGGGGAAAACATATTTTGTGCGCTGCAAATCGTCAAAATCATCAATGGATAACATCAGCGGTTCATAGCTTTCAAAACGCTGATTAAAATTCTCATTGTATATGATTACGGATAATAACCAATCGCCGGCAATAATCAGCGCGACAATAACACATAATACAATAATGAGAACCTTTTTCTTTTTGAACATTGTTTTCGCCATTTTAAGCACCTCATAATAAGCAAAATCGGATAAGGCAACACCGCGCAAAGTTGTGATGTTGCATTAATTATATTTTATCATTTCACGCAGTTGCATACCACCAACCACCACTTTTCAATCCGTCAACCGTGAGTTGCGATCCGCTCTGTAAGCGCGAAAAACAACTCCCCTGCACCAACAGACGCAGGGGAGTAACCATTTCTTAACCTATCACACAATCCAGCCTAAAGCAGCCGCGCTCCTTAGCGAACCGCACATTGTACGCAAAATAACCGTTCTTGCCGTCAAACGTACCAACCTTGACATACAGTGTACCATCAGCGGAATTTTCGTTGTTTTCGTCTATTACAAGAACCGCCTCGGAAATGTCAACCGCCGTGAGGTTTCCGCTTTCGTTTCGGGACTTCAAATCCTCTCCCGCAGACTTGGTAAAGCACTCGTCAATCGCCTCGGAGAGCTTCTCTGCGGTATCCAAACCCGCCTCCGCGCATTTATCGGTCGCCAACGCGTTAATCACGCCCGCGCCGAGATTCAGTGCCGCACGAAGCTCCTCAGTGGAATTCTCTGTGGGCTGTCCGAGCGCCGCGTTTTTGTTCGCGGAATTGTAAACGGACGGAACGATCCGCACAGAACCGTTGCTCACCAGAGCCATATATGTTGCGGAGAAACTGCGCTTGAAGTCGATTTTCGCCGCATTCGCAACGGACTTATCAATCTTGACAAGTGCGCCGTTTTCCACCTTGAAATATTCGCCGTCCATCTCGCAAGTATGAAGAGCCACGCCGAACGAAGTATTTGCGCTTGCGGGAATCAGACTCTCTGTCTCGGGATCGAAAATCGTGCTTTCCGTGTCACCGAGAGCCTCGGTGGTGCAAGTCATAACCGCGTGAGTAAACGCGGAGTTTACATTCGCGCTGTAAACTCCCTCAAGCTCCAGAACAACATTTCCACTGAGGGCAGTTCCCGCCTCGCCCTTGTAAATCGTTGTCTTGCCGTCTGCGGAATCGCTGAAATACACAGTTCCGCCAAACTCGCCGAGAATATTCACGTTCGCGCCGTCCATAAACAGCGTTGCAGCGTCTGCCGCCTGATAGCCGTTCAGATGCGCGGTATAGAGGAAATAAGCCTCTCCGTCAAATACGTTCACTACCAGAACATCGTCATTTTCATTGTATGCCGCTGCGGCAATCGTGCCATCTCCGACAAAGCTCTCCGCGCCCATATCGTTTATCGTGCAGTTGTATGCGTCAATAATGAACATCTTGCGCCGAATCCCGTTCTCTTTGCCTGTAACTATCAGCCGCGAACCGTTCTCGGAAATCCAGCACGCCTGAGCGTCCTCAATGTTCTGAGATACCGCCAGAGATTCAGATTCGCCGTTCCACCTGTACAACCGCACGGAATTTGCGGTTTTGACATAGAACACGTTCTCATTCAGGAAATATGCTCTCTCCGCGCCCAAATCGTCCGTGATATACGAGAATCCCGCGTTGTGCCCGGTCGGAAGATTAACCCCCGCCGGCAGCTTGATTTCCGTATTCTGCGGCATGATAATCGGGTCGTCCGCGCCGGAATTATCCGGAACATCGCTATTGCTGTTATCGCCGTCAATTCCGCCGCCTGAAACATCAATATCCGGCGGATTATGAGAATTATCGGAATCTCCGTTGTCAATATTTGTCAAATTACCGATAGGAGTTGTAATCGGCAATGCGCTGTTAAAGTCCTCTTGAGTAGCGATTTCCGCAAGAACAACACGCGAATCGTTCATCAGCGACTTCATCAAGCGCCCCGGGCAGTTGATTATCGCTCCCGTAATCGAGCCGTTTCCGCTCTCGAAAACCGCTCCGACCTGTTCACCGCCGACCGCCTTCGAGCCATCCGCCAAAAACAGCAGCTTGACCGGAATACTGCTGTCCGAATATGCCGTCAGAACATTCTGAACCTCGGCAGGTGACAGCGCGCCGTTGAAAGACACCATCACATCGTACAACTCAACGGAATTTGCGTTTTGGTCAGCCTCGGTTTTCGCCTTGTCAACACGCTGTTTATCATCAAGCGCGGCGAGATTTCCGCCGTTGTAAACCGCGCCCCTGTGGTTTGTCAAGCTGAACGCGGCAGTGCCTACCGCAACAACCAGTGCCGCAGCGGCGGCAGTCATACCTATATATAACGGGAGGGGCTTTCTTCCCGCGAATTTGCCTTTTTTGGCGTTACTCAGGATTTTGTCCTTATCAAACGTGTATTCGCTCATAATCTCCTTGTAAAAATCATGCTTATTCACAGTACCCCTCCTTTCCGAATTTCTTAATTTAACCGCCCACAGCCCTCGGAGACTACTGCCCCCGCCGCCGAATTGGGCAGATTTTTATTGTGATTTAAACGGCTATTCAATCTCTCGCCGCCCTTACAGCCCGAACTTCTTTTTTTGCTTTTCGATGGTACGGTACAGCTTGGTCTTGACCGTTGAAACGTTCAGCCCGAGCTTATCGGCAACCTCATCCAATTTCATATCGCATACGAAATGGAGGTAGAAAATCCGACCCACCGTTTCATCGCGGTTCATAATGTCATCAAAAATCTGTTTCGCGAGAATTTTGTTGTTCAGAATGTCCTCCAACAGCGGCTCATCACGCGACAACTCGGCGTCCAATGCGGCAGATTCCTCCTCGGAGAAGTCCGACATATTCTTAACGCGTTCGCGGCGCTTAATAAAGCTCGCCAGAAAACTCCGGCACTCAAATTTAGCGATATTTATGAGGAATGCCTCCGCGGACTCGATATCCTCATAGCCCTTGTCGTCTATGCGCTTGTAGAATCGGGTATAAACGTTCTGGATAATGTCCTCCGCGTCCTGAAGCCGTGAAGCGTGGCTTGTGACGAACCGTGACACCGCAGTGAACGTGGCGGCATAAACGTCGTTAAAATAGGAATCAATCTCGGGCTTGCCCAATGCCGCTTCACCTCGTCTTTCGCATATGAAACGCTTGCGCTGCCCGCATACCTTGTTCCCTCAACACAGTAGTCGCAGGTTTTGGGCAAATAGTTTCATATATTTGTAATTTTTCGTTTTGGATTTTCACATACAAGTCCACATAAATTCTCATTTTATATTATACCACAAAATAATTTGTTTGTCAAATTTTCTTTAGGTACTTTACAAATTCGTCCAAGTGTGATATAATTAAAATGTATTACGATGTTTGAACAGGAGTGCGGTGCAAATTCAATTAACCGCGCGTCAACCAACAAGACGCGAGTTTAGCGCGTTATAACTCATGACAAGTTATTGGTGATTAGTGCAAATCCAAAACGCAAGCGGGGCGCAACACCGTGAAACGATGTTGCGGCTCGCTTAGCGAGTGCAGATGAAAATAGCTTCGCTATTTTCATCTGCACGGTTTTGGATTTGCTATTAAAATCGCGCAAATTGCGAAAGCGAGCGTTGCCGAGCACCGCGAAGCGGTGAGAGGTAACGCTCTGCTAGCACGGACGAAATAGCGCAGCTATTTCGTTCGCGCGGTTCGCAATTTGCCATCTAGATAAGGAGAATAATATGCTGAAACCATTTTCCAATAAAATGGCAAATCTTACACCATCAGCGATCAGAGAGATTCTGAAATTCACGGCAGACCCGGAGGTAATCAGCTTCGCGGCAGGGAATCCCGCGCCCGAGGCGTTCCCCACGGACGTGATAAGGCGGCTGTCGGACGAGATCCTTGCCGCAGAGCCGATAAACGCACTGCAGTACTCCGTAACCGAGGGTTACGCGCCGTTGCGGCAGTGGCTCGAGAACGATTTGCGCGCAAAGAATATGTTCGCGGACGGCGATATGGTTATTGTTACTGCGGGGGCGCAGCAGGCGATTGAAACCACCGCGAAAATCCTCTGCAACGAGGGCGATACGATTCTGTGCGAGAATCCGAGCTTTATCGGCTCGCTGAACGCGTTTAGGAGCTACGGCGTGAATCTTGTTGGAGTGGATACCGATTCCGAGGGATTTATTCCCGAACGGCTTGAGGCGGCTCTGAAAGCCAATCCAAGCGCGAAATTCATCTACACGATACCAAACTTCCAGAACCCCACCGGCAACACCACCTCCCTGCCTCGCCGAAAAGCGGTATTGGAGCTTGCAAAGCGTCATGGAGTCTACATTCTGGAGGACAACCCCTACGGAGATTTGCGTTTCGCGGGGGAGAATGTACCGAGCTACAAGTCGCTTGATTCCGATGGTGTGGTAATCTACGCGGGTACGTTCTCCAAGACGCTTGCGCCGGGTCTGCGCGTGGGATACCTCTGCGCGGAATCCGAGCTTGTTCGGAAAGCAGTGGTCGGGCTGCAAACCAGCACAGTCCACACGAATATTTGGGCACAAATGCTTGCGTATAAATTCGTCACAACAGTGGACTTCAACGAGCATTTGGAGCGACTTCGCGGGATTTACAGAGCGAAATACCAATTAATGGCAGACTCTCTGCGCGAGAAAATGCCTGATTGCGTGACATATTCCAAGCCCGAGGGCGGACTGTTCATCTGGGCGACGATTCCCGAACAGTACGATATGAACGCGTTCTGCACGGAGGCGGTTCATCAGAAAGTCGCGGTCGTCCCCGGAAACGCATTTCTCACCGATGAGAGCGCGGTTTCGCATTCGTTCAGGCTGAACTTCTCGACTCCAACAGACGAGCAGATAATCCGTGGGGTGGAAATTCTCGGAAAATGTGCCAAAGATTTTTTTAAGTAATAAAGGAGATAACCTTAAATGGAACAGAAGAAACGAATATTAAGCCTAATTCAGCCGACAAATACTCCGCACCTTGGGAATTACCTCGGCGCGATGTGCAACTGGGTGAAGATGCAGGAGGAGTTTGACTGCACATACGGAATCGCGGACTTGCACTCGATAACCGTGCGCCAAGACCCGACAAAGCTCCGCGCGCAAATCAAGGAGAGCTACGCGCTGCTTATCGCAGCGGGGCTTGACCCCGAAAAGTCCACGCTTTTTGTACAGGGGCACAATCCCAATCATTCGGAGCTTGCGTGGATTCTGAGCTGCTACACCCAGTTCGGTGAGCTGTCGCGTATGACGCAGTTCAAGGACAAATCCCAAAAGCACCCCGACAACATAAATGCGGGGCTGTTCACATATCCCGTGCTGATGGCGGCGGATATTCTGTTGTATCAAGCGGATTTAGTGCCTGTGGGAGTTGACCAGATGCAGCATTTGGAGCTTGCGCGGAACATCGTTCAGCGGTTCAACGGAATCTATGGCGATGTGTTCACAATGCCGGAGGGGTATATAACGAAATCCACCGCCAAGGTGATGTCGCTGCAAGACCCAACAAAGAAGATGTCCAAGTCGGACGAAAACCCCAATGCGTCCGTGTCGATTCTGGACGACCGCGACACGATAATCCGCAAGTTCAAACGCGCGGTTACGGACAGCGAAACGGAGGTCTGCGCGCGCGAGGGCAAGGACGGCATTATCAACCTGATGTCCATTTACGGCGCGGTCGCGGGCAAATCGTTCGAGGATATCGAGGCGGAGTTTAAGGGCAAGGGATATGGCGACTTCAAGCTGGCAGTCGGAGAGGCGGTCGCGGATAAACTCGCGCCGTTACAGGCAGAATACAAGCGGCTCTCCGAGGACAAGGCATACGTTGAAGCGTGTATGAAGTCCGGCGCGGAGAAAGCGTATAAGATTTCCCGAAAGACGCTGCAAAAGGTACAGAAAAAAGTTGGATTTGTGCAATTGTGAGAAATTTCATAGTTGAACCCCTCGGAAGTTTGTGGATAATCACGAAATTCGCGAAAAATCCAAAAACCCACTTGAAATTCCCACGATTTTCTGGTATAATATTATTTGTTACGGTATAGAGTAAAGCAATGCAAATTCGGCACGCAAGCGAAGCACTTTACGCGATAGCGTGAAGTGCTTCGCTTGGCGTTGACGGATTTGCCAATTTAGATAAGGACGGTGTAATATATGGCTAAATGTGAAATTTGCGGAAAGGGCGTAACCTTCGGAATCAAGGTTTCCCACTCCCACAGACGCAGCAACAGAACTTTCAAGCCCAATGTAATGAAAGTAAGAGCTGTTGTAAACGGCACTCCGTGCAGAGTTAACGTATGCTCGCGCTGCCTGCGCTCCGGTAAGGTTCAGAGAGCAAGCTGATTCTAATTGACAATTAATTCCCACTCCTTGTCCGATGGCTGAGGGGTGGAAATTTTTTTCGTTGAAATTGCCCAAAACGGCTCAGCATTCGAAATTTAAGGGGGTTGGCTATGACAGCTATTATAGGAGCCAGTGTCTTTTCGATAGTAATTATATTATCATTTCTTATAATTTGCGGCTTACCATTGGGAGAACTGACAATGGGAGGACAATATAAAGTTTTTCCCAAGAAACTAAGGATTATTTTGGTGATACAGCTTATTTTACAGATGTTTTTTGTAATTATAATTTTGCAAGTAGGAGGATTTATACCATTATGGTTTTCAGATAACATCACAAAGATAATCTGCATTGTTATGGCGATATATCTCTCGCTTAATACAATTATGAACTTCATCTCCAAAAGCAAGAAAGAAAAATATGAGATGACACCGCTTTCTGCAATTTCAGCAGTATGCTTTTGGATAACCGCACTGACGCACTGAAATGATGAAACAAACTCTCGGTTATCAACCAAAACAACATATCATCAAATTGCCGGACAATTAGACGCAGAGCCGATGAACTTGTGAGATACTCACAGTTCATCGGCTCTGTTTTTGGGAGAAAATATTTAATTGCTGCTTTCCGCACTGAATGAAGCAGTATTGACTTAATTGACAAAAACTCACCTTATACGGCGAATTTTCACCTTAACCGGCGAATTACTCGGCTTGGATTCCGCAATCGGCGCGGAACTGTTCTCGTTTGCCTTGTATGCCTGCTCGTAGAACCAAATCTGCGAGTTAAGCGGCGGATTTCCGTCTGCGGAAACACGGCGGTACTTACCGTTCGCGCACAGCTCCCGCGCCTTGACGTTATCGCTCAGAATGGTGTTGAAAATCCCGCAGACACGCTCGGCAAGAGAACTGTCGAGAATCGGCGCGGCAACCTCCACGCGCTTTTCGGTGTTGCGCGTCATAAAATCCGCGCTGGAGATGTACACCTGTTTTCTGTTTTCTCTGCCGAAGATGTAGATACGCGAATGCTCCAGAAACCGCCCCACAACGGAAATCACGCGGATATTCTCGGTTATCGTGCTGTCCGAATCATCTCCCTCGTTTCCGGGAATCAGACAGCAGATTCCGCGCACGATAAGCTCCACGCGAACTCCCACGCGCGCCGCCTCGGCCAGCTTTTCAATGAGGTCGCGGTCGGTCAGCGAGTTGATTTTGATACCGATGTATCCGTCACGCCCGTAGGAAATCTCGTTGTCGATAAGGCGCACAATTCCGCTCTTCAAGCCCTTTGGCGCAACAAGCAGCCGATTGGTGCTTTCGACAGTCGAACCAGTCATAAGCGCATTGAACACCACGGACGCGTCCGAGCCGATGTCACGGTTGGCAGTCATTAAAGTCATATCGGTGTACAGCGCGGAGGTGCGCTCGTTGTAGTTGCCCGTGCCGACTTGCGTAATATACGAAACCTCATTTCCGTCGCGCAGCGTTATCAGCAGCAGCTTGGAGTGAACCTTCAGCTCCTCCAGACCGTAGATTACATTGACTCCCGCGTCCTCAAGCTGCTTTGACCAGCCGATGTTGTTCTCCTCATCGAATCGCGCACGCAGCTCCACCAGCGCAAGTACGTCCTTGCCGTTCTCTGCGGCGGTTTTCAGCGCGCCTATAATCTTGCTGTCCCGAGCCACGCGATAGAGCGTAATCTTGATGGAAGTAACGCTCGGATTCACCGCCGCCTCCTCCAACAAACCGATAAACTGCCCGATACTCTCATATGGGTAAGAGAGCAGAATATCGCGTTGGCGAATCTGTTCAATCAGCGGCTTGCCCGGCAATATCTGCGGCGAACGCTGAGGAGTCAGCGGGCGGAAGAACAGCTCGGGATACCGCTCCAACCGCTTTTCCAGAACCGACATAAACTCCAGCGACAGCGGCGCGGACTGCTTGAATACAAAGTTCTCGCCAATATCCAGCAGCTTCGGAATCTCGTCGGTCATATCCGAATCGGGGCTGCCCTGAAACTCGATTCTTACGGGGTGCAGCTTCTTGCGCTTTTTGACGAGCTTTTCCATCACCGAGCGGAAATCCACATCGTGGTCGAACAGTCCCTCGTTGATTTCAATATCGGCATTGCGCGTCACGCGGAAAATCGCGGTACTGAGCACCTCGAAGTTCTCCCAGACCTGCTTTGCGTAGCGTCTGATGAGCTCCTCAATCAACAGGAATTTCCCCGAAAATCCCATTCCTTCCGTATTTGGCAGGAACACGATTCGCGGAAGATTCTCCGATGCAGGGAGAATCCCGAACGTGTATTTCCCTTGTGCGTCTCCTTTACGGTGGATTTTGCACGCAACGTATATCTCACCGTTTTTCAGAAACGGAATCGGGTGTTTCTTGTCCATGATCCCCGTGAACAGTAGCGGTCTTATCTCTCGCGCAAAGAACGCCTTAAAGAACGCATCCTGTTCAGGGCTAAGCCTGTTTTCATCGAGGTGCTCCACCCCAAAAGCCGTCAGACCGCCCATTATATCCGCGTATGCCGCGTCTTTCAGAGGCAACAGCTTTTTGACTTGACGCGCGATAGCGTTAAGCTGCTCCTTGGGAGTCATATTGGTCTTGTTTTCACGGTCCTTAGGCTCGCAGAGCAGCTTATCGTGCAAGCTCCCCACGCGAATCATAAAGAACTCGTCCAGATTCGAGCAGAAGATACGCACGAACCTGAGCCGCTCGAACAGCGGTGTTGTCGTGTCCTGCGCCTCTTCAAGAACACGCGCGTTAAACTTCAGCCATGACAACTCACGATTATCATAATGCGACATAACTTCACCTCATCTTAATTGGCAAATCCGAAACCGCATAGATGAAATCCGCTTCGCGGTATGCCGTGCCACTCGCATTTCGGATTTGCCAGCGTAGCGGATTCACCCCTCAGCACACATTAAGAATGCGACTTAACGGAATTGAGCTTATCACAGATTTTCTCTCGGTATTCATCATAGTAAGGCATACCGCCACCCAATCCGTTCCGTTTCGGGAACATCAGCTTGAAATAACTTCCATCTTTTATTGTAATATTGCATTTCAGCGAACCGAATATTCCCTTCTTGATCGTCACATCTTGAATATCATCAAACGGGAACACGTATTTGATGTCACGCACATCGAGCCTTTCCGTCAAATCCACGGCAAACGGCGAGGATTTAACTATATCAAACTCGTAATAATGCATATTTTCCGAACACTCGGTAAGCACAAGATAATTCTGCGTTATACAGATATATACGCTGTGCTCCGCGTATTTTTTCTTCGTGACCTTAAACGTCACCGCGCCATCAAGCGGCTTTCCGTCCTCAATCGCGGGTAGTATGTAATCCACATGCTTATTTGAATCGAAAACCGGCACGCAATTTGAGTAGACGCGAATGATCGCGGTTTCCTTGGCATTGGCGCAAATCCCCGCAACAAACGTTTCCCCCTCGGGGATAGAACCCGACAGCGACCGTATCATATTCTGCTCGTTAAATATCTGTGACATAAAAACTCCTTAACTATCAACTGCAATTAAGTGAAGCGGTCAAATAAAATTGGGCGAACGCCCGCTGTTTTCTCGGATTTGACCGCGAGAATTTGGCTTAACAGAGCTACTCGTAATGGTTGTGGTCAAATGCCCGCTTTTATTTCTTATTTAATATAAAAATAATAAAATATATAATATAATATATAGGGGGTTAAAAGCAGTTTTTGACCGAGAGCTTACGAACGGCTTGGTTATGCGATTTGTTTCTGACCGCTTTTGATTTTGAAAGTTGGCATTTGTCAATTGATACTTGCAACCTTGATGAACTCGTTAAACAGCGGGTGCGGTCTGTTGGGTCTGGACTTGAACTCGGGGTGGAACTGCACCGCCACAAAGAATGGGTGAACGTCCTGAGGCAGCTCCACGATTTCCACGAGCTTGCCGTCGGGAGACAGACCCGCGAACTTCAAGCCCTTATCCGCAAGCATTTCGCGATATTCGTTATTGAACTCATAACGGTGACGGTGACGCTCGTATACAAGCGGTTCGCCGTATACCCGCCGCGAAACGCTGTCCTCGTCCAGCTTGCACGGATACAATCCAAGACGCATTGTGCCGCCCATATCCACGCCCTTTTGGTCGGGCATAATATCGATTACGTTATACTCATACTCCCCAAACTCGCCCGAATTTGCGCCGTTCAAACCCGCGACATTCCGCGCGAACTCAATAACCGCCATCTGCATACCCAGACACAGCCCAAGAAAAGGAATCTTGTTCTCGCGTGCGTAATGCACCGCCTCAATTTTGCCCTCGATTCCACGGTCACCGAATCCACCCGGAACGCAGATTCCATCCACACCAGAAAGCAAATTGGCAGCGGTTTCCGAGGTGATTTCCTCACTGTTTATAAGCTGAATATCCACATTGCAGCCGTTCACCGCGCCCGCGTGACGGATACTCTCCATAACCGAGATGTATGCGTCCGGCAGCGCAACGTATTTGCCCACAAGCCCGATAGTAAGCGGCTTTGTGGCATTCTCCTGACGATGAACCATTTCCTCCCATTCGGTGAGGTCGGGCTTTCTGTCCTCCAGACCAAGATGATAACACGCGGAGTGCGCCAAACCCTCACGCTCAAGCATAAGCGGAACGGCATACAGAGAGCTTGCGGTAAGGTTCTGGATTACGTCCTCGCGGCGGACATTGCAGAACAGCGCAATCTTCTCTCGCATTTCCACGGGCACTTCGCACTCGCTGCGAAGAACCAGGATATTCGGCTGAATCCCAAGCGAGAGAAGCTCCTTGACGCTGTGCTGCGTGGGCTTGGTTTTCAGCTCGTTGCTGCCCGATATGTACGGCAGCAGCGTAACATGAATATACAGGACGTTCTCGCGTCCCTTTTCATAGCTCACCTGACGGATAGTTTCAAGGAACGGCGTGGACTCAATATCGCCGACAGTACCGCCAATCTCGGTGATTACCACGTCAACAGGCTCTGCGCCGCTGTTCGCCGCACGATAAACGCGGTTCTTGATTTCGTTCGTAACGTGCGGAATAACCTGAACGGTCCCGCCGAGATAATCGCCGCGCCGCTCCTTATTCAGAATCGTCCAGTAGATTTTACCCGTAGTGACATTGGAATTTACCGACAGATTCTCATCGATAAAACGCTCGTAATGTCCCAAATCGAGGTCGGTTTCCGCGCCGTCATCGGTAACGAACACCTCTCCGTGCTGATACGGGGACATCGTTCCGGGGTCGACGTTCAGATACGGGTCGAACTTTTGAATTGTCACGCGATAGCCGCGCATTTTCAGCAGCCGCCCCAGCGAAGCCGCAGTAATTCCCTTACCCAAACCGGAAACCACGCCGCCCGTAACAAAAATATACTTAGTAGCCATAAAATTAACTCCTTATTTTAATGGCAAATCCAAAACCGTGCAGATGAAATTTGGCTTTGTCAAATTTCATCTGTGCTTGCTGAGTGTCACGGCACACCGCTTCGCGGTATGCCGCGCCACTCGCATTTCGGATTTGCATGATTTTAATGGCAAATCCGAAACCGTGCAGATGAAATTTGGCTTTGTCAAATTTCATCTGTGCTTGCTGAGTGT
>CAMWMN010000071.1 GCA_947175385.1 uncultured Clostridia bacterium | reverse complement strand
TTCCCTCTGCGACCGCATATGAACTTGCCCGTATTTCTATTTCATCTGCGTGGTGCCGGATTTGCCAATTAAAATAAGGGGTTAATTATGGGATTTAATGTTTTCGAGTCTATGAGAATCGGACTTGCCTCGCCGGAGCAGATCAGGGCGTGGTCACACGGAGAGGTACAGCGGGCGGAAACCATTAACTACCGCAGCCAGAAGCCCGAAAAACTCGGTCTGTTCTGCGAGAGAATCTTCGGACCGCAAAAGGACTGGGAGTGTAATTGCGGAAAGTATAAGCGGATTCGGTTTAAGGGCAAGATCTGCGAGAAGTGCGGCGTTGAGGTTACACGCAGCAAGGTTCGCCGTGAGCGCATGGGGCATATCGAGCTTGCCGCGCCCGTGTCGCATATCTGGTATTATAAGGGTACTCCGTCACGTATAGGACAGGTACTGGATCTCACCCCGAAAAAGTTGGAGGAGGTTCTGTACTTCACAAAGTATATCGTTATCGACCCCGGCGAGAAAACGGGATTGGTAAAGAAACAACTCCTCACCGAGGACGAGTACAGTCAGTATTCGTCAAAGTTCGCGGGAATCGACACGTTCCGCGCGGGCATGGGCGCTGAGGCGATCAGAGAACTGCTTTCCGAAATCGACCTCGATAAACTGGAGGAAGAGCTGAAAACCGAGCTTGAAACCACCGCTGCGGGTCAGAAGCAAATCAAGCTGCTGCGCCGTCTGGACGTTATCGAGTCATTCAGAGCAAGCGGAAACCGCCCCGAGTGGATGATATTGGATTGCATTCCCGTAATTCCGCCGGATATCCGCCCGATGGTTCAGCTTGACGGCGGACGTTACGCGACCTCCGACCTTAATGAGCTTTACCGCAAGGTGATTATGCGTAATAACCGCCTTAAGGATCTGTTGGATAAGAAAGCTCCCGATCTGATCGTCCGCAATGAGAAGAGAATGCTTCAGGAGGCTGTGGATGCGCTGATTGACAACGGCAGACACGGCAGACCTTACGTAGGTTCAAATAACAGACCGCTGAAATCCCTTTCGGATATGCTTAAGGGTAAGCAAGGACGTTTCCGTCAGAACCTGTTGGGTAAACGCGTGGACTATTCCGGGCGCTCGGTTATCGTTGTAGGTCCGGAGCTGAAAATGGATCAGTGCGGACTTCCCAAGGAAATGGCACTGGAGTTGTTCAAGCCGTTCGTGTTGTGCGACCTCGTGAAGAACGGCGTTTCGCAGAATATCAAACAGGCGAAGAAGCTCGTTGAGCGCGCCGACGACCGCGTTTGGGATTCTCTTGAAAACGTTATCAAGGATCACCCCGTACTGCTGAACCGCGCGCCGACCCTTCACAGACTGGGTATTCAGGCGTTCTCGCCGGTATTGGTCGAGGGCAGAGCGATAAAGCTCCACCCACTTTGCTGTACCGCGTTCAACGCGGACTTTGACGGCGACCAGATGGCGGTGCATCTGCCGCTCTCCAAGGAGGCACAGGAAGAGGCAAAGACGCTGATGCTTGCCGCCAAGAACCTGTTGAAGCCCTCCGATGGTAAGCCCGTAACCGTTCCGACACAGGATATGGTACTCGGCTCGTATTATCTGACTATTGATAAGGCAGGCGAAAAGGGCGAGGGCAAGGTGTTCCGTGACGCGAACGAGGCGATTATGGCGTATCAGGACGGCGTTATCACCATTCACGCGGCAATCAAGGTACGCGTTACCAAGGATCTGGGCGACGGGAAGATTACAAGAATCGTCCCCACAACTGCGGGAAGAATCATTTTCAATGAGCATATTCCGCAGGACCTGGGATATGTAGACCGCACTGATCCCGATCACCAGTTGGATTACGAAATCGGCTTCAAGGTGGGTAAAAAGCAGCTTGGGCAGATTATCGACCGCTGCCTGAAGATTCACGGAACAGCGACTACTGCGCAGGTTCTGGATAAAATAAAGGCGATGGGGTATAAGTACTCCACGCGTTCGGGAATTACCGTTGCGGTAAGCGATGCGGAAATCCCTCCGCAGAAAGCGGAAATCATCAAGAGAGCGGACGAGGAAATCGCCGTGATGAACAAGAAGTTCCAACGCGGATTTATCTCCGATAATGAGCGTCGCGAGAGCTTCGTTAAGATATGGAACCGCGCAACGGACGATGTTTCCGCGGCGCTTACCAACAACCTCGACCACTACAACAACATCTATATGATGGCGGACTCTGGCGCGCGTGGTTCGGAGGCGCAGATTCGTCAACTCGCGGGAATGCGCGGACTTATCGCCAATACATCGGGTGCTACAATCGAGATGCCGATCAAGGCAAACTACCGTGAGGGACTGAATGTCCTTGAGTACTTCATTTCGTCACGCGGCGCGCGTAAGGGACTTGCCGATACCGCGCTTCGTACCGCCGACTCGGGATACCTCACCAGACGTCTGGTTGACGTATCGCAGGAGGTAATTATCCGCGAGGATGACTGCGGCACAACCAACGGCATAGAGGTGTATGAGATACGCGAGGGCAATCAGCTTGTTGAAAAGCTGTCCGAGCGACTTGTGGGAAGATTCTTGGCGGAGGATTTCACCGCTCCAGACGGTTCGTTTACCATTTCGTCCGATAAATTGCTTACAGACGCGGACGCGGACAGAATCATCGCGACCGGAACGGAGCGCGTAAAGGTTCGCTCGGTGCTGACGTGCGACCTGAAAAACGGTGTTTGCGCGAAGTGCTATGGCGCGTCCCTTGCGAATGGGCAGCTTATTAACCGCGGAGAGGCTGTCGGCGTAATCGCGGCGCAGTCCATCGGTGAGCCGGGTACACAGCTTACAATGCGTAACTTCCACACCGGCGGCGTTGTCGGCGCGGAGGACATCACACAGGGTCTGCCACGTGTCGAGGAGCTGTTCGAGAGCCGTCGCCCGAAGAATGCGGCGATTATCACAAGAATCTCGGGAACAGTGAAGTTCGAGGAAATCAAGAAAACACGTCACGCGATAATTACTGCCACAGACGGCACACAAGAGGCATATGCTGTGCCGTTCGGATACCGCCCGAAGGTTCAGGATGGCGACACGGTGGTTGCCGGCGACGCGCTTACCGAGGGTTCGATTTACCCGCCCGATGTTCTTGCCGTAAAGGGCGAGAAAGCGGTTCAGGATTACCTCATCAGCGAGGTTCAGAAACCCTACCGTTTGCAGGGTGTTGATATCAATGACAAGCACATTGAGGTTATAGTGCGCCAGATGATGCGCAAGGTTAGGGTTGTTGAACCGGGCACCAGCACAATGCTCGCGGGCGCTGTTATCGGCAAGAACGAGTATGAGGAGATGTGCGCGGAGCTGAGAGAGCGCGAGGCTAATGGGGAGGCAATCGTAATGCCGACCTCCGAGCCGGTGCTTTTGGGTATCACCAAGGCATCTCTTGCGACCGACAGCTTTATGTCCGCAGCATCGTTCCAGGAAACCACGCGTGTGCTTACCGAAGCGGCAATCCGCGGCAAGGTAGACCCGCTGACGGGCTTGAAGGAGAACATCATTATCGGCAAGCTGATTCCCGCAGGTACGGGCTTGCTCGTTCAGGGTCAAGACGAAGAGGAGTCTGAGGAACCCGAATCCGTTGAGGAAGCGGCAGCAGAATAAATTAATTTTCCCCCTCATTAAATTGAGGGGGAAATTTGTTTTCAATTGACAATTGACAATTAAGGTGCACGCTCCGCGCGCGTTATGCCGTCCCTGACATCGACAAAATTTAATTCGAGGTTGTCACAAAATATAAAAACATATTGACCATATTGACATTTTTGATTTGGGGTGATATAATTAAAGCAGTTGGGTTTCTGGTTTCCAAAATCCACAACAAGTAACACATTATTTAATTTATAGGAGGTTTTTACTATGCAGCTTTTCAAAAAAATCGCAGCGTTGGTTCTTTGTTTAGCTTCACTTTTCTGTTGCTTTGTTACCGCTTCGGCTGACACAGCAGCGACAGTCTCAGACGAAACACCTATTGGTATTTTAACCATTCATTCGGCACCGCGTTTTTCAAATTCGCAAGGCGGCAGTTCATCATCCTCATCGGAAATTGATGCTGGTCACGCATTTCTCTCTTTAAAAAACACGACATGGCAATCAATTAGATTGGGCGGAATAAATGTTGCCCCCGGAGCTGAATGCACTATTGGTACATGGGATATAAGTGCCCATCAAGGCATATGGTATAATCTGGAATCGTATGCAATCAATCACAAAGGGAAAATGCCCAATCGCGTTTCGTTGTCTATGCCGGTATCTTCGGTTCAATTGGAAAGGATTAATTCATATATAGATTCACATGATTCTTGGAGCCTTTTGAGAAACTGCGCCGATTTTGCGGGTAGAATTTGGAACTCTGTTTCAATGACTAAATTGACCGGGGACACACCATCCAATTTGGCTAAAAGCATAAATGGTAAACTGGGAAGTCAAATAAATAGCCCCGTTCCGGACGCATCGTTCTATGGATATGTAGACGGCTTAATTTTTAGATCTGTAAATCCGGCAAATATTATAACAGATGCTACAACCAGTACCGTTATGATAGTGCCAATTGAGGAGGATGTATCTTTATGAAACGAAAAATAACGCTCAACAAAGTATTCCTTGCGCTGAACGCCCTGATTCTTGTCGCGGCGATTGTGATTATGATTTATTTCGCAATCAACCCGATACACGCCGGACCGTTTAACCCGGAGTTTTATGAAGTGGCAATGTTGTTTTGTCTGCCGCCGCTTATTCTGATTGATATGGTGTGGCTTAGTATTTGGGTAATGCGCAGCAGGGACAATAATTTGGACGAAACACCCGATAAGAAATGATTGATAATGTATAATGGACAATGGATAATGCAGTTGGATTCCGGAAATCCACGGCAAACAACATATTATTTAATTTATAGGAGGTATCATTATGAAACGCATAAAACCGCTAAATATCGTATTTCTTGCGCTGAACGCCTTGATTCTTGTCGCGGCGATTGTGATTATGATTTACTTCGCAATTAACCCGATACACGCAGGACCGCTTAACCCGGAGTTTTATGAAGTGGCAATGTTGTTTTGTCTGCCGCCGCTGATTGTAATCAACCTCATATGGCTTATTATCTGGAAAATACGCCACAGAAAAGACGATGATTCCGATGATATTCCCTATTGGGAGGATAATGCATAATGGACAATGTGCGCCGCGAAAGCGGCGCATTATTAATTGTCAATTGTTTATAATAACCAAAATCCGCTAAAAAACATGCGAAAAACACAAAAATTTTACAAAAAATCGGAAAACCCCTTGACAAATGATTATAAATAAGGTATAATTTATAAGTGTGCTTTTATATTCTGCCGAAATGCGGGTATAATACACATAATTAAAATCAAAAAGAGGTGAAAAATAATGCCTACGTTTAACCAGCTCGTCCGTAAGGGACGTCAGGTGTCCACCAAGAAGTCGAAGGCTCCCGCACTGCAAAAGGGTATGAACACCCTCCACAAGGAGCAGATCGACCAGCACTCTCCGCAGAAGCGCGGCGTTTGCACGGCGGTAAGAACGCAGACCCCGAAGAAGCCTAACTCCGCAATGAGAAAGGTTGCCAGAGTTAAAATCTCTAACGGCTATGAGGTAACAGCGTATATCCCCGGTATCGGACACAAGCTCCAGGAGCACTCCGTTGTACTTATCAGAGGCGGACGTGTAAAGGACCTCCCCGGTGTGCGTTACCACATCGTAAGAGGTACTCTCGACGCTCAAGGAGTGGACAAGAGAATGCAGGGCCGCTCCAAGTACGGAGCTAAGAGACCCAAGGCGGGTAAGAAGGCTTAATCGCCCCAAAAGGCTGGCATAAGGCATTATTTTGCGAATTATAAATCATTGCCTTTTGCACGGCGGGAGTTTAACTTTCGAGTACCTGTGATTTCATTTGAATCCGTAAGGGTTCCGGCGGTGCGTTTCCAAATTCGCCCGCTGAATAGTGTAAGGAGGGAAGTAAAGTGCCTAGAAGAGGTAATGTCCCCAAGCGCGATGTTCTGCCCGATCCGCTTTACGGTTCGGAATTGGTGACCAGACTCATCAACAACATTATGCTTGACGGAAAAAAGGGCGTAGCCCAGAAGATTGTTTACGGCGCGTTTGACATTGTCAAGGAAAAGACCGGCAGAGAGCCGCTTGAGGTTTTCGAGGAGGCAATGGAGAACATTATGCCTCAGCTTGAGGTTAAGGCAAGACGTGTCGGCGGTGCGACCTACCAGGTTCCTATGGAGGTTCGCCCCGAAAGACGCCGCACACTCGGCTTGAGATGGATCACCAAGTACAGCCGTGAGCGTAACGAGAAGACTATGAAGGAGCGTCTTGCAAACGAGATTTGCGATGCTCTGAACAACCAGGGCGGCGCATGCAAGAAGCGTGATGATACCCACAAGATGGCGGAAGCAAACAAGGCATTCGCACACTTCAAGTGGTAATCTTGTACAATTGAAGATTAACAATTGTTTATTACGGAGGATTATATGAAAAGAGACGTATCTCTTGAAATGACGCGTAATATTGGTATCATGGCGCACATAGACGCAGGTAAAACCACCACCACCGAGCGTATTCTGTTCTATACGGGCATTAACCACAAGATTGGTGAAACCCATGACGGTGCGTCTACGATGGACTGGATGGATCAAGAAAAGGAGAGAGGTATCACAATTACCTCTGCCGCTACTACCGCGTTTTGGAAAGACCATAGAATCAATATTATCGATACTCCCGGTCACGTTGACTTCACGGTTGAGGTTCAGCGTTCTCTGAGAGTGCTTGACGGCTCTGTTACCGTATTTTGCGCGAAGGGCGGCGTAGAGCCGCAGTCCGAGACGGTATGGCGTCAGGCTGATAACTACCACGTTCCCAGAATGGCTTATGTAAATAAGATGGACATTATGGGCGCGAATTTCTACAACGTTGTGGATATGATGCACGACAGACTGAAGTGCAACGCCGTTCCGATTCAGCTCCCTATCGGTGCTGAGTCCGATTTCAAGGGCATTATCGACCTGATTGAAATGAACGCGGACGTATACTATGACGACCTCGGTAAGGATATGCGCGTGGAGGAAATCCCCGCGGATATGAAGGAGAAAGCCGAGGAATACAGAGCTAACTTGCTCGAAAAGGTTGCGGAGCTTGATGACGAGTTGATGGAGCGCTACCTCGAAAACGAGGGTGCGGATTTCACCATTGAGGAAATCAAAAAAGCTATCCGCAAGGGTACGATCGACAACAAGTTTGTTCCCGTTTGCTGCGGAACATCTTACAGAAACAAGGGCGTGCAGAAGCTCCTTGACGCGATTGTTGACTATATGCCGTCCCCCTTGGACATTGAGTCCATTAAGGGCGTAAACCCCAACACCGATGAGGAGGAGGAACGTCACGCGGGTGACGATCAGCCGTTCTCGGCTTTGGCGTTCAAAATCGCCACCGACCCGTTCGTTGGTAAGCTCTGCTTCTTCAGAGTTTATTCGGGTTACGTTGAGGCAGGTACTACCGTGCTCAACTCCACCAAGGATAAGAACGAACGTATGGGACGCATTCTTCAGATGCACTCCAACCACAGACAGGACATCGAGGCTTGTCCGTGCGGAGATATTGCGGCGGTTGTCGGCACGAAGTACACCACCACGGGCGATACTTTCTGCGACCCCGCTCACCCGATTATTCTGGAGTCGATGGACTTCCCCGAGCCTGTAATCGATCTCGCTATTGAGCCTAAGACCAAGGCAGGTCAGGAGAAGATGGCAATCGCCCTCGCAAAGCTCGCCGAGGAGGACCCGACCTTCAAGACCTGGACAAACCAGGAAACAGGTCAGACCATTATCGCGGGTATGGGCGAGCTTCACCTCGAAATCATCGTGGACAGACTGCTCCGCGAGTTCAAGGTTGAGGCAAACGTTGGCGCGCCGCAGGTTGCCTATAAGGAAACCATTACCGGCAACGCGGACGTTGATGAGAAGTACAAGCGTCAGTCGGGCGGTTCGGGTCAGTACGGTCACGTAAAGATTCGTGTTTCCCCGAACGAGAGCGGCAAGGGCTACGAGTTTATAAACGCTGTTGTCGGCGGCTCTATCCCCAAGGAGTTTATCCCGGCGGTTGACCAGGGTATCCAGGGCGCGCTGAACGCGGGCGTTCTTGCGGGTTATCCTGTTGTTGACGTCAAGGTTGAGTTGTACGACGGCTCTTACCACGAAGTCGACTCGTCCGAAATGGCGTTTAAGATCGCGGGTTCGATGGCAATTAAGGAAGCCCTCAGAAAGGCAAATTCCGTAATCCTCGAGCCGATTATGAAGGTTGTTGTTGTTTCGCCGTCCGATTATACGGGTACGGTTATCGGCGACCTCACTTCCCGCCGCGGTCAGATTCAGGGTCAGGAATCCCGCAACGGCACAGAGCAGGTAACTGCGCTCGTTCCGCTGTCCGAGATGTTCGGCTACTCCAACGATCTCCGCTCCAAGACTCAGGGACGCGGTCAGTACGTTATGGAGCCGCACAGCTACATCGAGGTTCCCAAGAACATTGCCGAGGGCATTATGTCTAAACGCAAGCAGAACGACTAATGTTTCGGCGTGAACAGAAAAAATTTACCAAAAGTACTTGATTTTTTGAGGAAAATATGGTAAAATAATATTAACAACATTTTTGAAGGCTTAAAGCCTTTGTGAATAAGGAGGAAATACCAATGGCTAAGGAAAAATATAATTCCAGCAAACCCCACGTAAACGTCGGTACTATCGGTCACGTTGACCACGGCAAGACCACCCTTACCGCAGCTATCACCAAGTGGCTCGCACTCAAGGGTCAGGCTAAGTTTGAGGCTTATGACATGATCGATAAGGCTCCCGAGGAGAGAGAGCGTGGTATCACAATCAATACCGCACACGTTGAGTATGAGACCGATGCACGTCACTATGCACACGTTGACTGCCCCGGTCACGCGGACTATATCAAGAACATGATTACCGGTGCGGCTCAGATGGACGGCGCGATCCTCGTTGTTGCAGGTACAGACGGTCCTATGGCTCAGACCAAGGAGCACATTCTGCTCGGTCGTCAGGTAGGCGTTCCTGCTATGGTTGTATTCGTAAACAAGTGCGATGACGCAGGCGAGTATGACGCTGCTACCGGCGAGTACAAGGATCCCGATGGTATGTTGGAGCTCGTTGAGATGGATATCCGCGAGGAGCTTTCCAAGAATGAGTTCCCCGGCGATGACATTCCTGTTATCTTCGGTTCTGCTAAGGTTGCTTTGGATTCCGATTCTAAGGATCCCGATGCTCCCGAGTATCAGTGCATCAAGAAGCTGATGGAGGCTGTTGACAGCTACATTCCCGCTCCTGAGAGAGATGAGGCTAAGCCGTTCCTGATGCCTGTTGAGGATACTATGACTATCTCCGGTCGTGGTACTGTTGCTACCGGTCGTGTAGAGCGTGGCGTTGCTAAGGTTGGCGATACCGTTGAGATTACCGGTCTTGTTGAAGAGCCGAAGTCTACCGTTATCACCGGTCTTGAGATGTTCCACAAGTCTCTTGACGAAGCTATTGCGGGATACAACATCGGTGCGCTGCTCCGTGGTGTTACCCGTGATGATATCGAGCGTGGTCAGGTTCTCTGCAAGCCCGGTTCGATTCACCCGCACACCAAGTTTACCGGTCAGGTTTACGTACTCAAGAAGGAAGAGGGCGGTCGTCACACTGCGTTCGTTTCCAACTATCGTCCGCAGTTCTTCTTCAGAACCACTGACGTTACCGGCGTAATCACCCTGCCTCCCGAGAAGGAGATGTGTATGCCTGGCGATAACGTTGTAATGGACGTTGAGCTGATTACTCCTATCGCAATCGAGGAAGGTCTGCGTTTCGCTATCCGCGAGGGTGGACACACCGTAGGTTCGGGCGTTGTTACCAAGATTAACGCTTAATTTAACCTTATAAAAATCAAACCGCCGTTCGCAAGAGCGGCGGTTTTTTGTAAATGGGGTGACAAGATGGAACTTCCATTCCAAATTTGTGAAATTCTGGAAAGACTTGAATCAGCCGGATATTCTGCGTATGTGGTGGGCGGGTGCGTCCGCGATTGGGAGATGGGAATCACGCCGCACGATTTCGACATCACGACTGCCGCGCTGCCGCGTGAGGTGGAACGCGTGTTCGCGGATTGCCGCGTAATTGAAACAGGGATAGAGCACGGAACGGTGACTGTGCTGTACAAAGGCATTGGCGTGGAAATCACGACATTCCGCGTTGACGGCGAGTATGCCGACAGCCGCCACCCAAGCTCCGTCAGCTTTTCTGCTCGGATTGAGGATGATCTCGCGCGGCGCGACTTCACAATGAATGCCATTGCATTCAGCCCGAGGCGCGGAACAGTTGACCCGTTCGGCGGAAGAGAGGACATCGGGCGCGGTGTAATCCGCTGCGTGGGCGAGCCGCGTCAACGTTTTTCCGAGGACGCATTGCGGATTCTACGTGCGCTGAGATTCGCGTCTGTATGCGGGTTCGCAGTGGACGGTACCACATCGGAAGCAGCACGGAATCTCCGAGTGAATCTTCATCGCGTATCCGCAGAACGAATATTCTCCGAGTTGAAGCGGCTTTTGTGCGGTGAGTCGGTAAAGCAAGTGATGTTGTCTTTCCCCGAGATTTTCGCGGAGATAATCCCGCCGATTGGCTTGCAGATCAGGTATGACCAGAACAGCCGTTTCCACGATTCCACACTGTACGAGCACACCGCCCGCGCTGTGGAGTCCGCGCCGCCAAATCCCGTGATGCGGCTTGCAATGCTGTTTCATGACACCGGAAAGCCGTTTTGCCGTTCCACTGATGAGGACGGAGAATCACATTATTACGGTCACGCGGAGCGCAGCGCACAAATCGCCGAGGAGCAGCTCCGCATTTTGAAGTGCGACAACGAAACCCGTTTGCGTGTGGTGGAAATCGTGCGCTTTCACGATTTACCGCTTCAGGACGGCGAGCGATTTATCAATCGGCAGCTCGCCAAGCATGGCGCGGTGCTGTCGGACATAATTTCAGCCCATATTGCGGACGATTCCGCGAAGATTCCCGAGGCGCGGGAGCGAATCCCGAGGTGGCAGGAAATCCTCGCGCTCACCGAGGAAATCGCCGCGCAGCACCCATGTCTGACCACGCGCGATTTGGCAATCGGCGGACGCGACCTTATGGAGCTAATGCCGCCATCGCCGCGAATGGGTGAAATTCTGCGGAGCTTGCTTGCCGAGGTGATCGACGGCATACTTCCGAATGAACGTGAGCCGCTGTTGATTCGTGCAAGGGAGCTTGCCAATAATTTGTAATTTTCAAATTTACACGCGATTTTTTGTGCAAATTGCCTATTGAAAACCTGGATTTTTTGTTGTATTATATGTATAAGAAACAAAAATTGGCAATAGTTTTGCGGTTGAATACACCATGAGGTGATTTGTATGAACAATCCGAATATAACTATTAAGGACGTTGCAAAAGCGGCGAATGTTTCGGTTGCGACCGTTTCTCGTGTGCTGAACAACAAGAAAAATGTATCCGAGGAGGCAATCCACGCGGTGAATCACGCAGTCGAGGAGCTTGGGTACAGCCCGAACTTCATCAATCACGACCTTCACAAAACCATTACGGGGCGGATTCTTGCTTTGATTTGCGATTCTGAGCCAAAAAGCCGAATTGAGCTTTTGCGCGGAATGCAAAACGCAGCGACAGCGGCGAAATACAGCTTGCTTATATCGTCCACCGGCGGAGATGTCGAGTTGGAATCGCGTCTGCTGACTATGGCGGCGGCGCGCGTGGTGGACTGCACAGTACTGATTTCCCCGCAGCTTGACAACAAGACGCTGGTAGAGTTATCGCGGCGCTGCAGATTGGCTCTATGTCCAAAGTGCACCGATGTCGCCAACGTCCTCAATGTGACGATTGACAACGAACGCGCCGCGTTTGATGCGGTAAGCTATCTTATTGGCAAGGGCAGACGGCGAATTGCGATGATAACCGCGAAAGAGCGCAGCTATACCGTCATCGACCGCGAAAACGGTTATCGGCGCGCCCTTGAGAAAGCGGGAATCCCGTATGACAACGAGCTTGTAATAAGCGGTGATCTTGATGAGGATTCAGGCGAACTTGGGTGCGAGATATTGATGAACCGCCCGCTCCGTCCAAACGCGCTGTTCGCGGTGTCCGATGAGACTGCGTTCGGGGCGATGAAATATGCGGGAAGTCACGGGATAACGGTTGGGCGCGATTTGTTGGTGTTCGGGTTCGACAATATCCCCGCAAAGGACGCATCGGTTCCGAGGCTTTCTACCGTAGAGCAGCCGTGGGCACTCCTTGGACGTACTATAATCGAGAAAATCATTGCGAATCTGCACGAGGAAACATTCGACAGAAACACATACATACTGCCGCACAGCCTGATTCTGCGCGAGTCCACGGGAGATTGAAAAATTACATTGGGGGTGAACAGAAATCCAAAAAGAGTCAAAATTCTCGAAGAGAATTTTGAACGGTTTCCGAACGCCGGCGAGCGCAGCCTAAGCGTTTGGGAATTTTGGATTTTTTTAAGATATGAATAATATTAAAAAATACAATTTTATTGCGGACGAGGATTTGGTAAAGCCGAATTACGACCTTTCCAAATATCCGTATAAAATCCGCGTGGTGTTTGAGCGTTCGGGGAACGTGATAATTCTCGGAATGGTGAACGACTATGTGTATTGGGCGTCTTATACCAACGTTGAGGACACGGAGATAAACGCCGCGATTTTCAATGAAATTACGCGAAAGGATTTGTCGCGTATCTCGAATGAGTATAAGCTGATTCCCAAGATTGAGATGGATTGGGACGATTATCATTATCTTTTCGCGGAGGTGGTCTCCCCGCGTGAGGACGGCGGATTCGATACTCCATTCGGTCACGGATATTCGGCGGAGGGAGAAGAATGCGGAAAATGGTTTGCCGCTGATTTGCGCCGACACCTTGCCAATATGCGTGAGCTGTGCAAGACCCGCGAACAGGACGGCTTGTATGCCGGAATACTCGGAAAGTACCTTAAAGAGCTTGAAAAGCTCACTTGGGAGGACTACGGCGATGACAGCTCAATCCGCGCGATAATCAAGAGCGAGAGGTATTTATATCTGAGCGATAACGAGGCAGTCCGCGGTGTGTATATCGAGTG
>CAMWMN010000070.1 GCA_947175385.1 uncultured Clostridia bacterium | reverse complement strand
GCCTACTCGGATATGGTTTCGTTTGTGGACAGTCTGGTCGCTCCGATGAGTCTGATAAACGCGCTTATCGCAATGGTTTCTGCAGCCAACCGCTGCCGCGTGGAGCAGATTTTCGGACGTTTGGAGGATCTGTGGGACAGAAACGAGGTCTATAAAAAAGATGTCTGAATCCTGTGATGTAATTGTAATCGGCGGCGGCGCGGCGGGAATGATGGCGGCAATCTCCGCAGCAGAGCTTGGCGCGGATACGCTGCTTATTGAGAAGAACGACCGTTTGGGGAAAAAACTCGCAATCACCGGAAAGGGCCGCTGCAATGTCACAAACAATTGTTCGGTAAACGAAATGTTAGAGAACATTCCGCGAAACCCACGCTTTTTGTATGGCGCGGTTTCGCGGTTTTCGCCGTCCGATGCAATGGACTTTTTTGAGAATCTGGGCGTTTCGCTTAAAACCGAGCGCGGGAATAGAGTATTCCCCGTGTCGGATAAGGCAGCGGACATCGTAAACGCACTCCAAAAACGACTCAATCAGCTTGGAGTGTCGATTCTCACCGAAAACGTTCGCGGACTGATTCTCGACAACGGAACGTGCCGAGGAGTTAATACACACAATCGCCAAATCCGCGCAAAAGCGGTAATATTGGCGACAGGCGGAACTTCCTACCCGAAAACTGGCTCAAACGGCTTCGGATACCAACTCGCGCGGTCTGCGGGACATTCGGTGGTACCGATTCAGCCGTCGCTGTCCGCGTTGATAACGGAACCCACACCTCTGTTCCGCGCCTCGGGTCTGACGCTGAAAAACGCGGAAATCACGCTGAAATGCGATGGCAAAACCATTTACAAAGATTTCGGCGAGCTTATGTTCACCTCTGACGGAATCGGCGGCGCGACTGTTTTAAGCGCATCGGCGCACATTCCCGAGGATTTGGCGGAGCGGTGCTCGATTCAAATCAACCTCAAACCCGCGCTGACAGAGCAAAAGCTGGACTCGCGGATTCTGCGCGACTTCGCGGAGCTGCGTGGGAAAACATTTGCCGACAGTCTGCGCAAGCTGCTCCCGAAAAAGCTTGTAGAGCCGTTCTCCGAGGTCACAGGCATTCCGCTCGGAAAACTCATCGGCGAAATCACTAAAATCGAACGCAAAACCTTGGTAAAATCGCTGAAATTTCTTGAGCTTAAAATCCGAGAATTTCGACCGATCGAAGAGGCGATAATCACGCGCGGCGGTGTTTCCACAGCGGAAATATCCCCCAAAACAATGGCAAGTCGGCTCTGCGAGGGACTTTACCTTGCGGGAGAGATTATTGATGTTGACGGCTATACCGGCGGGTTCAACCTGCAAATCGCGTTCTCAACAGGACGTCTTGCGGGACAGTCGGCGGTAAGTTTCGTGAAAAATTCCTAAAAATTTTCTAAAACCCCTTGCAATTTTCGCACAATTGTGGTATAATAAATATTGATTAAGGGAAAAGTGTACCTATTTACAGAAAATACCAATTCGGAGTGAGAGCAAAGTGGGCAACGTATCAGTCGCAATCGATGGACCCGTTGGAGCGGGCAAAAGCACAATAGCAAGAGCTGCAGCGGAAAAGTTGGGGTACATCTATTGTGATACCGGCGCGCTTTATCGCGCAGTTGCACTGCATTGCGTGCGTTCGGGGGCAAATTTGAATTCTCCCGGCGATATTGCCGAAAAGCTCCCCTCTGTTAAGGCGGAGATACGCTTGATAGACGGCATTCAGCGCGTTTTTCTGAATGGCGAGGACGTATCCGATTTGATTCGCACACCCGAGGTTTCGATGGCGGCAAGCGCCGTATCATCGGTTCCCGAAGTGAGAGCGGCGCTGTTGGACATACAGCGGGATATCGCCGCCGAAAACAGCGTTATTATGGACGGTCGCGACATCGGAACGGTGGTTCTGCCAAACGCGAATGTGAAGATTTTCCTTACAGCGGCAGCGGAGATCCGCGCGAAGCGGCGCTACGATGAGCTTTGCGCCAAAGGTGAGAGCGTCACTTTTGAAGAGGTTCTCAACGACCTCAACAAGCGCGATTACAACGACACTCACCGCGACATCGCGCCGCTTAAACAAGCGGAGGACGCGGTTTTGGCGGATACGTCCGGAATGGATTTCGCGCAGTCGGTGCAGCTTGTGTGCGATATAATCGCCGAAAATACAAAGGAGCAGCGGTAATGTTCTACGAAATGGCTCGTGGACTTGTTTCCGCAGTATTCCACATCTATTTCAACATAAAAATTGTGGGTGAGGAAAATATTCCCGCGGAAAAGGGCGGTTATATAATCGCTTGCAATCACGTTTCCAACAACGATCCGCCAATGGTCGGAATCGTTTTCAAGGGAAAATATACATTTATGGCAAAAGAGGAGCTGTTCAAAAGCCCGATTTTCGCGTGGCTTATCCGCAAGCTGGGCGCGTTCCCGGTAAAGCGCGGCTCCAAGGACATGAGCGTTCTCAAAAACGCTATTGACAGCCTTAATTACGGGCGAATTTTCGTGATTTTCCCCGAGGGCACCCGCTCCAAAACGGGTGAGCTTGGCAGACCTAAAAGCGGTGTGTCACTAGTCGCGGTGCAAGCGAAAGTCCCCGTTGTTCCCGTGTTCATCAAATACGGAAAGAAGCGTATTATGCGGCGGAACGTGTTAGTTTCCATCGGCGAGAAAATCCCCGGTTCGGAGTTTGAGAATGTCGAAATTACTGACAAACAGCAAATCCGGGCAGTCAGCCAACGCATTATGGGAGAAATTGCCAGATTAAAGGAAAGCGCTCCCGAAATCACATAATGCGGTATCACATAATTAAACGTACAGTGAAAACGCTTGACTATAGTCAACGTAATATCGACAGCTGAAAAACGTAATAGCCGTACAGCGAAAACGTTCAACCACAGGCTGCGTTTCATTGGGAACTAAAAAATGATTATAGAGATTGCCGAAAACGCGGGTTTTTGCTTTGGCGTAAACCGCGCGATAGCGATTGCCGAGTCCGCCGCCGCAAAATACGGCGAGGTGTGGACGCTCGGCGAGCTGATACATAACGAAGTTGCGGTTCGGGAATTTAATTCCCGTGGTATTCACTGTGCGCAGAGCCTGTCCGAGGTTGAAAATAAGCCGTTGGTGATACGCTCTCACGGAGTTTCCGAGGAAACCGAATCCCAGGCATGTAAAATCTGCGCTGAGGTAATCGATGCAACTTGCCCGTTCGTCAAAAAGATCCACAAAATAGTTTCGTCTTTGCCCGAAAACTCAAAGCTGCTTGTATTGGGCGCGGAAAACCACCCCGAGATTGTTGGGATAATCGGCAGAACGCAATGCGAAACATTCCCCGTGAAGAACTTTGGGGAGATTGACGAGCTTTTCAAATCCGGCGCACTGTCCGAATCGGATAGAATCGTGCTGGTAACCCAAACCACCTTCGACCGCAACGGTTTTTTGGAGTGTGTCGACAAGATACGCGAGAAATACCGCAGCGTTGAAATAAATGATACAATTTGCGAGGCAACCGTGAAACATCAGAAAAGCACACGGGAACTGGCAAAACGGGCTGCGCTGATGGTCGTCGTCGGAGGGCGCGGCAGCTCAAACACAAGGAAACTCGCTGAAATCTGCGAAAAATACTGCCCGACAGTGTTTGTAACCACAGCCGATGAGATTCCTTTGCAGACCCTGCGGAGTCTGCGCTCCGATAGTATTATCGGAATAACGGCAGGAGCGTCAACTCCCGCCCATACCATTAAGGAGGTTCATGAAAAGATGAACAAAGAAATCACTACAAACATCGAAAATGAGGAGGACTTTGCTTCGCTGCTTGAGCAGGATCAATCTTTTAACAAATTATATACCGGCAAAAGAGTTAAAGCGACTGTTGTCAGCGTTTCCAAAAAGGAAGCTGTTGTAGAAGTCGGTGCGAAGCAAACGGGTTACATACTCCGCGAGGAAATTACAAGTGACCCGAACGCCGACATTGAGGAGCTGCTTAAGGTTGGCGATGTAATAGACGCCATCGTTACCAAGGTTGACGATTCCGTTGGAACGGCTTATCTGTCCAAAAAGCGTGTTGATGCCGCGCTCGGACTCGAAAAGCTGCAGAAAGCTATGGAAGCCAACGAAACCATTGAGGGCAACGTATCTCAAGTTGTTAAGGGCGGCGTGATCGTAATTTACGAGAACACCCGCGTATTTATTCCGGCATCGCTTACGGGCGTTCCGCGCAACGGAAAGCTCGATGAGCTGCTTAAGAAACCCGTAAAGTTCAAGATCATCGAGGTATCCAACGAACGCGGCGGACGCGTTGTCGGCTCTATCCGCCAGGCAAGACGCGAAACCCGTGACGCAGAGCGCGCAAAGTTCTGGGAGAACATCGAGGTTGGTCAGAAGTTCGAGGGTATTGTACGCTCTATCGAGAGCTACGGTGTGTTTGTTGACATCGGACCGATTGACGGTCTTGTTCACACTGCTGATTTGACATGGAACCGCGTAGGTCACCCCAAGGACATCGTAAGCATTGGCGACAAGATGAACGTTATTGTCAAGAGCTACGATCCCGAAAAGAAGCGCGTATCTCTGTCGGCAAAGGACCCGGACGAGAATCCGTGGAACAAGTTCACCGAACAGTTCGCTATTGACGATGTAATCAAGGCTACCATTGTGTCCATTACCGAGTTTGGCGCGTTTGCGCAGATTATCCCTGGTGTTGATGGACTTATCCACATCAGCCAGATTTCCCTTGAGCGTGTAACCAATATCGGCAGCGTGCTTAAGGTTGGCGATGAGGTTGAGGCGAAAATCATCGATATAGATGACGAAAAGAACCGTGTAAGCCTGTCCATTAAGGCTACACTCCAGGACACGGAAGATTGATCCGTTTCAAACATAACAAAAGAATGCCGAGGTTCGCCTCGGCATTTTTCGCACAAAAATTCGCCGCAGAGAAATCTCTCTGCGGCAGATTTTGTTATTTCTTAAGAACGCGGTTTTCCGCAGCCCTTGCAGAAGTTCGCTTGGGAAGCGTTTGCCGTTCCGCAAGAACAAGTCCATGTATCAGATTGAGGTGTGGGGGCTGGCTGAGGTACAGGCGCAGCCTGGGGTGCGGGAACAGGTTGAGGTGCGGGAGCGGGTTGAGGTACAGGAGCGGGCTGAGGTGCAGGAGCAGCCTGGAAGTTATTCACAGGCTGATTCATAGGGGGCTGACCGTAGGGCTGCTGCATAGGCTGTTGGGGATAAGGCTGCTGCATATTCGCGGTGTTCGCGACATTGGCAATCTTGTTGATACCAGCAGTGATGAAATCGGGCGTATCAGGGAGCTGCTCAAGACCGGCATTGTTGCGGAAAATCTTCTCCAGCCAATCCTCGACATTCTTGCTGAACTCAATCAGCAAACCCCAAACCGCGGTAAGCGCAAGCGTATTGACAAATCCCTTCAGAAATGTCGGAAATCCCAATGATGTGTATTTTGCAGTGGTTACGGTATCAACAATTGTAAGCGCAATCCCCGTCAGGCAGAACACGATCATCATAACGATGGCAATTTTTCTCCAAAGGTGCTTCATAAGTAATCCTCCTAAATAATAATATATGGACGCAGTAAGTAATTTGTGGTACATTTGCGCCTATCAAGTATATTATACCATAAAAAACGACTTTTGTCAAGTATAATTCCCTATAAAAGGATTTTTTACAAACGCAATTGATGGAAATTAAGGCAACACCATACAAAGAACACCCTCCGAGCTTTGCACATCATTTGCTTACAGATTTTAGGTTGAACGCGAAGCGTTCATTCGGTCATTTTTGCACAAAACCTCCTAATTGACGCATAGCGTCAATTAGGAAATACGTCGGTATTCCTGCATCGTTTTTGGCAAGCTGACGAAAAATCTGATTAACGCAACTGACGCACAATCTTTACGTGGTATGGGTCTTAATTTGATGTTACAAAAATACACAGCGGATTATCCGTTAGCAAGACACGTTTCACACGTAGCCATAAGAACAACTACACCGATTATTAGACAGCACACGATCCAAATTCCGAAAAACTCTCCCAAATCCGCACGATCGAATGCATGTTTGCTTGTAACCTTGTTGAACAGCAGCTTTATCAAGGTCGCCAATATCAGACCGACCACAAGCACTCCGATAAGAATAAATGTAATAGGCATATTATTTTTCCTCCAAAAATAAAAAACGTCGAACTTTGCCTCCAAATCATTATAACACATTTTTTAACGTTTGTCAATAGTATATTAACTATTTTTTAGATATTATATTATGTTGAATAGTTAATATAAAAGTCTTAAAATAAAATTGGGTGATAAAATGGAAAATCTGACATATTACGGTCGATTATGGTATTTTCGCGCGACTATAAGGATAAGTCAGGAGGAAGTAGCCTCCCGCGCGGGGATAACAACGTCTTACTATGGTCAAATTGAGCGCGGCGAGGCAAATCCAACGGTAGAAATACTCGAGAGAATCTGCGCGGCAATGGAAATTACAGTAGCAGATTTATTCAACCAAGCGGACATCGATGAATCGGACATGGACACAATTTCCAAGCAAATTGTATACTTTCTCTCGGACAAGACAGACCGCGAAAAGGAACTTGCGCTGTCGCTGATAAAAACGGCATTCAAGCTGAAAAATTCAGGAAAATCCGAAAAAAATACTTGACAAAAGCAAAAAACTGTGATATAATAATATATTACAGGAACCGATGTTTCTCCTGATGAGAAACACAAAACGGGGTCGTAAAGGCTTCGACGGGGATTTGAAATCACGATAAGCGAGCAGCGGGGGCGAACCGCTTAAATAGCGCAAACCTTAAAATTAAACGCAGACGATAACTCTGTATTAGCAGCTGCCTAAGCGCGCTGCCGTCGTACCTCGCAGTTCCGCGGGCGGGGATCGGCGTCGATTAGCGGAGAACGACCACCGCGATTAGCCTTGTAACGGCGGTTGTATCAAAGGCTACCGAACGCGAAAGCCTGTTTGTCGGCATCCGCGCAAGGGAATCACAAAAGACAGACTGCGCTCGGAGAAGATTGTGAGGACGGGTTTTCGGACAGGGGTTCAATTCCCCTCGACTCCACCAGTTGAGGTAAATCCCTCTTGCTTACGCAAGAGGGATTTCTGCTTAACGCAAAGGCATTCCTCTGCGCCGCTTCGCGGCTTGATGAATGCTCTTTGCCGGAGCACTTTTTGCGTCAAACAGGTTTGCGAATTGCCCTAATGGCAATTCGATTTTGCGCCTGTTTGGACAATGCTTACTACGCCAGCGGCGCAGAGCATTGTTGCCAAACTGCGCAAAATACGCAAAAACTGCGCGGGGTTGCTCCGCACCAATAGGCGATTTTGCTTTGCATTTCACACAAACATTGAGCCGAAGTGATATATTCACAAACCAACAGCCGACCCTGCAAAAGGTCGGCTGTTATGTTTATTCTGTCACAAGCTCCCTGATTTTTACTGTTTTGATTCTTCCCGAAGCAAGGTATGAGAATATCAAAAAGCTCAAGCAAACTATTGCTATCGGTATAGCATAGGTTAAGAACCCAAAATCGGTGTCGGCGCTCACTATTCCGGCACTCCTTAACAGCAGGCTGAGCACTCTCCCCGAAAAGAAACAGCTCAGTAAACTGCCCGCCGCCGAGCCGATAATCGACACGATAAGAAAACGGAACGCGAACTGCCGCCGCAATCCCGACGTCTTAAAGCCCGTAGCCTTGAAAATGCCGATGTCGATACGCTCTTGAATGAACGCTTTTGAGCAGACCATATGCACCACAATAAGCGAGAACAATATCGAGAAAACGTAGATTATAATCTGCATTGCGTCTATCACAACCTGGAGGGTCTCGTCCAGAACCTCTTCGGCTACCTTCGCCTCGATCATATCTCCGAATTTTTCATTGAGAGAATCAACGATTTTTGCGTTCAGTTCTTCATCGTCACCGGTTTTCAAGGAGTAATTCCCCCAAAGCGGCTCGTCATAGCCTATCCTTTCGGCGGCGTCTGCGGGAAGCAGAAAGCATCTTCCCACATCGTTCGTGGTTTGATACGAGCCTGTTATAAGATACGTTTCCTTATTTTTTCCCCAACCGACCGTTACCTCGTCGCCTATCTTCAGATTGAACTCCTCAAGCAGAAGCTGCGTTACCGCTATTTCGTTGTCATATTCGGGAGCGCGTCCTTTCATCATAGGCATAAGCGATGGATTTTTGTGAATGTTGCTCGCTATCTCCTCGCCGTCAAACGAAAAATACGCAAAGTTGGTGTAGTATGCCTTTTCGATTTCGGCAAAGTTCTCTATCTCTTTTTCTATCTTTTCGCAGTCGCTTTCGGACAATTTCCTCTTTGGGGAAACATCAATCTCGGACATCACCGTTCCCATTGATTCCATAGCGGATTTTGAGGTCACGGTATTCGCGAGGACGGAAATCGTCATCATAAAAAACACGAGAATAGTAACGATAACAAGCGAGCCGGCATATCTGCGTTTTGCGGAAGTGAACTGCCGCAGCGCAAGGCTCGGCGACAAGAGCTTTTTGCTTATCGGAGCGTTTAATCTGCTGTCGAAATAAATCTCGTTCTTCGCCCCCGAAATAGCGCGGACGGGAGATATTTTGTTTATCTTCATAGTGACAAAGAATATCGAGAAAGCCGACAACACAAGCACCCCCGCGAGTATAAGCGCAATGATCCCTATCGGAACGCTCATAATTGCGGGCACGGCGGTGATTGTCACGAATATATTCGAGCAAACGCCGATAAGCGGAATGCTTAACGCGATTCCCAAAACCGCCCCGATAATTTCCGCGAGCAGATACTGCCCCAGAAACAGCGCGCGTATCTTGCTTTTGTCGAACCCCTGCGCCTTAAGTATCCCGAAAGTAACGTAATTCGCTTCGATTTCCACCGAAATGCTGTGTACGGTAACGATAATAACAATAGCCAACAGCAGCGCAATAAACACCAATAAAATAGAACAAACAATTTCGGGAAGCATTTTCGTGTAGTATATCGCCAAATCATTTGTAAGCGAAAAGCCCCCCATATCGGTAAGACCCATTTCGAGATTGAGCTGACGGCGGAGCTGTATATTGGAGAGGTCGCATTCATCTGCTTTGTATATTTCGAGATTTTTCGCCAATCCGTGCTTATCCTCAGTTTCGGCTTCGGACACTGCCGCTGCAATCTCCAAGAAATCCTCATCACTTATGCAGACCATCTTAAAGCCAATCGTAGACGCGCCGAACATCGGGTCGAGAAATACACCCTTGATTGTAAACTCATAATCTCCCGCAATGGTTCTGAAGGTAATCTTGTCACCGACCTTTACGTACAAATTATTCATTATTCTTTGGGATACATAAACCTCTCCCTTTTGGAGCTTGGGAACGTTCTCCTCTATGCCGTTAAGCTGCTCGTTTAAGAGCCTGGTATTGTTTTCTTTGATGAACCTCATTCCCGAATCGTATTCTTTATCGCCCGTAAAAACCTTTATAATAGTAATCGAATCAACAACATTTACACTCTTGACATTGCTGTTGCTTTTCACCTTATCGACCATATCATCGGTGAGATTATGCGCCATATATCCAACACATATGTCGGGAGTATCGCACAGCTCGTGAACGTGATAAACTCCGTTGAACGCGCTTTCGCGGATACTTAAAATCGTGGTTACGCTCATCGCGATAATAAGCGTAAGCAGAATAACGCTTACGAACGAGCCTTTTTTGCGGCGGATATTCGCCTTTAATAACGTTAAAATTTCCATACCACACCTCACCATTCCAGCGAGGTAAGCCAAGCGTTTACCTGTGTTTCTCTCGACTTCTCTTCACTCGGGCTGTACGGCGGCAAGGAAAGCTCGCCGATGATTTTCCCGTCCCCGATGTACAAAATTCTGTTCGCGCGGAGTGCTGCCCTCATATCGTGCGTCACCATTAAAACGCTCTGACCGTCTTTGTTCAGTTCGGTAAGCAAGTCCAAAACGTCCGTGGTATTTTTGCGGTTGAGCGCGCCCGTAGGCTCGTCTGCGAACAACACCTTCGGCGAATTTATTACCGCCCTGGCAACGGCGCAGCGCTGTTGTTCACCGCCCGAAACCTGCGTTGGCAGGTGGTCCTTTATGTGAGATACAGACATTTGCTCCAACAGCTTGTCGGCGCGTTTTCTCACCTCCGCGGCGGACTTGCTCTTGTTAAGATACCCCGAAACCGCGACATTCTCGAACAACGTCAAGTTACTGACAAGGTGCATTTGCTGGAATATAAACCCGAAATCCGTATAACGGAGCTTGGCAAGCTCGTTTTCTTTCATCTTGACTATATCTTTGCCATTATAGAGAACCTCGCCGCCTGTGGCTCTGTCCATACCGCTTAACGCATACAACAGCGTGGATTTACCCGAGCCGCTTGCCCCCATAATAACGGTGAAATCGCCCTTGTACAGGTCGAAGTCAACGTGCGAGAGAATGTGGACTTGCCCGCCGTTGTGTGCAAAGCTCTTGCATAGTCCTTTTGCCGATAAAACAGTATTTTTCATTTGAAAACCCTCCATTCGATGATACTATTCTACCACAAAAGATATTAAGAAGTCCTTAAGAAACTATTCGATAACCGGAAAAGTTACCATTACTTCAAGTCCCTTGTCGTGGTTTTGCAGAACGACCTTTCCATCCATTTTCTCCGAGATGTATTTCACAATATAAAGCCCCAGTCCCGAACCCTGCTCGTTTCCGCAGTTGTTTCCGCGGTAGAATTTGTCGAAAATAAACGGCATATTCTCATCTGGGATCCCCTCGCCGTAATCGCGGAAATGCAGAATTATATTTTCGTCCTCCCGCGTGAAAAATACCTCGATATCCGTTTTAGCGTATTTTCTCGCGTTGTTGACAAGATTTTCGCAAAGCTGAGTGAACCTGTTTTTGTCTGCGTTTACAAAGGCGGAAAAGTCGGGTTTTCGGAAAATAATATCGCCTCTCTCCGCCGCTATTTCGTCTAATACGCTCTCGGTAAATGAGCATATTTCTATCCGTTCGGGAACGAGTTTCAGCTTGTCCATATCCGACACGGAATGTAAAAACAGGTCGTTCGTAAGCCGCGATACCTCATCGCACTTTTTCGTGATGACGCTCAAGTACTTAACGCGTTTTTCATAAGAGCTGTCCATATTCGCGGAAAGCCCCTCGACATACGCTCTTATGGACGCTATCGGAGTTTTTATATCGTGGGAGAGCGTTGCGATGACGGTCTTGTTGTTTTCGATAGCCTCCTTTTCGCTCGCTCTCGATTTGGTTATCTCGTTTCGCATACTGTCAAAAGCCCACGTAAATTCGCCGAAATAATTGGAACGCTCGTATTTCAGCGGAACATCGAAATTCCCCAAAGAAATTTTCTCGGCGAAGTTTTTCATCTTTTCAAACGGACGCAATATCGCGAAATAAATATACCCGAACGCAGTCACGAAAAACAGAACGCTTATTCCGCACAAAACCGGGATAACATTCGTGCCGCTTTGTCTGTTTTCGGCTTTACGCATATCCTCCTGTAAAGCGGAGATTTTTGCGTTTGCAGATTCGTATTCTCCGTTTTCGTTGAGCTTGATTATCTCGTTCATATCCACGATATACCCTGCTCTCTCTTCTTCAATGTTCACGCTTTGCGAACGTTGATAGAATATTCCCGAAATCAGAATCACCGCGAGCGAAAACATAACGGTAACGAAAATCAATTTATTCTTCATTTCCGACCTCCAGAATATATCCAACCTTGAAAATCGTCTTTATATATTGAGGTTTGGCAGGGTCATCCTCAAGCTTTTCTCTTAGCCAACGGATATGTACCGTTAAGGTTGACGGCTCGACAATCGAGAACGCTCCCCACACCTCGCTCAACAGCTTGTCCTTGGGGATAGCGGTGTTTATGTGTTCGCAGAAATAGGCAAGCAAATCAAATTCACGGAGTGACAACGAGATCGTATTCCCGTTTTTGATCACGGTTCGCGAGGTGATATTCACGCATACATCGCCGAAAGAAACGATCTTCTCCTCATCGTTAAAGCCGTACGCTCGGCGAATCAGTGCGTTCACCCGCGACAGAAGCTCCTGCATAGAGTAAGGCTTTGGAAGATAATCATCGCCGCCTATGTCAAAGCCTGTTATTCTGTCGGTTTCGCTTGTTCGGGCACTCGCGAATATAACGGGAACACTCGATACTTTTCGCAGCTCCTTGCAAATCTCAAAGCCCGTGGTTTCGGGAAGATTTATATCCAACAACACAAGATGATATTTGTTTTCGGAGAGCATATCAAAAGCCGCAGCAGCGTTTTCCGCGTGGCTTACCTCATATCCGTAGCTTTCCAACATCTCGCTTATTATAAAAGAAAGGTCATTGTCGTCATCAACTATCAGAATGTGTTTTCGCATTTTGTTCTCCTTTCCAAAATAATTACTTAATTTTATTATAACATTTTGTGGGTAACAAATCAATAATAACATCGGATTTTTTACATTTACCATACAGAAAAAACAATAATTCCCAATGAGCATTTCATTGGGAATTGGAAGCAGCGACTCGCCGCTGTTACAGAGTAACCAAATACACCTTATCCGATGGGAGAAACCCCGCGCAGTTTTTCGATTTCGCGAAGCAAAATTGCGGACGGAGTCCGCAAAGGAAAAAGTGCGCCGCTAAAGAGCTGAGGTTAAGCCTGCAAGGCGCAGACCGAAGCCTTTAGCCAACGAAAAATCCCACTGCATAGCAGTGGGATTTTCTCGTTGCTGGCACGGGCAGAAGGACTTGAACCCTCGACATACGGTTTTGGAGACCGTCGTTCTACCAACTGAACTATACCCGTAAACACAAAGGGCAGGCAAAAGCCGCCTTGCCCTTTAGGAACATATGAAATTGGTGCGCCAACAGGGACTCGAACCCCGGACCAACCGGTTATGAGCCGGTTGCTCTAACCAACTGAGCTATTGGCGCAGATAGCTCAAAACCGAGCGTTGCGGAACAAATCCGCGAATTTGGTGACCCGTACGGGAATCGAACCCATGCTTTCGGCGTGAGAGGCCGACGTCTTAACCGCTTGACTAACGGGCCGTAAAGATTAAGGAATAGGTAATGCCTATTCCTTAAATATTTGGTACAGCTTCAGGGACTCGAACCCTGGACCCACTGATTAAGAGTCAGTTGCTCTACCAACTGAGCTAAAGCTGCAAAGATGTCGGCGCCTCTCTATCTTCCCGGGCAGTTGCCCACCGAGTATTGTCGAC
>CAMWMN010000069.1 GCA_947175385.1 uncultured Clostridia bacterium | reverse complement strand
GTGATTATATTAATTAATCCGCCAAATTTCTGTGAAAACGTGGTTATTCCGCCCACGATTCCTTTGACCGCTTTATACGCCAGAATCGCGCCGAGAATATCCATAAGCGCGGTGACAACATTGCCCGCGCTTAGTTTGTCGTTGTCCTTGATAAATCCGAAAAACTTTCCAACGCTTTTTATAATCTCTTCCACAGCTTTTGTAAGCGGATGACGCTTAAAAGCGAGGTAGATTTCATTTATCACCTCGCGGTATTTTCCTGCAGCTTTTTGCGCTACAGAGGTGTCAGCGTCCAGACTTACACCGAGCAGATTCGATGTGTCGATTCCCGCATCAACCGTGGTATCGTCCTTATCGGATTTCGCGCCACTGATGATGTGCAGCTCATCAAACCCCGCAATGAGATTATTCAGCTTTTTCGCGGATTTGTCCGCCGCCGTTCCCATTGAGGTTACCTCATCGGTAACCGCTTCAGCATTCTTGACGGCGGTCGCGTTTTCCGCATCATCGCTGCTGCCGAAAAACAATTCGTTCAAGAATGATACCGCTTCGTTCGCCAACTGCAGCGCGGGGGTCAGTGTATTTATCAGCAAGCTGCCTAAATTCGTCATAAACTCGTTAAGCCGCTCGCTTAAAAGACGCGTCTGATTTGCCCAGCCCTCGGAGGTTTTCGCGAAATCGCCTTGTGCCATCGCAGTCTGCTCCAGAAAATACTTATAGCGCACGAGCAGCTGTTCGGAGGAGCTCATTTCATCGTAGGCTTTGGCGAATCCTTGCGCCATTGCATACGCGGACAGATTTGTCTGCGTCATAACAACGCCGATTGCCTTCAATGGCTCGGTTTCACCTGTAATCAGAGACCGTCCGATCGTATCAACCTCAGACTGAGTTTTGTTATAAAAGGACATGATGTCCGACAGCCGCCCGGTGAGCGTTACCGCCATATCCGAAGCTGCGTCCGTTGCCACACCCATACCCTTTGCCATTGCCATATAGGTGCTGCCCATATTTTTGGCTGTAAGCTCGGATATGCCATAGGTTTCAAGCGCAGTGGACGCGAACTGCTCCATTTTGTAGGACATATCCCCGAACGCTGTATCCACAACATTCTGCGCCTCGGCGAGGTCTGAAGCGGCGGTAACGGCTTTTTTGCTGAAATCAATCAGCTCCTTTACACCGAAAGCAAGTCCGATTGCCGCACCCAGACTTTTTATTTTACTCTCGATTTTCGCCAGTCCATTGTCAAGCGAGTCGGTATTTATCGCGGTGTTAATGCGTATCGAGCCGTCATAATTTCCCGCCATGGTATCATCTCCTTTTATTTTTGGCATAACAAAAGCACCTTGTTTTCACAAGGTGCTAATTATTTGTGTTAATACTTAGTCGCTAAATCGACTTTTTCAACGAGTTTTTGATAAATATCATCAACTCTTTGAATTTCCTCGTCGGTCAGATTTCTGTCTTCTGAAATAACGGGTTCAAGCAATGATTTCATATCCACTCCGGATTGCTCAATCTCTTGAATTGAGCCGTACCATAACGTTAGTGAAGTACGCAGAAGGTCTTTTTCTGTTTTGTCAAGTTCTCCATTCCCCGTATATAAATCGTAAAAGAATTTCACATCATCACCAGTATGCGCTTCTATGTAATCAATTCCGGCTTTGCAAGCGTCAGCGTGCATTTTAAGGAAGTCTTCCAGATTGTACTCGCTAGCTTTCCCTTTCTTGACGTCCCTAAGGAAAGAATCAATCCGAACCGTTAATCTTGTGTATTCGCTTCTATACTCCGACCGCATTTCGCTTTTACGAATCGCTTCTTTTGTAAGCCACTCGACATCATCAAGCGATACTCCCCATTCGTCAACCTCTTTGATTTCAGCTTCACGTGAAATAGATTCCTCTCTTTCGGATTTTTCCCGCTCGGATTTTGCCACAGAATCGTAATAGGATAATCTTTCATCAAGTGACGGTTCGGAGCAACCGCTCACCAAAACCAAAGCCACACAAAGCATAGCAGAAAACATTTTCTTCATAAGTGTACCTCCTAATGTTTTCTTCTATTATACACCAATTTTCCCGATTTGTCAACCCTCAAGCTGACTCTCAAATTCGGCGATTTTCGCGAGGTCTCCATCGGACATCTGCGGCTTTATGCGATATTTCGATTGGAGCTCCGCATAATTTTTCCGCTGATCGTCACTAAGCTTGGATAAATCCGTTCCGCGAATCCCGATGATGTCCGACAGGGAACAGCCGCCCAGATCGTCCAGCATAGCCAGAAACGCGAACCAATGCAGACGCTCGCGCGTGAGATCGATTCCAAAACGTGCGCGGAAAGCGGAGTATAAAAGGCGGTTGTCCTGCTCAAAATCAAACGTCGGCGGCTTGCTGTCGGGAATATGTTCCTCACTTGGTTTACCACATCTCATAAACCAACACAATCCGCTTTCCGCGACTTTGGTATCCGCCGGGATTCCGTTGCCGTACAGCAGCCGCAGCGCCGTCAACATTTTTTCCGGGTCTGCCAGATTAACATCGCTCAGAGCCTCGGAAATCTGTATTCCCACTCGGAAATCCGTCCGTATCAGATACCCCTCGTACTCATCGGGAAATCCGTCCAAAATCACATTAAGCACTGTCGCCTCTCCTTTTCGCGCTATATTTATCCATTTTCTGACGGCGGCGTTTAAGCTCCTCCTCAAAGAACGGGCGCAGCGCGTCAAAAAATTGCAGGTGCATTTCCAACGACGGCAAAATGTCGCCGTAAACCTTTCGGCATGTACCATCGCCGAAAACCTCGTCTATCGCGTCGCGCAAATAAATATTCAAATCGCGTTCCGCCTTGATAAGCTCATCCGAACACTCCGCATTGGATTTTTCTTTAAGCGATTCGGAAAATCTTTCGGCAAATTTCACGCGGTCGGATTCAAGCTTTTTCAACATTCCGTAATATCTGTACGGAAGATTAAGGTCGTCAAAATCCAATGTGATAAATTCGCCGTTATCGTTGACTTCGATTCGCTTTACATTGCGCTGTATGCGTATCTTATCCATAAAAATTCCTCCTCAACAAAAATGTTCTCCCGCCATACGGCGGGAAAACATAAAAAGTAATTATGTGTTGCTGTTGGTCGGGGTAAATGTTACCGTGCCATTTGTGATGGTCGCCTTTCCGAGTATCGGATCGCCGCGGTAATTGTAAGTGTATGCGATCGTAAGCGGATCGGAAGCCGGACCGCCGAAGCTGTCAATCTGGATAGAGATGTTCTGCAGCTCGGCGGGGTATGAGTCATCGCTCTGTTTGTCGAAAACATCCACGTTCAGAATCTGTCCGTAAGCCTCCGATAAAATCTTTCTGTGACGGCGGATATCGTTGATGTACTCGTATGTGGGGTCGGTCTTGGATACAGACTTGGAAACCGCAATAGACGGCTGATAGCCCGTAATATCCGTCTCCGCGGTATCCTGCGTCACGTCCTGTGTAGTGGTGGTCTGCGGGTTCATCTGAGCGGTCATATCCGATGCGAACTTACCCTCGCGCACCCACTTTGGCGATTCTGCTGTCCCCGTATTCAGAAACGTATAGAATTCACTTCGTTTTGCCTTGCTTTCCGATGTTGTTTTCGTTACGGTAGTTGTTTCAGCCATTAAAATTCCTCCTTAAAGTACTCAAGGGCAAACGACCCTTGAAAATCCGCGCCGTCCTCATCCTCCGAAACCAGCGTGCAGGTATCGGCGCGGGATATTTTCTGCACGCTTACACCCTCGACCGAGGGCAGATTTTCGGGAGCTGTAAGCCATTCCGCGACCTCGTCTATAAGTCGCTGCGCTGCGAGCTTTCCTTCTGTATCCACCTCAAGTGAGCGGTAAATTAACACGAACGGATACTGCATATCGCGGCTGCCATCGCAGTACTCGCAGATAACCAACTCGCCCTTGGTGTTTAAGATGCTCATTGAGCGTTTTTTTGCGTCCATTCCCGCGAATCCGATTGCCGTAATGCCGTGCTTTTTCAGCAGCGGACAGCTTTTCAACTTGCGTAAAATTGCTTCTGTAAAGTCCATTATCTCCCTCCCGCGATTCGGCGAACCTCGGCAAGCCACGACCGCTTATTGACCGCTTTTGACGCTTCAAACCACTTCGCGCACGCAAGCGGGTGGCGAGATTTATTGAACCGAATTGTCACACCATAGTACATTTTTTTAGCATACGGCGCGATGTAGTCGACTTCGCCGCTGCCGATACGCGTGCCGAGAATACCCGATTTAACAAGTATTCCCGTGCGCATGGGGACGTATTTGTCGGTGTCCTTCAGCACCTGACTGTCGAGATATTTCTGTGCTCTTTGGACATTTTGCGGTATTCTGTTTCGGTTGTTCCACCGAAAATCGGTATTCAGATTAATCATTTTGCGGTCACCTCCCAATGTTTCAAGCCGCCAAAATCGAACGTTTTTACGGACAATATTCTGAACGTCTCCGCTCTTGCGGTTAGCTCCGCAAAATTATCCGCCGCGCCCGTATCTCCTATGGCGATTATATCTCCCGCCGCCAAAGTCCAATGCGCTGATTTATCCTCGGATTTTTCAAATTCGAGAGGCGTTAAAAAGCCGTTTTTATGCGGATTAAACGGAATTATAATCAACAAATTATCCGTGTTTTTATCGCCCTCCGCAGCACTCTCTGCGCCGCGTGTTTTTTCGATATGAACTCCGCTCAGCAGGTGAGGGAACAGAATTTTCTTGAAATCGACCTCGGCGGAATTGTAAACAGTAATTGTTCCCGAAAATTTCACTCTCGGTCAACTCCTCTGTAAAGCCACTCTGCAGGAAGCCAGACGCGGCAAGCCGCCCGCGCGAATGACATTTCCGATGTGTTCTCGGAATTTGCGTAGGTCACGCTCCAGCTGCCGACGCTCTCCGATTGTTTCCTCAGACCGCCGCTTTCCACCTCGGAAAGTGTGTCACAAAGCTCACAGCAGCAGCGCTTCACGCGTTCATCGTCTGCGTGCTCCGAGGCTCGCCCGAATGTTATCCTGTCGATATACGCCGAGACTTTGGCAACGATTTTTTGAAACTCTTCCTCGCCTAAGCTCCCGCTGACGCTCTTGTAAAACTCATAATCCGCGAAGAACGTCATGTCTCATCACCGCTCCCGCCCGCGTCCTCGGGGCTTTCAGGAGCTTTGGGCGCGGACGTTGCACATACGCGAACCTTTTTCAGCGCGTTGTCCTTAATCCACAAATCGTGGAATTTGCGGTACTGGATAAGCCACGCGTCCGCCTTCTGGTTGACATCGGGCGAGAAAATCTTGAAGTTGTCGGTCTTGGAAACGGCAATCGGAGCATTCCTCGGGCTGATGATCCAGTTGATCTGCGCAGCGTCGGATGCGGGAACAAATCCGCCGTCGGTCTGACCGTCGGTTTTGCCGTCGTTGAACGTGTACGCGGTTTTCATTCGCGCGCTCGGAACACGTACAATCGGGATTCCGTTATATGTTCTAACCTTGACATCAACCCGCCCCTGTGTGAAGCTGCCAACATTCATATAACGGGCAATTTTCTCGGTGTTGTCGAGAATATCCGCGACTATGTACGGCATAACAATTACAAGGTCTGCCTCGCCCGCCACATCGTATACCGCGGAAATGTCCGCGTTCAGCGCGGAGAGAATCGTACTTGCGGCGGGAGTATAAATTTTTCCGTTACCTGCGGCATTCGCCAGTGAGTAGATTTTCGAGTAGCGATAAGCGTCAACCTCGGGAATGATCTGCGTGCGCTGGAACTCGCTCATCACGGCGGTTGCATTCGCGATGAAATTGCTTTCGTCAACGTCCATCGCGTCAAGCAAGAACTGTCTGCCGCGGTCTTTTTCGAGCTTTTTTGTTTGATACTTCAGCGAGACCGCGCCCTGATTGTATCCGTTTTCGCGGTCATAATCCGCGAGTCCGCTTGTGGAGATTGTCGGAATTTTTACTTCATCGCCGCCGCTGTACTTTACCTGTCCCGCGTTCGCTTCCATCCAACCCGATGTTGCGCCCTCGATCATCTGCTGATCCAGCGCAGTCATAAAGATTTTTGCCGCCTCAATTGTATTAAGTGCCATATCTGATACCTCCAAAAGTTAATCTTTTTTCAATCCAAATCCGCCGAATATCTGCGCCTCAAGGTTGTTTGCGTCCGGCGAAACATCGCTCTGTGTGCCGCTCATAAACAGTCCGGGTGTTTCCTTCGCGAAAACGTCCGGTTCGTTCTTTTTAAGCTCCTCAAGGAATTCCTTGCCGCCGACAAACGCACCGTTCTCGTACTTAAAGCCCTTTGTCTTGAACTCCGCCAGCACGGAATTTCTCACTCGGTCGCTTGCGAATTTGTACCCGGAGAGCAGCTTTTCCGCCGCGTGATCGGTTTCCATTGTCGCGAGCTTCGCGTTCAGATCGTCCGTGTCGGTCTTGTACTTTGCCTTGAGCTCCTCTAGCTGTTTGGTGAGCTCCTCGGAATTGTTGTTCGCCTTGAGCTTTTCAAGGTCTTTGTCGCGTTCGGCGAGCTGTTTCGTCAGCTCCTCAACCTTAACGGCGGTCTTGGCAGCATCGGCGGCGGAAACAAATTCCTTTCCCGCGACTTCCTTAATCTGCGCTGTCTGATCTGCCGTAAGCTCGATACCGAGCTTCTTCAGCAATTCCAAAAGTTTGTCCATAATAAAACCTCCTGTAATTTAATTTAAGGTATAATAAACGCGCCCCTTTTTGGAGCGCGATTTATTTGTGATTTTTTCTTCGTCGCTGACAAGCGATTACAAAGGATTTAATATCGTTACCGCGCGGCGACAGAACACAGCGCGGCGGAAAGCTGTAACAGCTTACGAACGCAATCGCCGCGGCTGCAGCGAGCTGCGTTTTGAAATATTTGTTGTGCTTCATTTGGTTTCCTCCTTTCATTTTGCACAGAAAAAAGCGCCTTGCATTTGATTGCAAAACGCTTTTTATGCCCCACAATCGACCATATAGTCAATTATGTGCTCACATATTCGTCCTGTTGGATTTACTGTTGTGTGTCCGCCTGAGTTTCCCAGCCCGTGCATTTGAAGATAATCCCATACCTTGTCATCTATTTCAAGCATCTGTTCATCGGTAAGCTCCCCATCAATGTCAAATTCAAAACTAATTTTATTTAGTACTTTTCTATGCTCCGGCTTCCATTCAATTTTCATTACTATATCACCCCATATTTTTTCTTCAACTTGGTTGAAGTAGGCATAACGGTCACAAGCTCTCCTGTATCGGGATTAATGCAAACCTGCGCATTAGTGCCAATAAATTTAAGGCTGCGTTGCCCTTTTGCATCTACCTTTATTTTACCATAATCGAGTGTATTTGTCAAGGCATCGGCAATATCTTTTTGCGAAACTTTTCGCTCGATGCTGCGCCCGACAAAATGGTCGCTGACATATGTAACTTGTAATCCATTTGATGTGGTCAAACCCACAAGTGACTGCATCTGCTTCCACACCCTTGTTGCATACGCGGTTTTTCCTGCCAAATGCCGATTATAATCAGTAACAAATAGACGTTCATACTCGGTATACGCCCCCGCTGCCTTGCAGAAATCCTCGTAAATGTCCTTCATTCGGCGCAGCTTAATGCTCGAAACTGTGTAATTTTCAACGTCTCCCGCGGCATCGAAAACCACACAGCGGTCTTTTTGCTTTCGCATCATGCGCTCCATTTTGCGCATTTGCTGCTGCGCCTTATATGCCGTGTATTGCTTGCCCTCGTAGGTAAACGGCGGCGGGTCGAGCGCGCGGAGCTGCTCTTCGGTGTACGCGGGCTTGGTAACGCCCATCACAATCGGATACGCGCTGTGGCGGCAATTGTAATCGTTAATCAGCGGCAGTACAATCGTTTCATACTGCGAGTTCGGATATTGCCGCCCCTGATAAACCGCGTGCGAGGGACGCGCTCCGACGTGTGCGGAAATTTCCCAACCGTCCGCGCCGAATTCCTCTGCGTTCTGCTCGGAAATTTTCTGTGTAACCTGCGCGACGCTCGTCATCAGAGCGCGGCGCACGACAACTTCAATTCGGTCGGAACGTCCGCTTGCGTAATAAACCGTCCGCAGACCGCTTTCCGCAAGCGTGTTGCACGCTTGCCTTATCGCCGTGTTGTAGTCAGTAACGCCCGTTGCGACCTTCATCTGCGCCATGTCCATCTGCTTTCGGAGGAAGTCCGTCAGCGAGGAATAAACAACCTGCCCGTTAGCGTCAATCTCCGCAAATCCGAGCGTTCCCGTAAAATTTCTGCACGCGCCGTTGGTCTGCTTTATCTGCGCCGCCATCAGCTTTTGGAGCTGCTTGTTGTCCTTCAGCGGAATCGCCGAGCCATCGTTTCCGGTAAGCATTTTCGCATCAAATTCGTTGGATTTTTGCGCCGCGTCAAGAATTAGCTCACGGATTTTATCCTCGGAAATTCCGCTGATTCGCGTGATTTCCGCAGTGATTTCCTTTGTGGACATTCCAAGTGCGCGTGCGCGATACATCTGGTATTCCGCAGTGTCGGTGATTTTCGCCGCGCCCGAGATGCGCCGCGCAATATCACGTAAAACGAACTCGGAAAGCTCCGAATACATATCCGTTAATCCTTTTGGAAGGTTCTGCAGCTGCTGCGGAGTTAGCATTATTCATCGCCCCCGAACACTGTTGTCATTTTCGGGAGCATTTCCCGCGCCTTTTCAAGCGGCACACCGAAATACCACGCATTAAATTCTTCCGGATTGAGCAGCCCCGCCTGAACCATCTGAAAACGCCGCGCGAACTCCGTTCCGGTATCCTCAAAAACACTGTCGCCGAACTCAATAGCAGGCTCACCGTCCGCTACCTCATATCCGTAAAACCGCGCCAGATTCGCCGTTATATTTGCAAGCGACTGTAAAGCGGATTTCAGTTGCCGCTGTATCTGCGCGACGGTATTATAGGTGGTCTTGTCTTCGCTGAGGACTTGCGTTGCGGTAACTAAACCCTTTTGCGAGTCAAACGAAAATGTCCCGCTTGAAACGCCGATTTGTACCTCGTACAAGCGCAGCTCCGTGTTAATTGCCGCCTTATGCGCCTCCTCGCGTATTTGTGGAGCATATGCCATTATCTGCTGTTCGACAGTAGACTCGCCATCTCCCGAAAACGTAACAAAATAGTCATCGGGAATCCCGCTTTTTCCATGCAGCACTGTTTCATCTGCAAACACTTTAGCAGACATTTTCCTGAACTCCGCGAGATATTCCGAATGCGCGTAATCTATCTCGTGGAGCGTACCGATAGAATTTGCGAAAGTGGAAATTGGCAATTCGCTGTCAAGGTCGATATTGTTCGCGTATGGTGTGCGGAACGTTGCCATCATCGGAATATCCGATGGGATTTTCCCCTCGGGCAAAAGCGTTTCCCAGCGCGGAATTTTCGTTAATTCCACGCGCTGCCGAGTGCCGTATAAGTATGCGGAATTATGTACATAATGCGCGTTACCGTCAAATTGGTGATACTCGCGGCGTTCATAAATTTTGTTGTTATAACGAACGCGCTCAAAGAAAATCCCCTCGGTGATATGATCGTTTTCATCAAACGCAATCGGAAGAAAATCCCGCGATGTTCCCACGTCAAAAAACATCTCTCCGCCGCTTGTGAGATACGGTTTTATTACCGTATATCCGCCGACAAGTGTAAGCTGCACAATCCTATCCAGATTCGGAATCAAATTCTTTTGCGCGAATGCGTTCAAGGTTTCGTCGGCAAGCTCGAATTTTATCTCGCCCGTGACGAGCTGTGCCAGATAAGCGGTAGAAACATATGCAACGGGCAGCGGCTTGAAATTTTTATGCGTAGCCTTTTGCGGCAGATTGCCTTGAAATACGCTCCACCACTCGTGTGTTTTTTCGCGCATTATAGGGCTTACCGCCGTTTCAACTTTTGAAATATCCGCAAAGTTTTCCACATTTCCACCGCCTTTTCCAAAGCCGTTTACAAGGCTTTTTAATTTTCTTAAAACGTTCATTTTTCGCTCCTTATAAGTTGAGGAATATGTCTCTCAAATGAATATTCAAACGCGTCAAGCGTATCAATATCCGATGTTCCGTCATCAAGGCGTACCTCTTTGCCTATAACTTTATCGTCCCAGACCGCGCCTTGGAATGCGTCAATAAGCGTTTGGCACTCCCCGGAAACGAGGTAAAACCTACCGCCCGCCATCAGCATTGTTGTCGTGCGGATCCGGTCATTGATTTCGCGCTTCATCGAATTTTTAACGATAATACCCAGCGGTCGGAGAGCCTGCCGCAAACCCGCGATAAGCGTTTGTTCCGCGCTGTCGGCATAAACGGCGGATACTTTCCCATACCGTTTTTGAATATCCTCGCAAAAATCGCAAACACGCTTGTAAAGTGCCTGCGGAGTCATATCCGCGGCGGAGATGCGCTCCGATTTAAGTGCGTATATTTTTCGCATATCGTGAGAAATTCCGGTTGCGCAAAGCGCGTGCTGCGAACCGTTTCCGCCGAAATCCAAGCCGACATTTAAGTACTCAAAGCTGCTTGGTAAATCCGAGCTTTTTATGTCATAGCTTCTCGGAGAATCCGAGAAAACCTTGTAAATAGCGCCATTCGCGACCACCCATTTTCCAAGAATAAAACGGTCGTAATAAACGCCCGTGTACTCTTTTTTCAAACTCGCCACATAATCATCAGGGAGCGTCGTGTTATCGTCGATGTGGAAAAACATTCGGAACAGATCGTCTGTGAGCTTTTCGTTTTTAAGATATTCCGTCAGAAGCCAATGCGTGGGAACATCGGGGTTTGTTGTTGCAATCAGCTTCGCCCCGGGAGCAGATAAACGCGATAACAGCATCACGAAAAAGTCCTTGGGGAACAACGTCAGCTCATCACAATAAGCTCCGCCGAGTGTTATTCCTCGGATTTTGGATTCAGACCGCATATCGTTCGCGCCCTCCAGCATTATTTTTCGTCCAAACAAAACACCCTCCTTTGTGGAGAGCGAAAACTTAAAATATTTCTCGCCAACAAGCTCCTGCATCGGCAGCAGACAATTGCGCTTTAGCGTCTGGAGCGACTTTGCGCACATCATATATAAGTAATCCTTCGGGCGAGTCGCCACCCAGATTGCCCACAAGATAAGGGAAATCCACGTCTTTCCCGAACGCACTGAGCCTTCCAAAACATTTAATCTTTTTAATTTGTCTTGCTTAAAAACGCGGATTAGCTCGTTTTGTTTTTCCGTAAATTTGAGTTTATCCATTTTTCAAAGCCTCCAATATTTCCGCGATCTTGCCCTCGCCGTCACCCGTTGTTCCGCCCGTTTTGGAGTAATCCTCGGACTTTTTATTTATGAGATAAAATTCCATCGCCGCTTGCGATGGCGCGATGTGCTTTTCAATCGTTTCAACGGTTTTAACACCATTTACAAATTTGGTTTTATGCTCGGTGACGGTGTATCCGGTCGCCGCTCTGATTAAAGCCTGCTCGACCTCGGCGGTGAGCAGCTCCGAATTTTCCACCAACATTTCCGCGATACCGTCGCAGCGCGACTTGATTTCGGATATTTTCTTCGCACGTTTCGCGGGATTATTCGTAGATAAAAACGCTTCGACAAGCTGTTGCACCACAGATGTCGAGGTGGAATTATTCAGTTTTTCGTGTTCTGCAATTGCCGCTCCGAGAGCCGCGATACTTTTCTTTTTTCTGCTCACATAATCACCTCGTTTTCGGATATGCCTTTTTACGCTTTATACACCCTTTTTAGAGCATCGTTTTATAAAAACAGGGGAAACTTATACCCCGAAAATCTGACAGCCCTTAAAACGCATTTTCGGCTCGATTTTCGCGGGTACAGTTTCGCCCTTGGAGCGGAAATTTCTGTAGATATGCTCCGCCCTTTGCGTTCAACTTAATGTTGAGCGTTCGCGTTGGTATTTTTCGCATTGCCGGAGCTTATCACGGTAATGCCGGCGGAGCGTCAAATTCCATAGAGAAATTAATTCTATGCTTTTCTCCGTAGATTGTAACGTCCGCCGTGGCGCGTTTTCCACGCCGATTAAATTTAACAATCTCGTGTTCAATGTTTGTCAAGAATCCGCTTGTAATATGCAGCACGCCGTCCGAAACATATCCGCGGGAAATGCCGATGCAGTCGCCGTCATTGCACAAGCGGCGGATATAATCTTCCTCATCGGGCGGCAGCGGAAACTCGCTCACAAATCGTTTTGAGCTGCCGATATCCATCACGGCGTGCCATATCCGTGGCTGTAATTCGGGAATGTCAATGAAAACATATCCCGTGAAGATTATCCGCTCGACATACTGCCAATTTCCTCGCCGCCGTTCCGCTTTTAATTGCCGCGGACAATACGCGGCGATATTTTTTCGCCGCAGCTCCTCAACGACCTGCAATTCCTTGCCGCCGCGAACATACAATACATACAGCATTATTCCACGTCCTTCCGCTCGGAAATAAACTGCACAAGCTGCCTATACAATTCGGGATTTTCTTTCGCCATAGCGTCAAATATCTCCTCTTTGAAGCTCTCGAACGCCACGTCCTTGAGATTTTTAACCTTGGTGTCGTTTTCGTTTTTGTATGCGACCGCGCGGATAAGTCCCGTGCATCGGTCAATCAGCTTGAGCGGATCGGCTTCCTTCAGAGCGTCTTCGCTAAGCTCACGAACCGCCGCCAAAACCTTGTGCGAGATCAACCGCGCAATTCCCTCGGTGGTATCCAACTGCGGATATTTTGCCATCTCCTCGGTAAGCGTGCGCATATTCTCGCTTGCCAACCGCAAGTCCTGCACTGTTGCATTAAGCCCTTGGGCATATCTGCAAACCGCCGATTCGGATAGCGACATATTCGCGGTGTCGCGGACAAAATTGCACACGTCCCGGTAGGTGTAGTTCCCGAGTATCATTTCCTCGACCGCTGATTTTATATCCGCCGGGAGCGCGTCTATTTTGCTGTGTTTACGGTTGCTCATACAATCACCGCCTTATACAGGGGTCGTTGATTTTGCCGTTTAAGAATGCAATGCCCTTCGCGGTGAGTTTTGCCTCGATGGTGTTCATCTCTGCGTCCGCGAGGTCGGCTATTTCCGTGTGACCTTCAATGCTGCGCAGCTTGATATATCCGCTTTCATTAAGATAATTGATACAGTCGGATATTTCTGCGGAGTTCATTTCTGCGCCCAATCCGTACTCCAAATCGGTGATTTTGATGTATCTTTCACGCAAAGCGTTCACCGCCCGCAGCACCCGCGCGTTGTTATCCAAAAACTTCTCACGTCTAACTCTCTCAAAATCCAATTCAATCACCCCTCTTCAGACTGTCAATCTTTTCCTCGAGCCGTGACATAGTGCGAATGAAATCCGCGTTGCGCACGGTATTTTCCTTGAGAAAATCTATATTACTTTCGATTTTCTCGATAGATTTTTTCAATTCATTCAGCTCGGATTTACTTGCGTATTTATTGTCCGCATTCTCGATTTTCTCTTTAAGCTCGTGCAGTTCCTCTTTGGACGCGCGGCTATCAAGTTTATCGAAGCTCCG
>CAMWMN010000068.1 GCA_947175385.1 uncultured Clostridia bacterium | reverse complement strand
ATTGTAAATAATTTATAATAACAGTCTGCGTAAAAAGCTATTTCCAATAAAATCCAAACTTTTCCGTAAACTGAAAAAATGTCGAAATTTTCACAAAATTGGTCTTGACTAATTTGCGAAAACGTGATATAATAATATGAGGAATGTAACGCGGCGAATTCCGCGTAATTTTTACAGATATGCGAGGCAATCAGAATGGCGGAAATTACCAATGATATTAAGTATATCGGGGTCAACGACCACGAAACAGACCTTTTCGAGGGTCAATACACCATTCCTAAGGGAATGGCATATAATTCATATGTTATTGATGACGAGAAAATCGCCGTTATGGATACCGTAGACGCGCGGTTTGACGAGAAGTGGGTGAATAATCTGGCGGCGGTGCTGAACGGCAGAAAGCCCGATTACCTCATTGTTCAGCATATGGAGCCGGATCATTCGGGCAGTATAATTCTGTTTAACGAGATGTTCCCGGAGGCGAAGATCGTTTCCTCAAAGCAAGCGTTTGTGATGATGAAACAGTTTTTCGGCACCGATTTCCCCGAGAATCAGGTGGTTGTCGGCGAGGGCAGCACATTGGAGCTTGGGCGGCATACGCTGAAGTTCATCGCCGCACCGATGGTTCACTGGCCCGAGGTTATTATGACGTATGACGAAACGGACAAGACACTGTTTTCGGCGGACGCGTTCGGCAAGTTCGGCGCGTTGGATATCGAGGACGATTGGGCTTGCGAGGCGCGGCGGTACTATTTCGGTATAGTCGGAAAGTATGGCGCGCAGGTTCAGGCGGTGCTGAAAAAGGCGGCGGCGCTTCAAATCGAGCGGATTTGCCCGCTGCATGGTCCGATGTTGACAGAAAACATCGGTTATTACACGGATTTGTACAATACGTGGTCGAGCTACGGCGTGGAGAGCGAGGGTGTGGCTATCGCGTATACTTCCGTTTACGGGCACACTAAGGCGGCTGCCGAGGAGCTTGCGGATAAGCTCAAGGAGCTTGGCTGTCCGAAGGTCGCATTAACCGACCTTGCGCGTGACGATATTGCTGAGGCTGTTGAGGACGCGTTCCGTTACGGAAAGCTCGTCCTTGCAACGACCACCTACAATATGGATATTTTCCCCAAAATGCGCGAGTTTATCGGGCATCTGACCGAGCGGAATTTCCAAAAACGCAAGGTCGGTATCATTGAGAACGGTACATGGGCGCCCACAGCCGCGAAAATCATCAAGGGAATGCTTGCCGATTCCAAGGATATTACCTATACCGATACCACCGTTACCATCAAGTCGGCGATGACCGGCGAAAACGTTTCTCAGCTTGACGCGCTTGCGCGGGAGCTTATTTGACATTCAACAGAAAAGCCGCGTTTTCCGCGGCTTTTTTTGAGAGATAAGAGAACGAATGAAATTTTAGAGCCAAACTCGCAATCCAAAGCGCAATTTCGGATTCGCAGTTTGGGACGTTATGATTCTAAGTAACCTGTTGGCGACCAGTGCAAATCCGAAATGCAAGCAGCGCGGCATACCGCGAAGCGGTGTGCCGTGTTGCTTGGTAAACGGTCTTGAAATGCTGTGTATCAGCATCTCAAGAGCGCGTTTTCGGATTTGCTTTTAAGATAATAAGGAGATTATATGAGCTTGTTATTTAAGGGAGGATATGTGGTTGATGCCGTGAATAATTTCGAGGGCATTGCCGATATTCTTGTGGACGAGGGGAAAATCGTCAAGTGCGCCCCGAATATTGAGGAGAACGGCGCGGAGGTCGTTGATTGCTCGGGACTTCATGTAATTCCCGGGATTTGCGATATGCACGTGCATTTCCGTGACCCCGGTCAGACCCACAAGGAGGATATTCTGACGGGGTGCGAGGCGGCTGTCGCTGGCGGAGTTACCGCGGTTGCGTGTATGCCGAATACCACGCCGCCCGTGGATAATCCCGAGGTTGTGAAGTACATTATAGATAAGGCAAAGGGCGCAAAGGCAAAGGTGTACCCCGTGGGGTGCATAACCAAGGGCTTAAAAGGCGAGGAGCTGTGCGATTTTAACGCGTTGCGTGACGCGGGCTGCGTGGCGGTTTCGGACGATGGAAAGCCCGTCCGTAATGCGCGGATTATGGCAAGGGCTATGGTGAAGGCGCATTACGCGGGACTTCGCGTTATATCCCACTGCGAGGATCCGGACATCATTGCGGGCGGAATTATGAACAGCGGAGCAATATCCAAAGAACTTGGCGTTAAGGGTATGCACCGCCTCTCCGAGGATACCCAGACGGCGCGTGAAATCGTTTTGGCGGCGGATTTGGAGATGCCGATTCATATCGCGCACGTTTCGACATCAGCGAGTATGATGTTGGTTCGTATCGGCGCAAGGTACGGCGCGATGGTAACAAGCGAAACGTGTCCGCATTATTTTATGCTGACGGACGAGAAGCTCCGTGCGCGTGACGCGGATTATCGTATGAATCCGCCGCTGCGCACAGAGGACGATGTTACCGCGATTACCGAGGGTGTTTGTGACGGAACGATTGACTGCATAGTCACCGACCACGCACCGCACGCTCCCGAGGAGAAAGCGGACTTCGAGAACGCTCCGAATGGGGTTGTCGGTCTGGAAACCTCACTCGCGGCAACGCTTACCGAGTTGTATCATCGTGGGAAAATCACGCTCAGACGCATTGTTAAACTTATGTGCGTGAATCCGAGGAAGATTCTGAATATTCCCGGAGGCAGCTTTACAGAGGGCGAGCCTGCGGATATTACGATTTTCAATATCAATGAGGAGTGGACGGTAGACCCCAATAAGCTGCACTCCAAATCGCATAACACCTGTTTTAAGGGAATGAAACTTAAGGGCAGAGTGAAAATGACGGTCGTGGACGGGGAAATAGTATACAAAGACAGTTGACAATTAGCATAGCATTAACTCACTATTCCGAGGAGATTAAGGTAATAACCACAATAACTGTCAATTATAGAGTGGAGGGTGTTGCATGAATATTGATGTTACTTTGGAGAACGGGCTTCTGCCCGACAAATACGCGAAATTCAGCGATATAACGATTGACGGAGTTCCAAGTGTATCGTTTCCGATTCGGGTAGAGGGAGTTCCCACGGGCGCGAAATCTCTCGCGCTTACGTTCGTGGATTTTGATTCGCTGCCCGTGTGTGGATTCGCATATACGCACTGGACGGCGGCGAATATCCCCGCGGACATTTCCGAAGTTCCCGAGAATGCCAGTCAAGACCAAGCATTTGGAATGGTTCAAGGCAGGAATCACTTTTCTGGTGCGTTGAGCTGCCGCTACGGCGGACCGACTCCGCCAGACAAGACGCATAACTACACGCTGACAGTGTTCGCGCTGGATTGCAAGTTGGAGCTTGACGAGGGCTACGGACTTGTCGAGCTTTTGGAGAAAGCGCATGATCACGTTTTGGAAAAGGCGGAGCTGATTCTCCCGGCGAGGAGCAATTAAAAAGGTGTTCTCAAAACGCAAGAGTCACGTCACACGTGCAGCAGAGTGAGTTACAGAGCGTAATAACTCATGGCAACAAATTTGTAACCGATGCAAATCGCGAAAGCGAGCGTTACAGAATATCGCGCAGCGGTGTTCTGTAACGCTCGGCTAGATGAAATCACCGAAGGTGATTTCATCGGTTCGTGATTTGCTTTTAAGATAAGGAGAAGATTATGTCACTGGATAGATTAATCGAGAAAATCGAACAGAAACAGAACCCCACAGTTGCGGGGCTTGATCCTAAGCTGGACTACGTTCCGGAGTTTATTCGCGAAAAGTGCTTTGACAAGTACGGCGAAACGCTCAAGGGCGCGGCAAAGGCACTGCTGGAGTTCAACAAGGGGCTGATTGACGCGCTGTATGACATCGTTCCCGCGGTTAAGCCGCAGGCGGCATATTACGAGATGTACGGCTTTCAGGGAATGAAAACGCTGTACAAAACGCAAGAGTACGCGCGCTCCAAGGGAATGTACGTCATTACGGACGGCAAGCGCAACGACATCGGCGCGACTATGGAAGCGTACGCAACCGCGCATTTGGGTAAGGTCAAGGTTGGAAAAGAAGAGTACGAGCCGTTTATCGCGGACGCGCTCACCGTGAACGGGTACCTCGGCAGTGACGGAATCAAGCCGCTGTTGAAGATGTGCCAAGAGAACGACAAGGGGATTTTCGTACTCGCGAAAACGTCCAATCCGTCAAGCGGGGAATTGCAGGACAAAACCGTGGACGGTGTTCCCGTGTATGAGCTGATGGGCAAAATGTGCGAAGAATGGGGCAAGGAAGTCCCGGGAGTGTACGGCTACAACGGCGTGGGAATCGTCGCGGGAGCTACATATCCCGAGCAGATAAAGCGTCTGCGTGAGATTTTGCCGCATACGTTTTTCCTGATTCCTGGTTACGGAGCGCAGGGTGCAAGCGCAAAGGATATAGCCGCAGCGTTCGATAAGAACGGCTTGGGCGGTATCGTAAACAGTTCGCGCGGAATTATGTGCGCGTACCAAAAGCAGAAATGCGATGAGCACGAGTTCGCCGAGGCGGCACGCAAAGAGGCTATCCGTATGCGCGATGAGATTATGGGCGAAATCGGGAAGATCACTGTTTCAAACAGTTAAGCTATGACGGTGAAAGAGGCAAAAACGATTTTGGAAAAGAACGTGGATTGCGCCGAGAAGAGCTTGGTTGATAGCTTGCACGAGTGCGAACGGTTTTCCAAAAAGCGTTTTTGGGAATTTTACGACTGCGTGATAACTCTCGCGCAGGACGCTCTGACAAGCGGCAGGGATTTTGAAACGGCACGAAAGATAACGTTGGTTTATCAGCGAATACTAAAGGAAATGGTGTGGCATTTCGACAAGCGCGATTTGTCCAAGCTGAGGAAGTTCCCGAATAAGCGGTATAATGACTATATCGAGCGGCTTGACAATGCGGTTGACGCGTATTTTCGCGGAGTGTTCGTTGATGAAACACTTTACGAGCTGCAAAGACCGAAAAGTTGATTATACACACCCGGTGCAATTCCAAACCACATTCCGGCGACTCGTGCAAATTCGAAACGCGAGCTTTGCCGAACACCGCGAAGCGGCGCAGTTTGACGCGTAGACTTCCAAACAACCTACCGGCGACTCGTGCAAATTGCGAAAGCGAGCGGGGCGCAACACCGTGAAACGGTGTTGCGGCTCGCTCAGCTAGAGCAGACGAAAAGTGCAAAGCACTTTTCGCCTGCTCGGTTCGCAATTTGCTTTTAAGATAAGGAGATATGATATTATGAACTTTGAGAGTAAACGAAAAGCTGCTCTGATACTGGCTGACGGCACGGTATTCGAGGGGCTGGGATTCGGCGCGGAGGGCACGGTTATCGGTGAAATCGTGTTCACAACGGCAATGACGGGCTATCAGGAAACGCTTACAGACCCGTCCTACTGCGGGCAGATAGTCACACAGACTTTCCCGCTTATCGGAAATTACGGAGTGAACAAGGTTGACCCCGAATCAAACGGCAGCGTGGTTTCGGGATACATAGTGCGTGAGTGCTGCGAGGCACCGAGCAATTTCCGTTGTGAGGGCAATCTGGACAGCTATCTCAAAGGTCTGAATATCGTGGGAATATGCGATATTGATACCCGCAGCCTTACCAAGATAATCCGTGAGAGCGGCGTTATGAACGGCGCGATCGTATGCGGCGAGTTCGATAAGGACAAGCTGCTTGAGGAGATCCGCGCGTATAAGGTCGGAGAGGTAGTGCCTAAGGTTTCCGTTAAGGAAAGGGAGTACTTCCCCGCAGAGAACGCCAAGTATAATGTGGTTCTGATGGACTACGGGCATAAGTTTAATATCCGCCGGGAGCTGAACAAGCGCGGCTGTAATGTCACGGTTATGCCGTATAATGCCTCCGCCGAGGAGATAAAGGCTCTGAACCCGGACGGAATAATGCTCTCTAACGGTCCCGGCGACCCCGCGGACAATGTGGAGGCGATAAATACTTTGCGGGAGTTGATTCCCGCGAAAATCCCTACATTCGGGATCTGTCTGGGGCATCAGCTTTTGGCTTTGGCGAACGGAGCAAAGACCGAAAAGCTGAAATACGGTCATCGCGGCGGAAATCAGCCAGTTAAGGACCTGGCACTGGACAAGACGTTTATCACCTCGCAGAACCACGGCTACGCGGTAATCGGCGAGAGCGTTCCCGAGAGCGCGGGCAAGGTCAGCCACATCAACGGCAACGATGGAACGTGCGAGGGCGTGCGGTATACAAACGCGCCCGCGTTTACTGTGCAGTTCCACCCCGAGGCTTGCGGAGGTCCGCACGACACCTCGTATTTGTTTGATGAATTTTTGGAGCTTATGGGAGGTAACAAGTAATGCCGCTGAGAAGTGATATAAAGAAAGTATTGGTAATCGGTTCGGGTCCTATTGTTATAGGACAGGCGGCTGAGTTCGACTACGCGGGAACGCAGGCTTGCCGCGCCCTCAAGCAGGAGGGTCTGGAGGTCGTGCTGATTAACTCCAACCCCGCGACCATTATGACGGACAAGCATATGGCGGACAAAATCTACATCGAGCCGCTTACGCTGGACGTGGTTAAACGTATAATCGAGATTGAAAAACCCGATTCCGTGGTTTCAAACCTCGGCGGACAGACCGCGCTTACGCTGTCTATGCAGCTTGCCGAAAGCGGATTTTTGGCGGAGCACGGCGTAAAGCTGCTCGGCTCGAATCCCGAAACGATTCACAAGGCTGAGGACAGACAGGCATTCAAAGATACAATGGAATCCATTGGTCAGCCGTGTATTCCGTCCAAGGTGGTTGAGAATATCGATGACGCTATGTCATTCGCGGAGGAGATCGGCTATCCCGTTATCGTTCGCCCCGCGTTTACTCTCGGCGGCACGGGCGGCGGAATCGCCGAAAATCCCGAAGAGCTGCACGAAATCGCCACCAACGGCTTGCGTTTGTCGCCGATTACGCAGATTCTGGTGGAGAAGTGCATTTCGGGTTGGAAAGAAGTTGAGTTTGAGGTAATGCGCGACCGCAAGGGCAACGTGATCACCGTCTGCTCGATGGAGAATTTCGATCCCGTGGGCGTTCATACGGGAGATTCGATCGTTGTCGCGCCGACTGTTACGCTGGCGGACAAGGAGTATCAGATGCTCCGCACGGCGGCTCTGGACATCATTCAGGCATTGGAGGTCGAGGGCGGCTGCAACTGTCAGTTCGCGTTAAAGCCCGACAGCTTTGAGTACGCGGTAATCGAGGTCAATCCGCGTGTTTCGCGCTCCTCGGCGTTAGCGTCAAAGGCTACGGGATACCCGATTGCAAAGGTTGCCGCGAGAATCGCAGTGGGCTACACGCTGGACGAAATCATCAACCAAGTCACGGGCAAGACCTACGCGTGCTTTGAACCCGCGTTGGATTACCTCGTGGTTAAATTCCCGAGATTCCCGTTTGACAAGTTCGTTTACGCGAAAAAGACGCTCGGAACGCAGATGAAAGCAACCGGCGAGATTATGGCGATCGCTCCCTCGTTTGAGGCGGGAATGATGAAAGCGGCGCGCTCTATCGAGCTGAAGATGGATTCCCTCACCAAAAAGGAGTTCGTTTCGCTGTCCGATGATGAGGTCCTGAAAAAACTGGAGGACGTAGACACCGACCGCGCGTTCTGCGTATTCGAGGCGCTCAAGCGCGGAATCTTGGTTGACACGATTCACGAAATTACCAAAATCGATAAGTGGTTCATATCAAAATTGAACAATCTCGCGGAGCTTGAGAAATGGCTCGCCGAGGGTACTCTCACTCAGGAGAAGTATGACCTCGCGAAGAAATATTGCTACCTTGACAGCACCATTGAGCGGCTGTCGGGTCAGAAAATCTCCGATTGCGGAATAGAGCGGCGACTTGCGGTGTATAAGATGGTTGACACCTGCGCGGCGGAGTTCTCCGCGTCAACGCCGTATTTCTACAATACATTCGACCGCGAGAACGAGGCGGCGGAGTTCATCGAAAATCACCCCTCGGACAAGAAGAAAGTTATCGTGTTCGGCAGCGGCCCTATCCGAATCGGACAGGGAATAGAGTTCGACTATTGCTCGGTACACTGCGTATGGACGCTGAAAGACGAGGGCTGCGAGGCCATCATCTGCAACAACAATCCCGAAACCGTTTCCACGGATTTCGACACGGGAACGCGTCTGTATTTCGACCCGCTCACCCGCGAGGACGTTGAGGCTCTTGTCGCGACCGAAAAGCCGTACGGCTGTGTGGTTCAGTTCGGCGGACAAACGGCAATTTCGCTGACGAAACATCTCACGGAATTGGGCGTGCGGATTCTCGGTACTCAAGCGGCGGACATTGACGCGGCTGAGGACAGAGAGCTGTTTGACGAGCTGCTTGAAAAGTGCGGAATCCCGCGTCCCAAGGGCGAAACGGTGTTCACCGCCGAAGAGGCTCTCCAGACCGCAAACAAGCTTGGTTATCCCGTGCTGTTAAGACCGAGTTACGTTCTCGGCGGACAGAATATGATTATTGCTCACTGCGATTCCGATGTGGAAGAGTATATGAAGATAATCACCGCGACAAAGCTTGAAAATCCCGTGCTTGTGGACAAGTATATGATGGGCACGGAGGTCGAGGTTGACGCGATTTGTGATGGTGAGGATTTCGTAATTCCCGGAATTATGGAGCACGTGGAAAGAGCGGGAATCCACTCGGGCGACTCGATTTCCGTCTATCCGTGCCAGAACCTTACCGAGCATATTAAAAAGGTTATTATCGACTACACAGAAAAACTCGCCAAGGCATTGCACGTTATCGGTCTAGTGAACATTCAGTACGTGGTGTACAATCACGAGGTTTATGTAATAGAAGTGAACCCGCGTTCGTCGCGTACCGTGCCGTATATTTCCAAGGTTACGGGCGTGCCGATGGTGGATCTGGCGACCAAAATAATTCTCGGCAAAAAGCTCAAGGATATGGGATATAAGAGCGGTCTGTACCCCGTTGGGGATTATGTGGCGGTTAAAGTTCCTGTGTTCAGCTTTGAGAAGCTCCACGATGTGGATAATCAGCTCGGTCCCGAGATGAAGTCCACAGGCGAATGTCTGGGTATCGCAAAGACGTTTGGCGAGGCACTGTTCAAGGGCTTGACGGCGGCGGGATATAAATTCAGCAGCGATGAGAACAAGGGCGGAGTGTTGATTTCCGTGCGCGATTCGGACAAGAACGAGATTATTGAAATCGCAAGCAGATTCGAGGCTCTGGGATTCAAAATCTACGCAACCGCGGGAACGGCATCGGTGCTTAACCGCAATATGATTGCCGCGAACCACGTTTACCGAATCCACGAGTATAAAGAGCCGAATGTAATCACTCTGTTGGAGAGCGGAGAGATCAATTATGTTGTTTCCACCTCCGAAACGGGACGCAAGCCCTCGCTGGATTCCGTGCGTATGCGCCGCAAAGCCGTGGAACGCTCCATTGCTTGCTTGACGGCGATCGATACCGCAAACGCGCTGTTGGACTGCCTTGAAGCGAACCGCTCCATAAATGATGTGGAAATGGTGGATATTACCAAGATATGAAGATCGGAAGATACCCCGTAAAACCGAGATTTAAGCCCGCGCGGATTGCCGCGGATGTGATTTCACTGGGAATCGCGGCGATGATTTTCGTGCTGACGGTCGGATTTTTCCCGCAATACAGGGCGGCGTTATCCAAAGCCGCCGAAAAGGATTTGTACGGAATACTGTTCAAATACGGCGAATCATTGACCTATCGGCATTATTTCGCGTGGATTTTCCCAGCGCTGGCGGTGGTCGTAATCGCGGTGTATCTGATTCTGACGCTGAAAAGTCACCGTTTCCGCAAATATAAAGTCACCAAGGACAACGCGCAGTCGGTTTACGATTGGTACGCGTTCGCGGTGTCGTTGTGTAAGATTCCCGCACTGATGGCTATATTCGAGATTATGTACGTTTTTCAGCGGAAAATGATGTTTGAAACGGTGAATCCGTTCAGTTATCAGATTGTTTTGTATTTTGTGATTATCGCGGTTATAATTCGGTTCTCGGTTCACAAAATAAGGAGGATAACCGAGATTAAGCCCAAAAAGGTTGATGATGACAGTCCGATAAAGGTTCGGATTGTTGATGATGACGAGTAGTGGTAGGGGAACTTGCCCTTTCGGAGGGCACTCCGAACCACCGCGTTTCAGCGGGGGACAACCCTTCGGGGAGCGGGGGGAGAATGAAAATCCGGAAAAAACGGGGTACTCCCCTTTGTGGCGGTAGCGGCTTTTGGCGGTTTCGCTCGCAGCGCGAAATGCAATTGCCATTAGGGCAATTGCAAGCCAAAAACGCTAAGTGCTCGGGCGCAGCCCGAGCGCTGACCCTCACCCCCCTCCTTCCGTTTTTCGGTGGTCGCGAGGGAAAAGGCAGACTCTTCGCGGTGAGATTGTTATTATGTTTTCGCTTTGGGTAGCAGACTTTTGTGGTCGCACCCTTATCGCGCTGAATTGATGAGGTAACGTTTTCGCAGAAATGTATGCGCCTATCGACGGCGCAGTTTGGCACGTTGAATTTTGAACAGCCTATAAGAGATGCAGTTTGGAGCGTTATAACCCAAAGCAGCTTATCGCTGATTAGTGCAAATTCAAAACGCAAGCGGTTTTCGTCTGCACGGTTTTGAATTTGCTTTTTAGATAAGGAGAAAAAATGTATTTTTGTGAAAAATATCCTGTTGTTGAGAAACGGGAGCTTGCGGACGGAATTTATTCGGTCGTTGTGAATGCTCCGAACGCGGCGAAAGCCGCCGCTGCGGGGCAGTTCGCAAATATCGGAGTTCCGGGGTTCACTCTGCGCCGCCCAATTTCGATTTGCGGAATCGATAAGGAGCGCGGCACTCTGCGGTTTGTGTTTGAGGTTCGCGGAAAGGGTACTGCGGAGCTTGCGAAAATCTCCGAGGGCGATGAGTTGGATATTCTCGCGCCGCTTGGCAACGGATTCTCGATTCCCGAAACGGGGAGAATTATCGCGGTGGGCGGCGGAATCGGAGTTCCCCCAATGCTTGAAATCTCCGTCGAAACGTGCGAACGCTGCACCGCGATAATCGGATTCCGCGATAAATCGAGGATTATTCTCGCGGAGGATTTTGAGCGTAACGGTTCTGAGGTTCATCTTTGCACCGATGACGGCAGCGCGGGACAAAAGGGTCTGGTGACGTTCCCGCTTGCGGACGAGCTGGAAAAGGGCGATGTGGCGGCGGTAATGGCTTGCGGACCTGCGGTAATGCTTAAATCCGTGGCGAAAATGTGCGAGGTGTACAACGTGCCGTGTCAAGTTTCTTTGGAGCAGCGTATGGGCTGCGGAGTGGGTGCGTGCGTGGTTTGTTCGTGCCTGACCGTGCGGAACGGCAAGGAAATGTATTCGCGCGTCTGCAAGGACGGTCCCGTGTTCAACGCTGAGGAGGTGAAGTTCGATGGCTGATTTATCCGTAAAAATCGCGGGTGTGGAGTTCTCGAATCCCGTTATTGCCGCGTCTGGAACGTTCGGAAACGGCGAGTGCTATACCGATTTGTATCCGATTTCCAAGCTCGGCGGAATCTCCTGTAAGGGTATGACTATCGAACCGAAACAGGGCAATCCGCCGCCGCGAATCGCCGAAACCTATTCGGGGATTCTCAATTCCGTGGGACTTCAGAATATCGGAGTTCGCGGGTTTATCGATTATTATCTCCCCACGCTTAAACAGGACGGCAACGTAATTATCGCGAATGTCTCGGGCGCGACAATCGAGGATTACGTTCGGGCGGCGGAATTGCTCGACCAGTCTGATGTCGATATGATTGAACTGAACATCTCTTGCCCGAATGTCAAGGCGGGCGGCGCGACCTGGGGAATCTCGTGTGATGGCGCGGCAAGCGTTACAAGAGAGGTTCGCAAGGCAACCAAAAAGCCGCTTATCGTCAAGCTCACGCCGAATGTTACCGACATTACGGAAATAGCTAAGGCAGTGGAATCCGAGGGCGCGGACGCTATCTCGATGATAAATACGCTCCTCGGAATGCGGATAGATATTCGCACCCGCCGCCCGATTCTGCGCAACAATATGGGCGGACTGAGCGGTCCGGCGGTGTTCCCCGTGGCGGTGAGAATGGTTCGTCAGTGCTATAAGGCGGTATCTCTCCCGATTATAGGAATGGGCGGAATTTCCACCTGGGAGGACGCGGTGGAGATAATGCTTGCGGGAGCGTCCGCGGTTCAGATGGGAACGGCGATTTTCACCGACCCGTATTCTCCATTGAAAGTCATTGACGGATTGGCGGGATATATGGACAAAAACGGGATAAAGAGCCTGTCCGAGATTGTGGGGCAGTGTCAAGAGTGGTGAGGAAAATGAACGATGAACAAAGGCTGCGGGAGATAGAAGAGAACCGCCGTAATATTCCCCCGCTTGACAACTTGCCGAGCGGTGAAATCGACTGGGAAGAGATTAGCGGATTCATTTTAGGGGATATGGGCGAGTATGGTTTGTGTTGGCATTTCCTTAATGACGAAAGTAAAACCGCGAAATTGTCCGAAAACTCTCTTGCGGTTTTGAAGATGCTCCGTCACGATATGTATGATTTTTTCTATTATCATAATGTGGAACTTGAACGCTTCGACCAACGGGACGCTATGGAAAGGTATATCCGTAAAAAATACGGTGCGCTTTCGGAAAAGGCATTGGAGAGATTAATTTCGGATTATCACGTTAAAGACAGGTAAAAAGGCTATGGAAGAATTTTCAAGAACCGAACGCCTGCTTGGCACGGCGGCTATGGAGCGTTTATCGGCGGCTCGTGTGGCGGTGTTCGGCATAGGCGGAGTGGGCGGTCACGCGGCGGAGGCTCTCGTCCGCAGCGGAATCGGAGCGATTGACCTTGTGGACGGTGATGTAGTCGCTGAGTCGAACATCAACCGCCAGATAGTCGCGCTGCACAGCACGGTCGGAACGCTGAAAACCACAGCTGCTGCAGCGAGATTCCGTGATATTAATCCCGAGATTAAAATTCGGGAATTTCCGTTTCGGTTTTCGGAGGAAACGGCGGAGAAATTCGACTTTTCGGAGTATGATTATGTTGTGGACGCGATAGATGACGTCCGCGCGAAGGTGCTCCTCGCAGTGAAATGTCAAGAGAACGGCACGCCGCTTATCAGCTCAATGGGCGCGGGGAACAAGCTCGACCCGACAAAGTTTCAAGTCGCGGATATTTATGAAACCTCCGTGTGTCCGTTGGCAAGGGTAATGCGCCGCGAGTTGAAATCCCACGGAATCAAATCCCTAAAGGTAGTGTATTCTACGGAGGCACCCGTTGCGCCGACCAAGGAGGGCGAGCGCGTTGTTCCCGCGTCCTGCGCGTTTGTTCCGAGTGTGGCGGGATTGATTATCGCCGGAGAGGTTGTCCGCGCAATTGCGGGCAGAATTTGATGATTATTCCAATAAAATGTGCCAATTATGAACAGCGTTTTCTGCACAAGTTGCACAAAACGCTGTTTTTTATTTGAAAAAAAGGTTGACATTTTTTTAATAATGTGGTATAATCAAT
>CAMWMN010000067.1 GCA_947175385.1 uncultured Clostridia bacterium | reverse complement strand
CCCATTACTATGGGCTTCTTTTCGATTTTTCGGGATATTCGTTTTTTCAGGATAACGCGGGCACGGGACCAATATTCGGCGCTCTCTTGGGGGCGGTTTTCGGACCTGTGGTATTTTTGTGGATCGTTTTCGGCTCGATACTCGGCGGAGCAGTCCACGACTATATGAGCGGTATGATCTCTATCAGAATGAACGGCGCGTCCTTGTCCGAAATAATCGGAAAATATCTCGGGAAATTCGCGAAACAGTTTATGCGGGTGTTTTCGATTTTTCTGATGATTCTGGTGGGCGCGGTTTTCACCAAAAGCCCCGCGGAGCTTCTCGCGAGAATAACCCCCTCATGGGCGAATACGGCGTTCTGGATAGCGGTGATCCTCGTTTACTATATTCTGGCGACATTGCTGCCGATTGATAAGCTGATAGGAAAGTTCTACCCCATATTCGGCGGAATGCTTATTCTTATGGCTGTGGGAATCGTGATAGGACTGATTGTCGGCGGCTATAAAATTCCCGAAATGCAGCTTGCAAACCTCAACCCGAAAGGCACACCGGTGTTTCCGTTTATGTTCGTGACCGTGGCTTGCGGCGCAATTTCGGGATTTCACGCAACCCAATCTCCGATGATGGCGCGGTGCATTAAGTCTGAAAAACAAGGCAGACGAGTGTTTTACGGCGCAATGATTGTCGAAAGCGTTATAGCCCTTGTATGGGCAGCGGCTGGAGTTGCTTTTTATGGCGCAACGGGAGGCTTGCAGAATGCTTTGGCAAACCTGGGGCAGTCGGACGTGGTGTACGATATTTCCATAGCCCTGCTCGGGACGGTCGGCGGCGCGCTGGCGATAATCGGAGTGGTCGCGTGTCCCATCTCCACTGGAGATACCGCGTTCAGAAGCGCGCGGCTTACCGTAGCGGACTGGTTTAAGATAGATCAGTCAAAGCTGATAAAGCGCCTTGCGGTAACGATACCGCTTGTGGCGGCAAGCACCGCGCTTACCTTGCTCAACGCGGAGGTAATCTGGAGATACTTGTCTTGGTGCAACCAGACCTTTGCGGTGTTTACGCTCTGGGCAGAGGCGATGTACCTTTTCAGGAATGCGGAAAAGCGTTGGTGTTCCCTGATGTGCGCGCTCCCCGCGGCATTTATGACATCGGTCTGCACCTCATACATTTTGATGGCTGACGAGGGCTTCAGAATCTCCTCGGTTGTTGCTTATCCGATTGGAATATGCCTTGCGGTCTTCTGCGCGGTTCTGTTCACGTTTAAGTCTGTTAAAGCTGTACGCGAAACGCAGTAGAGCTGCTCGAAATGCCCGGATTCCGAAGTGGTTTTCCGCAGAACAAGGCAAATTTTTTGCGAAAAGCGGTTGAAAAATCTGCGGGATTATGTTATAATAAAAATGGTGAGGTTTGCTAGCATTAATGTTCCGGGGGGAAAATTACAATGAACCTGATTTATAACATTGACTTTGAAATAGTCGGGGCGATATTTGTTCTGGTGGTATATGCCGCGCTGAAGATATATTACTCCAACCAATCCGAGGTCAATAAAAGGTTTAAGACTGTTGTCAAATGCGCTCTGGCGGCAGAGATCATGGACATCGCGACAGCCGTTACCATAAGCTATGGAAGCGTGATTGATCCCAGGCTGAATATACTTGTCAACACCGTCTATTTTATGATGACGTTCAGCCTTGGATATTTTTTCCTCAGGTATGTGGAAAGCTATGTTCATCACAGCACGAGCAGGATAAAAAGCATACGCGTGAATAAAATTTTTTATGTATTGCTGTTAGCCGTTCTTGTTGCGAATATGTTTATTGGATTTTTATTCACCTTTAACGAAAAGGGAGAGTACGTTCACGGGGCTTTGTATCTGTTCGTTTACCTTGTGCCGTTCTATTATGTGCTTTTTGCGGTTATTGTTCTGGTAAAAAATCACAGCTTTTTCAAAATAAAGCAGAAGGCATCCATCGGCATATATATTCTTATGTGCATAATCGGACCGATTTTGCAGATGCTGTTCTTCCTGGATGTTTTGCTGAGTATGTTCACTCCCTCAATTGCGATTCTGATTATTCTGTTTTCTATGGAAACTCCCGATTATCAGCTGCTTATGAAAACGCTTGCAGAGCTTGATGACCTTCGGAAAAATTTACAGATAGAGGTCAAGAAACAAACCAAAGCTGCAGAGGACAGACGCGAAAAAGTGGAACGACTCTCTGAGCAGGTAATTTTGACGCTTGCAAAAACAATTGACGCAAAGGATAAGTACACCAACGGACATTCGGAAAGAGTAGCAGCTTATTCGAGAGAGATCGCCAAAAGAATGGGAATGCCCGAGGAGGAGCAGCGGGAAATCTATTATATGGGACTTTTGCATGACATCGGAAAAATCGGAATCCCCGACGCGATCATCAATAAGACCGCAAAGCTGACAGACGAAGAATATCATATGATACTCAAGCACCCTGAAATCGGCGGGGAAATTCTCGCGACTATATCGGAGCTGCCTACCATTTCAATCGGGGCAAAGTATCATCACGAAAAATATGACGGAACGGGATATCCGAACAAAATCGCGGGGGAGGATATTCCGCTTGAGGCGAGAATTATCGGAATCGCGGACGCTTATGACGCAATGGCTTCCAAACGAAGTTATCGCGATGTTCTGCCGCAGGAGGTGGTTCGCGGTGAAATCGAAAAAGGCAGGGGAACTCAGTTTGAACCGAGATGCGCGGATATTATGCTGCAAATGATTGACGAGGACACGGAGTATAAAATGTGTGAACATTAGAACAACACCGCACAAAGATTGCGCTTTGTGCGGTGTTTCTTTAGTCCAAATCCAGCTTGTCGATTTCTTGTTTGATTTCGTTTTGCCGCTCGTAGAACAGCATTTCCTTATTGTGTTCGGCATATTCGGCGCAGCCGTATTTCTTGATGAACTGAACCGCGTATTTCGAATTGGTAATCTCGGTGACTAAAATCAGCAGCTCCTGACCCGCTTTGTCGAACACCTCATCGCAGAAATTGAACACGTTTGAAAGCACGGCAGAGGACGCGCTCGCAAGTTTGGAAACGGATTTCTGACGTTTGTCAAAGTCTGCTTTAATGAGCTTGAATGCTTCGGCGGCGTCTTTCGGGGGTTTTTCGAGGATTATCTTCCGCGTGTTTTCAAGAATTTCGATAACCGAGCGCAGCACATATTCTCTGTCCGAGGAGAGGTTGGACGCTTTCTTTCCGATAGCGATCTCCTTTTCCTTTAAGGAGATCTGGATGTCTACGGCAGAGGTGAAATCCGTGTTTGCGGTAAAGTCCATTTTCAGGTTTTTCAGGCACTCCATATGTTCAAATGTCGTGTCCTCGGACAAAACGGTTTCTTTGATTTTCTCAGTTAAGCCATCGAAAATCAGACCGAGCAGCGACAAGCGTTCATCGAACTTCGCCTCGCGGGCGCGTGTTTTTATGCTCTCGTCTGCCTTGCCGTCAAGGATTTTATCGACCTGATAATCCTCTTGATATTTACGGAACAGGTCGTAATAAACCGCAAAGCTCTTTGCGATTTTCGCGTTCTGCAGATACTGCGCGACAAGCTGTTCGTTGACGGGAAAACCCTTTTGTTCGTACAACTTCATCATATCAGATAAATCCGACCAGCCGCGCGCCGTGACGAAGCTCTTGCCGTCAACGGTGGTTTCGATTTTGTAAAAATCGTCCTTCTTGATATCGAGATATGTTGTGATTGCCGGGTGGATCCCCTTTGAGTGCGCGTATTCTTTCCAGACGTCATAGCCCGGGTCAACGTCAATTCGCTTTAGTCTGTCCCACGTTACAATGTCAAATTCACGCACGGAGTTGTTGTATTCGGGCGGATTTCCCGCGGTTACAACAATCCACCCCGCGGGGACTCTATGCCGCCCGAATGTCTTGTATTGCAGAAACTGGAGCATCGCGGGCGCGAGTGTTTCCGATACACAGTTTATTTCATCGAGAAACAGAATCCCCTCGGACAAGTCCGTTGCTTCAATCATTTCGTAGACGGAGGCGATAATTTCGCTCATTGTATATTCCGACACGCTGTATTCCTCGCCGCCGTAGCTTTTGGTTACGATAAACGGAAGCCCGAGAGCTGATTGGCGCGTGTGGTGAGTCATCGAGTAGCTCACCAGACCGATTTTCATTTCCTCGGCGATTTGCTCCATAATCGCGGTCTTGCCTATTCCGGGCGCGCCCATCAGAAAAACGGGACGCTGCTTTTCCAACGGAATAACATAATTCCCGAACTTGTCCTTGGTGAGATACGCCGAAACAGCGTTTTTGATGTCGTCCTTTGCTTGCTTTATGTTCATTCTTTTCTCCTTATCTAAATAAGCAAATCCGAAACCGTGCGCGCTCCGCGCGCACTTGCTAAGCGTTACCTCACACCTTCGGTGTTCGGCAACGCTTGCATTTCGAATTTGCACTGGTTGCGTGCAGGCTGCTTTAGGTTAATTCCGCTTTAATCATTTATTTTGTACCCAAAATCCTCACAATATTTTTCCGCCTCGCTGCCTTTGGGGCAGATTACGGATAGCTTGGGGCATTCGTGAAACGCCCCTGCAATTTCGTTGTTCGCAAGGCGGGAGATTTTAATGATTTTAACCGATGCGGGAATTTCAGCCCGTTCCAGCCGAATGTCGTGGTAAAACGCGCACTCATCGATTTCCTCCACGCCATCGCGTATTATAACCTCTTTCAAATTTCTGCACCACGCAAACGCGAACTTCCCGATAATTTTTACCGAGCCGGGAATCACAATGCGGGTGAGGGAATTACACTCATAAAACGCAAACATACCGATTTCCTCCACACCATCGGGAATCTCGATTTCTTGGAGAGAGTGTGTGCGGATAAATGCGCCAATATCGATTTTCTTTATCGTTTTCGGAAGCGTGACTTTGGTTATTTGTCCGCGATGTGCAAGCTGCTCACGGGAAGCATTGGTATATACCACCCCGGCGCGTCCGCTTTCTGTCGCGAATGCTCCGTTTCCGATTACCGTAACAGTGGATTTTCCAATGGTTTCGGGGACAATAACCTCTGTGGAAGTACCTTTGTAGTTGGTGATAATCAGTGTTTCGTCCTCTTGTTTTTTGTAGCTCCATATCTGTTTTAATGCCGTAACGGAATTAGGCGCGGCATTCAATTCGCGCTGCATTTTCTTTTCCGCCTTTTTGCGTTCGGCGGCGAAATCGGCAGTGCGGTTCTTGAAGTCCATCAGCCACGCGGTGCATTCGGTTTTATTGTTATCCGATGCGTATTTTATCATCTCATCGCGCTTTTGCGGCTTACTGAGCCAACCCGCTTTTTCGATAATCGGCAGCACATCGATGGATTCTTTATCAATCAATGCGCGAATTAGCTGTGATTTGTTCATCTTTTCCTGCTTGAAATTCTCGATGAAATACTCGAAAATTTCCGGCTCAAAGAAAATTGCTTCACAGCGATGATAGAGCCATTCGGTGAAATGGAATTTTCCCGAAAATTCCCCGCGTATCTGTTCCATTATCGGAATGAGATTCTCTCTGTTCAAATTTCCCATCAGCGAACACCATTCATACCAATAGCCGTCGGTTGACGCGCCGCCGTTTGTTATGTATTTAATACGCGTTTCCGAGAGCGTTACACCGAGTTTTTTCAGTTCATCAACAATTATATCGTCCTGCGCGAAATACGCATAGAACAGCATTTCGCTCGGGTCAAAATCGGTTTTGCCGCGGGTTTCGTACAGATAGTCCAACACCTTGACACGCTCCTCGTCCGACAAAAACGGCAGAGCTTTCTTGTCCTCACGGACTGCCTTTTTGAGGAGTTTTGTGCCCTTAAAGCAACACGCGCCCTTAATGTGTTTGAAGATTTTCAACAGATACAGCGAGTAATTTGTACGGTAATTCTCGGAAAGTATTCCCGAGTAACAACTGTACGCGGTTTCTATTTCCTCGGATTCGGGAAATGAGAATTTCGCGCCGCCCTCCACCAACGCCCTCGCTGCGTCTGCTCCGCGAAAGCGGCACGCTGTTCCCAGCGCGACCGCGGACATTTCCACATAGCCCAACTCCTTATAGGTCGCGGAAATCTCCTCGGGTGATTGATTGATTACTGCTTGCATTAAAAGCGCGGATTTTTCTTCCTCCGAAAGAATCTGAATCATATTTCCTCCTTTTTTCAGTTCCCAATATTACGCTTACTATAGTCGAACGTTTTCTCTGTAAGGATATAAGGTTTCTTTAATTTTCGGCGTACTTTTTTCAGTTCCCAATATTACGCTTACCATAGTCGAACGTTTTCTCTGAAAGGATATAAGGTTCATTATTTTTCAACGTACTCCCAATATTATGTTTCTCTTAGTCAAGCGTTCTCTCCGTAAGGATATAAGGTTCTTCTATATTGCAGCATACTTGTACGGAATATTGTGCTTTTCGCAGTATTTTTCCGCGTAGCTTTTCGGCTCGACAATTGCGGTGACATTCGGAGCGTTAGAGAAAATCGTTATCGGTCCTTCAATACCCGTTGCGTTTTTAATTGTCCGAACGGACGGCGGAATTACAATGGTTTGCAGATTTTTGCAGTGTCCGAATGCCATTATGCCGATTTCCTCAACACCGTTCGGAATGACGATTTCCCGGAGTTTATGACAGTCCTGAAACGCGTTTCTTTCGATTTTGGTTACGGAATCGGGAATTTCAATTGTTTCCAGACTTTTGCACCCGTTGAACACGCTGTCGTCAATTTCGGTCAGTCCTTGCGGGAGATTGATTTGTTCGAGCTTATAGCATTGGGAGAATGCCGCGTTTCCGATTTTTTTGACAGATTCGGGCAGAGAAATGGATTTTATTGTGCGGCAGTGAAGGAACGTTATATTTTTTATCTCGTCCACTCCGTCGGGGATATTCACCTCTTGCAGATTGTAATCGAACTCAAACGCGCCCTCTCCAATGGATTTTATCGTGCTCGGCAGCGTGATTTTCGTGACATTTTTCAGAACATCGGAAACCTCTCTTGTCTTTCGCGGACCATTTTGCGACAACGCACCCTCGGCAAGCGCGGTAACGGTGTTCTTGCCAATCTTTTCCGGGACGGTGATTTCGGTGGACTTGCCTTTGTAATTGGTGATTATCAGCGTGTCATCTTCCTGCTTCTTAAAGCTCCAGATTTTTTTCATCTCCGTTACGGAATCGGGAGCGGCATTTATTTCGCGCTGCATTTTCTTTTCCGCCTTTTCTCTCTCGGCGGCGAAATCGGCAGTGCGGTTCTTGAAATCCATCAGCCACGCGGTGCATTCGGTTTTGCCCTCATCGGACGCATACTTAATGTATTCATCGCGCTTTCGCGGCATTCTCAGCCAACCTATTTCCTCAACGATCGGCAGACAGGGGAGTGCCTCTTTCTCGATAATGTCCTCAACAATCGCCTTTTGGTTCATCTTCGCGCGGTTAAAGTTGTCCAGCACGAATCTGAAAAAGTCAACGTTGTCAAGGTGTGATTTTAACATAATTCGCACAATATCGGTGAAAAGGATAAGCTCCCCATTACACTCTTGGCGCAGATTAGTGATTACCGCGTAAAAGTCCTCACTGCTTAAATCAAACAGCCTGTTTGAGAAATCCGACCACTCGATGGTCAGCTTTTTGTTTCCAATGGTGAGCATTGCCGCGTACTCCTCGGAGAATTTTACTCCCTTTTCGCGGCACAAATCAATAAATTCCCTGTCGTTGACAAGAATACTGTTCATCAGGAAATTATCGGTGTTGAGCAGACACTTTTCAGCGTTGTCAAGCAGGTATTCCGCGATTTTAAGACGTTCCCCGCGCGGGAGAACCTTGAGATTTTCGCCGTTTGCGGAAAAGACGTCCCCGAAAACATCATCCTTCTCGTGAACGGAGTTTGATTTGCTCAGAACTTCGTTGATGTCAAAAAGCGTTGCGGCGAAATCCGTGCGCCAATAATAAAGGTCGGTATGCACCTTGCTGTATCGGTTCGCGAAATCCGCGCCGTTTTCCACCAGTGCCTTGACATAATCAATACCCTTGAATCGGCAAGCGATTCCCAATGCACGCGCGGAAAAATGTATCCTCCCGAGTGACTTGCAGATTTCTCCCGCTTCCGCTGCGGATTTGCGCATCACCGCGTCTTCAAGCGTTTCCTTTTTCTGTTCCTGAGTTAATTTTTCAGCCATTATTCATCTTCTCCTTTTTCCGGTTCCCAATATTACGTTTCCTTTAGTTGAACGTTTTCTCTGTAAGGATATAAGGTAGGTTATATTTCATTGTACTTGTACGGAATACCATACTTCTTGCAGTATCTCTCGGCACAGCTCTTCGGCTCTACGATCACTGTTACATTACTGCTGTACCTGAATATGGTGATTGGAGGGTACTCGCTGAGCTTCAATTTAGCCAGCTCTTGGGAGTTTAATCCCGATGGCGGAAAGGCTGCGGAGCGGTAGACGCTGATTTTCTTTATGGACGCGGGAATCACAACAGTTTTAAGGTTCGGGCAGCTGTCAAATGCTTTTTGCTTGATTTCCTCTGCTCCGTCCGCGATAACGATTTGTTCAAGTTTCGTGCATTTGGAAAACGCGCTTTTGCCGATTATCCGCACCGAATCCGGAATTTCCACCGTTTTAAGGCTTTCGCACATGCTGAACGCGCCCTCCGGAATTTCGGCGATTCCTTGCGGAAGATTTATTTGTTTGAGTTTACAACAGCCTTCAAACGCTCTGTTCCCGATTTTTTGGACGGAATCGGGCAGTCTGATGGATTTGATTTCTTGGCAATCGTTGAATGTCGATTCGCCGATTTCAGTCACTCCATCGGGGATATTCACCTCCAACAGCCTCATATCGCCTTTGAAAGCCTCTTTGCCGATAGATTGTATCGTGCTTGGAAGCGTAATCTTTGTGATTTTTTTGAGCATTTGGAACACCGCGTCGGTTTTCCGACCGCCGAACGCTCCCAGCCCGCCGGAACCAATCGCCGTAACGGTATCCTTGCCGATTTTCTCGGGAACGGTCAACTCAAGATTGCTGCCCTTATAGTTTGTGATAGCCAGTGTTCCGTCATCTTGCTTTTTATAGCTCCAGATTTTTTTAAGCTCCGTTACCGAATCGGGAGCGGCGTTCAGCTCGCGCTGCATTTTCTTTTCGGCTTTTTCGCGCTCGGCGGCGAAATCGGCGGTGCGGTTCTTGAAGTCCATCAGCCAAGCAACAGCTTCGGTTTTGCCCTCATCGGACGCGTATTGAATAAACGCGTCACGCTTGCGCGGCATTTTCAGCCAACCCAGCTCCTCGACCACGGGCAGACAGGGGATTGCATCATTATCGATAATATCCTCGATAATGGCTTTTTGGTTCATCTTCGTTCGGTTGAAGTTGTCTAGCACGAATCTGAAAAAGTCAACATTGTTGAGATGTGGTTGTAACATAATCCGCACCATATCGGAGAAAAGAATAAGCTCCCCATTACATTCACGGCGCAGATTCGTGATTACCGCATAGAACTCCTCGTCGCTTAAATCAAACAGCCTGTCGGCGAAATCGCTCCACTCGATGGTCAGTTTTTTGTTGCCGACAGTGAGCATAGCTGCGTACTCCTCTGAGAATTTCACTCCCTTTTTATGACACAAATCGATGAATTCCTTGTCGTTGATAAAAATGCAGTTCATCAGGAAATTGTCGGTGTTGAGCATACATTTTTCCGCGTTGTCGAGCAGATATTCCGCGATTTTAAGACGTTCCTCGCGCGGGAGAACCGTGAGCTTTTCTCCGGTTTCGGGCAGCTTAAAGCTGTCCGAAAAAACAGGGTCATCTGTGGTAACAGCGTTTGATTCGCGCAGAACCTCGTTTATGTCAAAAAGCGCAGCGGCGAAATCCGTTCGCCAGTAATACATATCCGTTTTTACCTTGTTGTAATTCATAGCGAAATCCGCGCCGTTTTCCACCAAAGCCTTGACATAATCAATGCCTTTGAACCGACACGCGATTCCCAATGCACGCGCGGAAAACAGAATCTTTTCGAGGGACTTGCAGATTTCTCCCGCTTCCGCCGCGGATTTGTACATCACCGCGTTTTCAAGCGTTTCCTTTTTCTGTTCCTGAGTTAGTTTTTCGGCCATAATTATTACCTCGTTTTTCAGTTCCCAATATTATGTTTTCCTTAGTCGAGCGTTTCCTCTGTAGGGATATAAGGGAGGTTATATTTCAGCGTACTTGTACGGAATTTCGTTTCTCTTGCAATATCTTTCCGCATAGCTTTTCGGTTCGACTATTGCGGTAACGTTCGGCGACTCGTCAAACACCGTATCGGGTTTTTGTCCCGAATGAGTCCAGTTTTTAATTTGCTTAACGGAGGACGGGAGTGTTACCGTTTCAAGCTTGGGGCAGTTCCTGAACGCGTAAACCATTATATTTGTCACGCTGTCGGGAAGTTCGATGCGTTTAATTTCCTCGCAGCACAAAAATGCGTATTCGCCGATTGTTTCCACCGTATCGGGGATTTCAACCGATTTCAGATTAAAGCAGTACGCGAGCATATTATCTCCGATTTCCGTAATTCCGCGCGGCAGCCTGAGTTCCGTAATGGATTCACAATGCGAAAACGCGCCTTTTCCGATTGACTTTACCAACGCGGGAATATCAAAGCTCTTTACTCGTGCGCAGGCGAAAAACGCGAATGTGCCAATTTCCGTAACATTATTCGGAATGTTCAGCTTTTCCAGCCTTTCGCAGTGGCTGAACGCGTTATCTCCGATTATTGTTATAGATTCTGAAAGTTCTGCGGATTTCAGACTTTCGCAGTGGCTGAACGCGCCGTCTCCGATTTTTGTTACGGATTCGGGAAGTTTAATGGACTTCAGTTTCTCGCAGTACATGAACGTTTCGTCGCTGATTTCCGTAATTCCGTCGGGAATATTTATCTCGGTGAGCGAGAAGCATTTCAAAAACGCACACGCGTCAATACGTTTTATCGTATCGGGAATAATGATTTTGGTTATTTTCCGGCGCACTTCAATGTGCTTTTCTGCTGCCTTCGGACTGCCGCCCGCAAGCGCGCATTCACCGATTGCCGTAACCGTATCCTTGCCGATTTTCTCCGGAATCGTCACCACAGTTGCCGAACCCTTGTAGCTTGTGATAACCAGCGTTCCGTCCTCCTGCTTTTTGTAAGTCCAGATTTTTTTCATCTCGCCTATGGAATTTGGGTCGGCGTTCAGTTCGCGCATCATCTTCTTTTCCGCTTTTTCGCGCTCGGCGGCGAAATCGGCGGTGCGGTTCTTGAAATCCATCAGCCACGCGATAGCCTCGGTTTTTTTCTTCTCGGTTGCGTGTTTAATTATCTCGTCACGGCGGCGGTTCATCGAAAGCCAGCCAATCTCCTCACAGACAGGCAGGCAGGGGATTGCATCACGGTCGATGATCTCGCGCATGATCTCGGTTTTGTTCATCTTTTTCTGGTCGAAATGCGTGACGATATACTTGAAAAACTCGGGATTTCCGAATCTGTGCCGCATAATATCGTAGAAAACCCCATCGGTGTATTTTAGCGCGTCCGCGCCGGTAATCTCCAGCAAGCAGTCTGCAACGGAGTAAAATTCATCATCGCTCATCAACTTCAGGTGCCAGGTAAATTCATACCAGTCGTTTGCGGTCTCTTTGTCGGGCTTGGTTACCATTGTTTTCTTCTGTTCGGGGAGGTCTATCCCGCGTTCGCGCAGTGCTTTCACCATATCCATATTGTTGGAAATTACCGCGTTATAAAAGAACATCTGAGGGTCGAAGCTCACCTTGTCCGCGACTGTAACCAGATAGTCAAAGCATTCCAGACGTTTCTCAAGCGGCAGAACCTCAATCGTTTTGTTGGCTTTTTCCAGCTTGTACGGGTCGGGGAAGCACCAATTGTGCAGATTACCTTGCGCGTAAAAAGAGCGTTTAATGGTTTTGCTGAATCTGAGCATACCCAGCGAAAAGTCAATCTTATACCATATATACGGGCGGTTTGGAAATTTAACCTCCTCGCGGTTGTAATCAAAGCTCGCGCCGCCCTCCACGAGGACTTTTACCCACTCAATGCCACGGAATCGGCACGCATAACACAACGCGTGCGCGGACATATCCACCTGCCCGACTTCTTTGTAGATTTCCGCAACCTCTTCGGGGGATTTGAAGAGTGTGTAGTACTCCAACTTCTGCCGCTTTCCGAGAGCTTTTTTCTGTTCAGCCGTCAATTCTTCCATCTTAAATTTCGTCCTTTCTAAGTATCAGCTTTATCGCCCAAGGCGGCACATTATAATTGTTGTCGTCCTCGTCAATAAACACAAACGCGGTGTCGTAATCGGGCTTTTTCGCGGGGAACTGCCCGTATCCGTCTGTAAAGTAAATCAAGCCTTTGAGGTTGTTAAATTCTCCGCATTCCACAAGCGAGTTGACATAGCTGAACACGGGTCGGAAATCCGTTCCCCCAAGACCGCGTAACTTCATTGTTGCCAGATAATTGTCGAACTCCTCTTGTGTGGTGATTTTTACGTCCTCTTGAATCGCCGCGTCACACTGGATTATGTGCAGATTGATCTTGCTGAAAAAGCTGTCGGTGCTCTTGAGTACATTGTAGGTCTTTTGGACAAACGCCTGAACGGTTGCGCCAGCGACCGAGCCGGAGGTGTCGATTGCGATAACAAAGTCACGGATTCGTTTTACGTCCTTGTATTCCAGCGGCTCGATAAGCGGCATATTTTCGTATAGCTGCAAACCATAGGTGTAGAAATTGTAGTCAAACTCATCGGGGTTTATCTTCATTATCTCGCCGCGAACCGCGAATTTCTTGAGGAACGCCGTGTAATCGTAACGTTCGCGCGTGACCTCTTTGAGGTTCTGCGTGAGGTATCCCGCGTCTTTCCCGGGGAATTTGCCGTTCAAGAACATTTCAATATCCGTCTGCATACGTTCGGAGATGTCACCCCAAACGCGCTCCAGCTCAATTTTTATGTATACCTGAGAAATATCCGCCCCTCCGCTATCGGAGGACTTGTATCCGGTCACACCAAGGCTGCCCTTTTGCTCGTCCGTCATATACCACAATTGATGGTCGTCCGAGCGGAATATCGTTTCGAGGTTGCTTACAGTCTTTTCGGGGAGGTTTTTGTCCAGTAAAAAGCGGTAAATCTTCTCGGCGGTTACTCCCGAAACCTTATCCTTGAACCCGTCAAGGAAGCTCTTCTGCTGCGGGGAACTGCCCGTTTCCAGAAACGGGATCCCGAGGTCGTTTATGACGCTCTCCACGGCAATATCGCACGACAAATCCCACAAACGCGAATCCACAAGCGTTCCCACGAACATATGCTTGAACACACAATGAAAAACGGAGTGCAGAAATCTGCGCGCCGGAATGTTCTCCTCAGTACAGAACGCCGACAGAATATGCCGCGGATTATAGACGAACACCTTTCCGTCTGTAGCGGTGATCGGCGTGATTTCATCGTTCTGCTGCATTACAAAGCTACTGAGCGCAAGGTCGAGAAACCGCAGATTTACAAGCAGCTTGCCGCGTGCCATCTCCAAAATATCCGCGGCGAGCTTGCCAATTTTTTGCTTGTCTTCGGGCATAACTTCCTCCAAATTTACAAATCAATAATCAATATCATTATATC
>CAMWMN010000066.1 GCA_947175385.1 uncultured Clostridia bacterium | reverse complement strand
TGAATATTTTTACTTGACTTTTTTCAAAAAATATGTATAATAGAATATGTAAAATTCATTTTTTAGACAGAAAAGGAGAATTACTATGGCTAAGGAAATCAAAAAAGTTGTTCTGGCATATTCGGGCGGACTGGATACATCTATTATAATCCCGTGGCTTAAGGAAACCTACCCCGGCTGCGAGGTTATCTGCGTGGCGGGAAACGTTGGTCAGGACGCGGAAATCGTAGGTCTTGAGGAGCGCGCGAAGCAAACGGGCGCGTCTAAACTCTACATTGAGGACATTCAGGACGAATTTGTCAACGATTTCATCTTCCCGACCTTGAAAGCGGGCGCAAAGTATGAGGGATACCTCCTCGGAACATCATTCGCACGTCCTCCTATTGCAAAGCGTCTGGTTGAGATCGCAAAGAAAGAAAACGCGGACGCTATCTGCCACGGCTGCACCGGCAAGGGCAACGATCAGGTACGTTTTGAGCTTACCATTAAAGCACTTGCTCCCGATTTGGCAATTATCGCTCCGTGGAGAATCTGGGATATCAAGTCCCGCGACCAGGAAATAGATTATGCTGAGGCACACAATGTTCCTATTAAAATAAACCGCGAAACCAATTACTCCAAGGATATGAACCTGTGGCATCTGTCACACGAAGGTCTGGATCTTGAAGATCCCGCAAACGAACCGCAGTACAACAAGCCCGGATTCCTTGAGTTGGGTGTTTCTCCCGAGCAGGCTCCCGATAAGCCCACCTACATCACAATCCACTTTGAAAAGGGTATTCCCACCGCTCTGAACGGCGAGAAAATGGACGGTGTTAAGCTCATCAAGACCTTGAACAAGCTCGGCGGCGAAAACGGAATCGGTCTGTTTGACATAGTAGAAAACCGCCTTGTCGGAATGAAGTCGCGCGGCGTCTATGAAACTCCCGGCGGAACGATTCTGTATCACGCTCACGAGGTTCTCGAAACCATCTGCCTTGACAAGGAAACTCAGCACTACAAGGCGGGTCTGGCGCAGAAATACGCGGACATTGTATATAACGGTCAGTGGTACACTCCCCTGCGCGAGGCTATGGACGCGTTTGTGGACAAAACCCAAGAAACTTGCACAGGCGATGTAAAGCTCAAGCTCTACAAGGGCAACATCATCAATGCGGGCGTAACCTCTCCGTATACACTGTACAGCGAGGACTTCGCTTCGTTCGGCGAGGACGATGTTTATGACCAGAAGGATTCTGCGGGCTTTATCAACCTGTTCGGTCTGCCGATTAAGGTTAAGGCTCTGTTGGACGCAGAAAGAAATAAGTAAATTCAAGTTTTTTTATTCAAAGCGGGAAACGGCTTTTCCCGCTTTGATTTTATAAAAGGTTGATATGTATGCGGCTCGATGGTTTTATTGCGCTTATCCTCAGCATAATTCTTACTTTGGCATACGCTTATATGCTTTTCAAAAATGCTTTTCCGTTTATAAAACAAATGCATACGATAAGCGGTCTTAAAGAACGCGGTGACCTTGTATCTACCGAAGCGGAGGTCATTAACGTTGAATTGCATGATCTTAGCGGTCATAAAAAAGACCTGAATAAGATGTATGTAATGAGGGTTAAGTACCAAACCGAAAAATCCGCGCGAGGGATCGAGCATTCCGAGCTTATCTTCGCGAAAGAACCTGTCGAGCGGGCGGGGCAAAGTATCACGGTGCTGTATAGCCGCGATGATCCGTCAAAAATTATGATGCCCGACAACCGCGAATCGGCGGGAGCAGCGGCGATGTTTATAAAGCTCGCGGTTAGCGTTGCCATCGCCTTTGGAATCATATTTGCTGTATTTTACTGCCTTTGCATATATGGTTTTCCGAACGATTAGTTGATTTTAATAATGGAGGAACAATATGCCAATATTTGTATGTGTATGCTTTGCAATCGGAGTTCCGTTTTTGATTGTTTCGATTATGTCGCTGAAATATCGTGAGGGTAAACCGTTTCAAGCAAAGGTTCATTTAAGCGGGGACGGAATGATTACGGTGAGATATAAATCGAAAGGCAAGGTTTACTATAAGGATTTCGAGTGGAAACCGATAAATCCGCTTGTAAGAAAGCCCAGAGTCGGACAGAATGTCACCTTAGAGGGACCGCTTGAGAATCCAACTCGAATGATTTACAGCAACGGGGGTCTTGAAAGCTCCTTTGCATTAAAGATTGTGGGAATCGTTATCGGTGGTTTTTTCACGCTTGTTGGGCTTTTCTTCTTACTGTTGATGTTACTGCCTTTAATTGACGGTTTTATATCACGAAATAATGTGCCCGATGATTTTTACAGCAGCTATTATGGCATTTCGGCGATGATTCACAAATAACAATGAACAGAGTTAATATCCGTTCAAAATAACAAACCGGAGGAATTTTATTATGGCAATGATGTGGGCGGGAAGATTTTCCAAGGAGGTTGACAACAAGGTCAACGCTTTTAACTCGTCAATCGCTTTTGACGCGAGAATGTATCGGCAAGATATCGAGGGGAGCATTGCTCACGCGACTATGCTCGGCGAACATGGCATAATAAGTATAAGCGACTCACTGGAGCTTATCGGCGGTTTGAAAGAGATTCTCGGCGATATCGAAAGCGGAAAGCTGGAATTTGATTCCAATGCCGAGGATATTCATATGTTTATTGAATCGGATCTTACAAAACGGCTTGGCGATGTTGGAAAGCGGCTTCACACCTCGCGTTCAAGAAACGACCAGGTGGCACTGGATATCCGCCTGTATCTGCGCGATGAAATCAAGGAAATCAAACAGCTTATTAAACAGCTTATTGAAACTCTTTGCAAAATTGCCGAACAGCACGCCGATACCATTATGCCGGGATATACTCATCTGCAAAGAGCGCAGCCCATTACGTTCGGTCATCATATGATGGCTTATGTGCAAATGCTGCTGCGTGATATTGACAGACTGAATGATACTGAAAGACGTATGAATGTGAATCCTCTGGGGAGCTGCGCTCTCGCGGGAACTACCTACAACATTGATCGATTCCGCACCTCTTCCCTGCTTGAAATGAGCGAGCCTATGGCAAATTCGCTTGACGGAGTTTCCGACCGTGATTTCTGTATAGAGCTTGCAAGCGCGTTGTCTGTTTGTATGATGCACCTCTCGCGGTTCTCCGAGGAGATAATTCTGTGGAGCAGTTGGGAGTTCAAATTCATTGAGCTGGACGATGCGTTCTCCACGGGTTCGAGTATTATGCCGCAAAAGAAAAACCCCGATGTTACCGAGCTTATACGCGGAAAAACCGCGCGTGTTATCGGCGACAATATGACGCTGCTGACGATGATGAAAGGTTTGCCGCTAGCGTACAACAAGGATATGCAGGAGGACAAAGAGGCAATTTTTGACGCTGTTGATAACCTCAAGCTCTGCCTCGTTACGTTTATACCGATGTTGGACACTATGACGATACTCAAGGATAATATGCGGAATGCCGCCGCTCGCGGGTTCATCAATGCGACCGACTGCGCGGATTATCTGGTAAAAAAAGGTATGCCGTTCCGCACCGCTTACAAAATCACGGGAGGACTTGTGGCGATGTGCATTTCCAAGAATACAACACTTGAGGAGCTTCCGATTGAGGATTACAAGCAGCAGAGCGAACTGTTTGACAATGATGTTTACACGGCTATAAGCCTTGATACATGCGTTAAGGAGCGCAAGTCCTACGGCGGACCCGCTCCCGAAAACGTGATAGAGCAAATTAAACTCGCACGAAAGAAACTGGAGGAACTTTATAATGGTTAAGGTCTATATTGACGGTCAAGAAGGCACAACAGGTCTGAAAATCCTTGAGCGGTTCAAAGACAGAAGCGACATTGAGCTGCTGCGAATCTCAGAGGACAAACGCAAGAACAACGATGAGCGTAAAAAAATGATAAACTCCTCCGATTATACCTTTCTTTGTCTGCCCGACATAGCAGCAAAAGAGGCCGTGGTAATGGCGAATGAAAACGTCCGTATAATTGACGCGTCAACGGCGCACAGAACCAATCCCGATTGGGCATATGGATTCCCGGAGTTGGGCGCAGAGTTTCGCGAGAAAATCGTGAAATCCAATCGTGTTGCCGTGCCGGGGTGCTATGCGAGCGGCTTTGCGTCAATGGTTTATCCTCTGGTGAAACTCGGGATAATGCCCGCCGATTACCCTGTTTCGGTTCACGCAGTATCGGGTTACAGCGGCGCGGGAAAAAAGGCTATCGCGGTATACGAGGGTGAGGGTCGCCCGGCGGATTATGACACTCCGCGGCAGTATGCGCTCACTCAGCAGCACAAGCACATTCCCGAAATGACAAAGATCTGCGGTCTGGAATACGCTCCCGCGTTTAATCCGCTTGTGTGCGACTATTTCTGCGGAATGGTGGTTTCTCTCCCGATTCACACGCGGCTGCTTACAAAGAAGTACTCCCCCGCCGATATTCGGAACGCACTTTCGGATTATTACAAGGATTCGTTCTTCGTAAATGTAATGCCTGAGGGAGAGCCTGAGGACGGCTTTATCGGCGCAAATAATCTCAGCGGCACGAATATGATGGAGATTTTCGTGAACGGTAACGATGAGCGGCTGATAATCTGCTCTCGTTTGGATAATCTGGGTAAGGGCGCAAGCGGCGCGGCGGTTCAGTGTCTTAACATTATGATGGGCATTGATGAAAAAACGGGACTGATTTAATGACACACGAGGAAATTCTGGAATATTGTCTGACAAAAAAGGGCGCATACAAAGATTTTCCATTTGGCGATGAAACGATTTGCGTAAAAGTCAAAAGACGGATTTTCGCGCAGCTTTTTTATCTGAATGGGGAGCCAATGTTCACCTTTAACGGCGATGCCTTAACGGGAGACTTTTACCGCAAAATGTACCCCAACGATGTAAAAAGGGGTTATCATTGTCCGCCTGTACAACAGCCGTATTTCAACACGGTAAATCTCGGCGGAAGCGTTCCCGATGAGGAAATTCTGCGAATGGCAGACGGCTCATACCAATATATGGTAAGTAAGCTGACCAAAAAGGTTCAAAAGGAACTGGAATCCGAATAATAAATAGGGTGGTTTAATGTATTGCGAGGATTTGGGATTTTCAATCCCAAATGAAACGATTCTTGAAATTAAATTCCTGAAATATGATGACTTTCGTTCAATGGTATTTAATGATAAGAAATATACCATAATCGGCGGTGATGATGTTGACAACTTGATTGGAGTCGACGTTGACGGTAAGGTGTGGTTCTTGGACACGGTAGATGAATTTGAAACGTATATTTCAAAGGGGCTAAAGACCTTTGTTAATCAATTGGAGCTTTACCGCGATTGGAATCACCCTCCCCTTGATGATTCCGATGAAGTAAACGATGAAAACGCACGGCAATTCGCGCTGGAAATTGCGTCACTTGATAAAGATGCTTTATTGTACGAGGAGAACTTCTGGTCGGTGGTAATCGAGCAGATGGAGGACGGTTTGCTTTAATTGGGGTAGAGGTGTGGAACATGAACTTTAAGCTGTTTTCAATGGAGGATTTTCGGGAACTCTCCGAAAGTGGCGGCTCTCTTTATGATTTATGCGAGTTTCTTCGGCTCAACAAGAGCGAAATCGCTGCCCGAACCGATAAATTCACACTGGAAGATTTGTATTACAGTGAATATTATCAGCTGCATTCGCTTATCAAGGAGCGTGATTTGCAAAACGATCCGGGGGCAAAACAGCAGCTCTTTCAAGCGATTGAGGGTATGGACTTTGAAATTGAGATTGATTGGGACATAATTCGTGAGATAGATGAAAATTTCGGCTTTAAGGACGAGTGATTATCAAGGAGGTTTTTGTGATGGTTAAGTTTAAGGGTTATGAATTTGTGGACGGCGGCGTCTGTGCGGCTGCGGGATTCACCGCAGGCGGTGTGATCGCGGGAATCAAGGCTGGAAACACCACCAAGCGCGATTTGGCGATGATTTACTGCGCAGAACGCTGCAAAACCGCCGCGCTGTTCACCACCAATAAGGTTAAGGGCGCGCCGGTTATCGTTTCCAAGGAGCACCTCGCGGACGGTTACGCGCAGGCAATCATTGTCAACAGCGGAAACGCCAACACCTGCAATCCCGATGGAATCGAAATTGCCGAGGAGATGTGCGAGCTTACCGCCGAGGCTCTGGAAATCAACGTGGACGATGTTCTTGTCGGTTCTACGGGCGTTATCGGTCAGAAGCTGGATATTAAGCCGATTCGGATTATGATTCCAACTCTCGCGAAATCGCTCTCCCCAAAGAACAGCGGCGACGCACTGGAAGCGATTATGACCACCGATACCCGCAAAAAGGAAGTCGCGGTGGAATTTGAGATGGACGGAAGAAAGTGCCATGTCGGCGGAATCTCCAAGGGCAGCGGTATGATAAACCCGAATATGGCGACAATGCTTGCGTTTATCACCACGGACGTGTGTATTAACGGAGAGCTGCTTGAAAAGGCGCTCCGCAAGGTGAATGACCTCACCTATAATATGGTGAGCGTGGACGGCGATACCTCTACGAATGACACAATCGTTTTGATGTCCTCGGGGTTGGCGAAAAACGAAGAGATCCTCTGCGAGGACAAGAGCTACGAGAAATTTGAAAATGCACTGTATGCCGTTATGATGAATCTTGCCCGCGAAACGGCTCGTGACGGCGAAGGCGCAACAAAGCTGATTGAGTGTATAGTAAACGGCGCACCAAGCGAGAAAGCAGCAAGAGCCGCTGCGAAGTCGGTTATCTCGTCCAGTCTTGTAAAAGCGATGTTGTTCGCGGCGGACGCTAACTGGGGAAGAATCCTCTGTGCGCTCGGTTACGCGGACGCGGAGTTCAACATCGACAAGACCTCCGTGGAGCTTGCAAGCGCAAAGGGCAAGCTCACCGTTTGCGCGGACGGCTCGGGAATCAGCTTCTCGGAGGATTCCGCAAGTAAAATCCTCTCCGAGGACGAAATCAAGATCCTTATTGATCTTCATGACGGCGATGAGAGCGCAATCGCGTGGGGCTGCGATTTGACATTCGATTATGTAAAAATCAATGCGGAATATCGGACATAAGGAGAAAGCTATGCTAATTCCAAAACATCTTGAGAAAATACTTCGTGTGAGTGAATATGACGACCTCGGCACATTAAGCGGACAAATCGTATGCGAATGCGGCTGCGAAACCTTTGGGATAAAGTATTTCGGAGAGGTATTCTGCCCCGGTTGTATCGGAATGGGCGAATACAACGGAAAATATGCGCATACCGTTAAATCGGTCTGCCGGGAATGCGGAAAAGAGTGGCTGTTGTATGATTTCGCCCAACACGGCTATGACGGTTTGATTTGCAAGGACGGAATATCCGTTTCCGATGAGGAGCTGATTGACGCTGTTGCCGATAACGAGAAAGACTTTCAAATTCAGATGTCAATTGAGTTTGACGATGAGGAGCAGTTCACCGAGGAGGTTGTGGAAGATCCGCCCGATGGAATGAGCTTCTCCCCCGACGACCGCGTGAATATCTGGAGCTGGATAGTAATCGACCTGAAATGCGCCGAAAGCGGAAAAATGCTTGAGGGCTTTGTGGACAGCGAATTAGCATAAAAACGGCAAGGGAGAATAACAGCTATGATAAGAGTAAGATTTTCCAATTTACTCGCAATATTAGAGCACGATTGGACGGAGCATATGGATTTTGAGGACTGGCTGATTGAAAAAATACCGTCACTCGGCTTTGACGGTATGGATTTCCCAGATGATGAGGAGTATTGCTTTGACTGCTATTTTACAAGCAGCTCCGAGGAATCGGACGCAATTGCCGTTTATCGGTTACTCAAAGACGGCGCGAAAGACAGCGCAGTTGAATTTTCCATCAGCATTAGCATTGTTGATGATAAATTTAACTTCATAAAGGAAATAACAGAGAGGTAAGCAAAATGTAGATAGATTATGATGTTAGAGCAAAAGTAGTTGAGGGGAGTAATATGATTAATATAAGGTTTTGCTCTGATGATTCAACAGATGATGTATGTGAGCTGCTGGAGAACAATTTAACAAATCATATGGATATTGCGGACTGGCTGATTGAAAAAATGCCGTCACTCATCTTTGACTGTATGGATTTTCCATATGATGAGGAGGATTGCTTTGACTGCTATTTTACAAGCAGCTCCGAGGAATCGGATGCAATTGCCGTTTATCGTTTACTCAAAGACGGCGCGAAAGACAGCGCGGTTGAATTTTCCGTCAGTATTGTTGATGATAAATTTAACTTCATAAAGGAAATAACAGAGGGGTAAGCAAAATGCAGATAGATTATGATGTGAGAGCAAACGTGATGATAGAGGCTCTGCCCTATCTTCAGAAGTACAATAACAAAGTGGTTGTTGTCAAATACGGCGGCAACGCAATGACAAACGATGTACTGAAACAGGCGGTAATGCGCGATGTTGTGATGCTGTCCGTTGTGGGAATCAAGGTGGTTCTGGTTCATGGCGGCGGTCCGGAAATCAACGAAATGCTCAGAAAAACCGGCAAGGAGAGCAAGTTCGTGAACGGTCTTCGCTATACCGATGAAGAAACCATTGATATTGTTCAGATGGTTCTGGCGGGAAAAGTCAACAAGGACCTTGTGTCCATGCTGGAAACTCACGATGGAAAGGCAATCGGAATGTGCGGTCTGGACGGGAATATGATTGAAGCGGAGCGGCTTGACCCAAATCTTGGGTATGTCGGTGAAATCACCGCAATCCACCCGGAGATTATCCAAAACGCGTTGGACAACGGATATATCCCAGTAATTTCCACCATAGGTCGCGGCAAGGACGGCACGGTGTACAACATCAACGCTGATACTGCGGCGGCGCGAATTGCCGCGGAGATGAAGGCTCCCAGCCTTATTCTGATGACGGATACCAAGGGGCTTCTTGAGGACAAGGACGATGAAAATACGCTGATTCTTACTGTCGGAGTAAGCGAAGTGCCTTATCTCAAAAAACAGGGAATTATTTCAGGCGGAATGATTCCTAAAATCGACTGCTGTGTTGAGGCGGTCAGGCGCGGCGTAAAGCAAGCTAATATCATTGATGGGCGGATTCCGCACTCAATTCTGATTGAGCTGCTGACCGACCTCGGCGCGGGAACTATGATAGTTGCATAAGGAGAACAAAATGAGCACAATTGGACAATTCAACAAATATGTAATGCATTCTTACGGACGGTATGACCTCGTAATGGACAAGGGTGCACATGAAACTGCCACCGACGAGGACGGCAAGGAATACATCGATTTCGGTTCGGGAATAGGAACAAACTCTCTCGGGTACTGTAATGATGACTGGGTAAACGCAGTCTGTGAACAGGTTCACAAGATTCAGCACACCTCAAACTACTACTACACCAAGGTTCAGGCGGATTTTGCGAAAAGTCTGTGCGAAACTGCGGGTTACACCAATATGTTTTTCGGGAACTCGGGCGCGGAGGCGAACGAGTGCGCAATTAAAATTGCTCGTAAATACAGCTTTGACAAGTACGGCAAGGGGCGTCATAAAATAATCACGCTCGTGAATTCGTTTCACGGCAGAACGCTTTGTACGCTTTCCGCTACGGGTCAGGACGTTTTCCACAACTACTTCTTCCCTTTTGTGGAGGGATTTGTAAACGTTGAAGCTAATAATATCGCGGATCTGCGTGAAAAATTGGACGATACTGTGTGTGCCGTGATGTTCGAGTACATACAGGGCGAGGGCGGAGTTATGGCTCTGGAAAAGGATTTCGTGGACGAAATTTTCAAGCTCTGCGCCGAAAAGGATGTTCTAACCATCGCGGATGAGGTTCAGACGGGCGTTGGACGTTCCGGGAAACTCCTCTGCGGAGAGCATTTCGGTCACAAAGCGGATTTGACTACGCTAGCAAAGGGCTTGGCGGGCGGACTCCCGATTGGTGTGTGCTTGTCGGGCGAAAAATGCGCAAACGTGTTCACTCCCGGAACTCACGGCTCAACATTCGGTGGGAATCCGATTTGCTGCGCGGGCGGACTTGCGGTGCTGAACAAAGTAACCTTTACAGGATTTCTTGATGAGGTCACCAAAAAGGGCGAATATTTCCGTGAAAAGCTCCTTAAAATTCCCGAGGTAAAGTCTGTATCGGGAATCGGCTTGATGATTGGCATAGAGTTAAAATCCAAAAACGCAGGCGAAGTCGTCAAAGCAGCTCTGGATAAGGGTTTGCTGCTGCTCACTGCCAAAACAAAAGTACGTCTGCTGCCGCCGCTTACTATCTCTTATGAGGAGATTGACAAGGGGTTGACTATCCTTGAGGAACTGTTTAAGTGAAATCGCAAAGGAGAACCGTTATGTCAGAACTTACCGCAATGATGAACATCGGCAAGGAAATGGCTCGAAAGCTTACCTCCGTTGGGATTGATTCGCCCGAAAAGCTGATAGAACTCGGCTCAAAGAAAGCATTTGCAAAGCTGAAAGAAGCGTATCCGAACGTTTGCTTGGTGCATTTGTACACGCTTGAGGGCGCGATTTACAATACCGAATACAACAGGCTCTCTGAGGACAAGAAAAGGGAATTGAAAGGATTCAGCGATTCCTTAAAAAGTGCAGACGAATAGCCAATAAGGAGATTTACAATGGATATACAAACCCAATTCAACATTATTGCAGATGAATATGACGGTAACCGCAAGAAATTTATCCCATGTTTCGACGAATATTACAACAGCACGACTCGATTTATTGCCTCAAACATTCCCCAGCCGAAACGAGTTTTGGATTTAGGTGCGGGTACGGGGCTGTTGTCATACTTTTGGTATCAGCAATTTCCACATTCCGAATATGTCCTTGTTGACATTGCTGCTGAAATGCTGAATATTGCCCGCAAAAGATTTGAGAGTGCAAATAACGTTTCGTATCAGATTCTCGATTACTCCAAATCACTTCCTGATATGGACTTTGACACCATTATTTCGGCATTGTCCATTCACCATCTGAAGGATAAAGATAAAGCCGAACTGTTTCAACGTATTTATAATAAGCTGCCGAGCGGTGGATTGTTCGTTAATTATGACCAGTTTTGCGCGGGACAAGCGGAAATGAATGAGTGGTTTGATAAACACTGGGAAGGTCAGCTAGCTGACAGCGGATTAACGGCTAACGACATAGAATTATGGAAAGAACGTCGAAAGCTGGACAAAGAATGTTCCGTTGAACAGGAAACGGAAATGCTTAAGAAATGTAATTTCAAGACAGTAAAGTGCGTTTATTCCCATCAGAAATTTTCCGTAATTATTGCAATAAAATGAACCGATTTGGAGGTTATGATATGAAAAAGTTCGATGAGAATTACCAACTGATTGCGGAAATGTACCGTGACGGATATTTCCCTGATTTCCTGGTGGATAAGGTCAGAGAATTGATTCAGAATGTCATTGATTTTTTGGAAACGGGCGAACGAGATTTGGACAAAATCCAAAAGAAGTTCGATGAAATGACCATCGCGATAAACGACCTTGAGGATGAGTTTGAGGACAACGACAGCGAGCTTGAAACCGTTGCCCGTGACAGTATCGCGGTAACCGTGATGTATATTCTAAAGTGGTTCGATATTGATATAGATGTTGATGATGCTATCGGAGCGCGAGATTGGTAAAATAAGATGATGAACAAATCTATTGAGGAATTGGAAAACTCCCGCTGGGAGGACAGCGATTTTGATTCCTATGTGGTACGAACCGTTCAGGCGGCGAGAAAAAAGCCGCTGTCCGAGCTGTCGAACGAAGAAATACGTGTTTTAACAGGACAAAAAGTCGGATTAAAATATGTTTTGCCTATGGCAGTCGCAATACTTAAACGCAATCCACTGACGGAGGTTAGCCTTTACGAGGGTGATTTGTTGTTCTGTGTATTGAGATTATCACCCACCGACTGGAGTGACAATCCTGTGGGTTTTCGCGAATTTCAATCGCTTCTCCGCGCGAATAGAACCTTAATCGTTTCCTGTGAGGAAATTTCTGCCGACTTGGTGGATAAATGTCTTTTACAAGAGGTAACTATGGATTTCAAGGAAGAATTGAAAAATGAGATAGTCAAAGCCGCGAGAGGTGCATTCCAAAGCCTTTTCGCGAACGGAGAGCATTTCTATTATGTTACGCTTGCCACGGACGGACTTGCGACTGCCCCATATATTTCCGCGTGGTCGTATGAGGCATTTGAGCGCGTATCCGAAAACGATGACGAGGCTGATATAATCAAGTGGTCGGAAGCGGATTCACCCTACGGTTGTTGGGAGCAGGAGCACTTTGACAAGGTTGCGGAAATGCTTGCCGAAAGAGATGATCTAAGTGATTCCGAAGAGGAGTTTGAATTAAGAATCTCCGCAATGGAGGAAGCTATGAAGGAGCTTGATTCGGAGGGGCTGTTCTCAAAGAATCAACCCAGAAGCGAGGTTATGGTTCTCGTTGAGGTGATTCCTCCCGATTATACAAACACCCAGCGGGCATACCGACTCAACGACAGCGATACAAAGATATTCAAGGAATGGCTTAACGAGGTGGCTGAAGATGAGTTCAACGAATAAGGAGGAAGATCAATGAACATAAGAAAAATGACAATCGCCGATTATGACGCGGTTTATGCGCTGTGGCTCTCCTGTAAAGGGATGGGGCTGAACAATCTCGACGATTCTAAGGAGGGCATTGCAAGGTTTTTGGAACGCAATCCCGAAACCTGTTTTGTTGCCGAATCGGACGGAAAAATCATAGGCATAATACTTACGGGACATGATGGTCGGCGCGGCTATATCTATCACACCGCCGTAAATCCAGAATCCCGCCGTATGAAAATTGCAAGCCGGCTTGTTGACGCGTCCTTGAACGCGCTTAAACAACAAGGAATAAATAAGGTTGCTTTGGTTGTTTTTGACAAAAACAAAGACGGAAACGCGTTTTGGGAGAAACTCGGATTTTCGGTTCGAGAGGATTTGATTTACAGAAATCAATCCCTCGCGGAGATTATCCGAATTGATACATAATATTTTGAAAGGAAAATTGCTATGAAACATTTGTTAAAACTGTTGGATCTCAGCTCGGAGGAAATCGTGGATCTGCTGAACTTGGCAGACCAGCTCAAGTACGAGCTGAAACACGGAATCAAGCACCACGCATTGGAGGGGATGACGTTGGGAATGATTTTCCAGAAGTCCTCCACCCGCACGCGCGTTTCGTTTGAAACGGGAATGTATCAGCTCGGCGGGCAGGCTCTGTTCCTGTCATCTCGCGACCTCCAGATTGGACGCGGCGAGCCTGTTCAGGACACCGCGCGCGTACTCTCGCGCTATCTGAACGGCATTATGATTCGCACGTTTGCGCAGAAGGAAGTAGAAGATTTGGCGGAGTACGGCTCAATCCCGATTATCAACGGACTTACCGACTTCTGTCACCCTTGCCAGGTTCTGGCGGATTTACAGACGATTCGCGAGTATAAGAACAAACTGGACGGCTTAAAGCTGTGCTACATCGGCGATGGAAACAATATGGCAAACTCGCTTACCGTGGGCGGTCTTAAGGTTGGAATGAGAGTTTCGCTCGCCTGCCCCGAGGGTTATCATCCCGACCCGCAGGTTCTGGAGTTCGCGAAAGCATACGGCGACAAGTTCCAACTCGTTTCCGATCCCGTAGAGGCTGCCGCGGACGCAGACGCTATGTACACGGACGTGTGGGCTTCCATGGGTCAAGAGGACGAATCCGAAAAGCGCAAGACTGTTTTCCAAGGAATTTATCAAATCAACGATGATGTGATGAAATCCGCAAAGTCGGACGCTATTGTGCTTCACTGTCTGCCGGCACACCGCGAGGAGGAAATCACTGCAAAGGTTTTTGAGGCTCACGCAAATGAGATTTTCGATGAGGCGGAGAATCGTCTGCACGCGCAGAAAGCGGTTATGGTACGCTTGATGTCGTCCGAGCGGTAAAAAATCGGATAGGAAAAAGGCACTGTCAATCAGCGCCTTTTTTGTTATCGTGTTTTTTCTCAGGGATAAATCTTCTTAAATATGTGTTTTTTGGCGGTTCGGGGGGAGCTTCGGAATATTCGGGGGGTTCAAACCAGAAGATACTC
>CAMWMN010000065.1 GCA_947175385.1 uncultured Clostridia bacterium | reverse complement strand
GTGAAATCACTATGTGGAATCGCTTTGTAAAATAAAAAGTGCACTGCAAAAGCAGTGCACCGTCAATTATTTACTTAATCTCCGAACCTCCGCTATGGGCATTTCCAGATCACGAGCGATTTGTCCGGGAAGATCGCCTTTTTGCAATCTCGTTTTTATATAGTCGACGATCTCCGGTGTCGGAATTAAAGATCGCGCTTTCGGTATCCAGATCGCCGAACCGCCAAATACACTTATAAGCGCCTTGTAATTGTCCATGCCGATTATATCGACGACTTCCTGCTGTTCCTCATTAAGGTGGCTCAGCAGTATCAGCCGCTCCAGTCCCATTTTTCTCACCCCGTTTCTTTTTTCGTTCTTGGAGGCAGCTTCTGCCCTCCGAGCGTATAATCCGCTTGAGCGTTTCGATAATCTGCGCGCCCTCATCGCGCGTAACCTTGTAAAAAATATCTCCGTCTGCTTTAATATTTTTCCCTGTGACCTTGCAAATAAGCCCGCGCAGACGCTCCCGTACATCTATCTCCGATGGAGAAACCTGCGCCAGCTCATACATTAGACGGAAACATAGACTTTGCTGCGCGCTTGTAATTGGCTCGATTTCGGCGGGCTTTTCCGGGCAGACGTTCTCCTTGTAGTCAATCAGCCGCGCAATAATAAAATTCGCTTGCTTTTCCGTAAGCTCAGAGATGTGATCCTTCAGCGACCATTGCTTTACCCAAAGATGCAGATTATCATCAGCTCCGAGTTCCCGGTCGAGAAGTCCGCACTGCGCTCCCAGCGCGTAAATCCTTTGTATTTGCTTTCCTGTTGCCATTTACGTCACCGCGATTTTTGTGGAGCTGTCCACCGAAACGCCGAGATTTATGCTGCGGATTATTGCACCCTTATCCGCCCCGGACATTTCCGCAACGCGGCAGAGCGTCTGCCAGACCACCGATTCCGCGTACATATACGCATAATCGCCCGCGTCCGCCTCGGACAAACCGCCGATTTTCATCAGATTATCGCGGTCTGTTTCAAACTTTGCACCCTTGAGCTTTTTCGCGAGAACAGCTTTTGCCTTTTCATCGCAGGGGAGCTGCGCAATCACATCGGCGGGTGTTGATTTGATGTAATCTCCCGTAAAGATCCCAATCAGCATACGCTCGATTTCTTTGCTTTTGGGCTTGATTTCGCGCTTAACAACTTGGTCGAAAATATCCTTAAATACGTTCTCTCCAAGCGAGCCTTCAAGGTAATTCGGCGCGGTGATTTCCAGCGATTGAGCCTCGGTGTATGTTACCGCCGCTTGACTTTGGTCATCGGAATATGTATGCGACTTGTATTTGGTATCCGCAACGTCCTCGTTACCGCGTTCAAGGAAATATGCCTCAAGCTCTTTTTTGCGCTCGGTGAGCTTTGCAATCTGCGACTTGACCGCACTCAGTTCCTTTACCTTTTCGATAATCTCGTTCATTCTTCGCACACCTCCTTGCAGAGCCTAGCCGCACAAATAGGGCAAACATAAACATCTCCGAATTGCTTGACGTTCTCCGCGCCGCCGCAGAAACGGCAGGTATCAACGTGCTTGGTGATAATCAGTTTTCCGTCCGCCGCCGTCAGATCGACCGCCGTTCCCGCATCGAAGTCCAAATGCGCGGCAATGTCCTTCGGAATTGTTATCCCACGCGACTTGGACATCTTCTTGAATTTTGTCATAAAAATCCTCCTACATTAATTATTATGAAACAATTTTTGCAAAACAAAAATTGTAGGTTTGAAACGCGAAGCGTTTCAATTCGCCCACTCTGCCTTATACGCGGACTTGTGACCGCCGTTGGTGGCATTAAGCGGGGCGGTAATCCGCCCAACACTATTTATATTTCGCACCGTGCAAGTCCGAGAACAACCATTCCGTCCTTGCAGAATTCCGGGTCGTCCAGAATGTATGTTATCCTATAAAGCAGGCAATCCCCCGAGTAATATCCGCCGTTTGCCTGGCGAAAATTATCCGGCAGCACGCTATAAATGTCAATCTGCCCATCGGGTATGAACTCGTTGACCGCGAGATAATCCCCAACTTTGTAAAGTCGGTCTTTCTTTCGCACCTCAAACGTTTTTGTGCCATCCTTTAGTGCTTCAAAGAATTTGTAATTGCATTTAACCGTGTGTATCATAATTTTGCGCCTCCTCACGCGCTGCTTTTACGGCTCTTGTCAAACTGTTCATCAGCTGCTCAAATGCTTCATCCCAACTTAAATCGGATACGGTTGCCATACCAGCAGTTACATTAAAAATTGCATAACCGATATCGGTTATTACATCTATCATGTTTCCGTTAAATTCATATACGCATTTTTTACTGTCTATGTTAATCACTCTCATTCGCCCCCAATAATTTATTCATTTCCTCAAATCCGCGTCTTGCTTCGCGTTTTCGCCTGCTGATACCGCGAAATTCCACAGGATAACACCTCTCCAGAACGCGGTCATAAATTCTTGCACACCTAATATCCTCGGTGTGCTTGAATGTATCGAGCGGCAAATTTGAAGTGTAAATCACGGGCTTTCCGCATCTGTACCGCGCGTCACAAACCGCGTAAATTCGCTCAAAACCGTAGTCGGTGGAGCGTTCCGCGCCGAGGTCGTCCAGTATCAGCAAATCAATTTTGTTCATTCGCCGAATAAGTTCGTCCGCGTTATCCATTAGCGTCACAAGCGACGTCATCACCACCGAATAATTTTGTTCCAGCAGCGCGTTTGCGATACACGCAGCCGCGAATGTCTTTCCCGTTCCGACCGCGCCAAACAGCAGCAGTCCGCGATTTTCCGCCAACATTTGCGGAAATTTTTCGGCGTACCGTTCGCAGATCGTAAAGCTTCGCGAATTTTCGCCGCTTTTATCCGCACTTGAAAACGTGTGTTTCGCCGAAATATTGTCCATCATTGACAAGCGTCGAAGCTCCGCTACTCCGGCGGCGCGTTTTTCCTCTTCGCGCCGCCGCTTTTCCTCGGCATATTCGCGCTCCATACATTCGCACTGAATCGGGCAGACAAGCTCCTCGCCGTCAAATTTCATACGCATCTGTTTCGGCGTGTTGCATTTCCCGCAAAAAATCAGCCCGTCCTTGATATAGTCGCCACTCTGCGCGGTTTGCTCGGACATTTTGAGGAAATGCGCTTTCATCAGCTCCGCGATATTATCCATACTCATCAAACGGATTTCCGCTTATTGGCGCGGATGGCGCGGCGGCAATCGGCGAATAGTTACCCTCGATAACTTTAATCGCGTTGGACGGGATAAGCAGCCAGTCAAGCGACGCGTGCCATTTCCGCCCATTGTCGCCGCCGAGGAAGCGGCTTTGCGCGGCTTTTTGAAACAGCTCGTCAAAGTCATAGCCTTCCTTCATCAGACGCAATATGGCGCGTTTTCGCTTGTCTGTAAGACGCGTTGCGGGCGGCAGATTCTTGCAAATGGCGTTATATTTTTCCAATATAATCTTGTAATCCGCAGTTTTTGAGGGTGTTTTAAGCTCTTTCAAAAACCTTTTCAGCTCACCGAATTGCGTGTCCGTAAGCTCCAGCTCAAGCACGGCATCGCGCTCCAAATCGTGCAGCTTGAATCTTCCCATAAAATCCTCTCCTTTCATTTCAATTCGCTCACTCTGCCTTATACGCGGACTTGTGACCGCCGTTGGTGGCATTAAGCGGGACGGTAATCCGCCCCAAAAATCTATTTGTACAGTGCCTTTGGTATCGTACGGATTTTGTCGGTCTGTCGGTTTTTTATAACTATCTCATCGATGGTATCCTTGATGACCAGCCAATTCTCGCAATTCAGTCGGGCGGATCTTATCAGCATTTTCTGTTTGCGTGTGGGTTTCCTTCCGTGTTTCATTTCCGCACCGCCTTTTCCAGTCCCTTAAGGTCTAAATGCATCATCTTTGCCATCTTGACAAGACCGTTAAAATCGTACTTGCCCATATCATATGCGTTCCCGAAGAGCCGAACTGCGCCGCGAACTCCTTCGGCGGTCTGCGCGACCTTATGTAAAAATGTCAGCTCCTGTTCCTTGCCTTTGAGTATTGGAATAAGCATTTCTATGTCCGCTTTCTGCACATCGAGCGTGCGCAGCTGCTGTCGCTGCCACGCGCGGTTATTTACCTGTCGGTACTGCTCACGAGAGCGTCCCTCAATTTTTTCACGTATACCGTCATTTCCGATAAGTGCCACGCCAAGCGTCTGACCGCGCTCGGAAAAGTAATCCGCGAACGACCGGAGCGTTTCAATGCTGCCATAGGTGAGGAGCTGCGCTTCGTCTACCGCAATCACCATACCGTCATGGAGTTTTGCTGCAATGCTCATCCAAAGATCGTCACGGCTCTGAGAGATTGGCAAGCCCATTTCCATTGCCAGCATTTTAAGCACTGCCTTTGTGGATTTTGTACAGGGATTAACGGTAATCATTACGCTGTTCAATGGATTGTCCGCAACATATTTTCGGAGTGCTTTGGTTTTCCCGATCCCCGCATCGCCCGTCACAAACGCAAATCCGCCCTTGATTTTAACGTTTTCCAACGTCTTGTAGACTACCTCGGAAATTGTAGTAGGCGCGTATTCGATTTCGGAATATGTATCCGCTGCCTTGGATTTCGTATCGAAATACGCTCCGATTTTCGCGAATTGCTTGTTGACATCGCCCTTGTACGTCCCGGAGCGAAGCTGCGAGATAATTGAGGACGACACTCCGATAGCCTGTCCCGCCTTTTTCTCCGAGCCGAGCTTTGCCGCAAGCTCCTCAAACCGCTTTATTAACTGTTCTTGTTTTTCCGTCAGCATTTCATTTTCCTTTCCTTGCGCCGGCATTCATAAGATCGAGCGCAATCGTGATTTTTTCAATCTCCGACAATTCGGGATTCTCCTCAAGCCGCTCCTCCGAGAACACAGGAGTAAATGTTTTCGGCAGCTCGGGTTTGAAGTTTTCCTTACCCTCAAGCCCCTTTTTCACCATAAGCGCGAGAATATCTATCTGCTTGTCGGGGTCAAGTGCGTCGGTTATGCCCTTTGCAAACTGCTTGATAACGCGCTTGTTTTCGTTGACTACGCGCTCCGCGTTGGCGATGTCGTCCTTGTTGTCGGTAAGATAAGGAATCATAAACTCGTTGGCAAGCCCCCATGTCCACAGGTACTTATCTGTTTTCATATCGTAAACACGCACCGACAGGGGATTTGCGGGATCATACCGCACATACACCTGTTCGCCGATATGGAGTATCGTTTCTTTGCCGTAATACCACACTTTCTCACCCGCGATACGTACAAACACACCGTTTCTGCTGATTTTCTGCGGACGGCTCACACGCTTCAGCAGCATATCCAGATTAGGCTCGTCGCACATTCGGAACGTCGTTTCTTTTATGGACTCGTTCCATACCTCAATGCGCCGCATACCCTTATAGCGCGTTTCCTTGCCGCCGTAAAAATCAGTGTTATAATCGCCCTCAATAAAGACGTCCAGCGCGGCGGCTATTTGCAGGTCTGTCGGCAGCTTTCCCGATTTCAGAATCCACTTCAGGCTCTCCTTGCGTTCCACAACCGTACCGCCGCAGAACGTTTCAATCGAGCGTGAAAAGTGATTCTTAAAGGTGTAAAACGTTCTTTCAATCGGCTTTGCCTTAGCGTTCCGCACGATTGCATTATGCATTTCGATGTCCAGAAATTGCAGAATCGTTGGCGGCAGCGGGTCTTTGTTCCAGTCCTTTTTTCGCCTGTGACCGCGACCGCCAATGTCCGATACCAGAAACTCCGAACCGTTATCCACATAAATCGCGCGAGGCACGCCGAATTTTATAATACCTTTTCGCAGTGCCAACAGTGTACTGTCCGAGCAAGGATTCTCCGTCAGATGCCACCCCACCATCACACCGCTTTTCGCGTCCGTAAACGCGGTAAGATAAAGGCGGTGCGGCTTGCCGTTCTCTCCCTCGGTGAAGAAGTCAAAGGTATGGTTATCCGCTATCCATACGTCGTTAGCATGGAGATCGTCGTACATACGCTCTATGTACGGTAAACCTCTCAAAAGGTCGCAACGACTAAAGCAGCCAATATTCGATAAAAACAAGGACAGTTACTGATAAGCAACTGTCCATTTTATATAATATCTGGCAATTCATGTATAAAATACGGCAAGTTGCGTACTGCTCTCTTGAAAAAAATTATGCGTTATGATATAATAAAAGCAAACGTAATATCCTTACAGCGAAAACTTTCAATTAAAATGAGCGTTTCATTGGGAACTAAAAAAGGAGGCGATAGCGTGAAAATATCTATTAACATAGAACCGAAACTTACCGATACGGAAATTATTATAAAAGCGGCAAGCCTTACCGCCGAGATTGAAAATATTATCGCCGCGCTTCGCATGGCGGACAATCAGCTGACGGTAATAAAGGACAGTGAAACCCACATACTTGATATTTCAAAAATTGCGTATATCGAAACGGTCGACAGAAGAACATTCGTTTACACCGAAACCGATTGTTACGAATCAAAGCTCAGACTGTACGAAATGGAAGAAAAGCTTTGCAGCGGCGGCTTTTTACGGATAAGCAAATCTTGTATTGTTCGGCTGAAATATATTCGCTCTCTCAAAGCCGAGCTTGACCGCAGGATACGCATTACTCTTGAAAATGGTGAGCAGCTTATTGCGTCAAGGCAATACGCCGATGAGCTGAAAAAAAGATTGGGGGTTCGTTAAATGGATAAGAATTTTTCGGTACTGAAATTCCTTTCGCAGGTGTTTATAATATACGGGATAACAACGGGTCTGCTGAATATTCTCTGCATTTTATTCGGCACTTCGGCATATGGTTTATCCACAATTTTCTCTTTGGGGAATTCGGGTGTAAGCGTTGCGACAAGCCTTCAGTTTTTGTTCGCGGTATCCATAATAGTCGGCTTGCGTTCAATTCTTATGACGGATATTCTGATAAAGAAAATGCCGCTTGCCGCAAGAATTATCACCATGTTTGTGTGTGCTTTTGCGACAATTATAATATTTATTTTTCTGTTTGACTGGTTCCCCGCAGATTTGCCGCTTGCGTGGATAATGTTTATAGTGTGCTTTATTGTAAGCTGCACCGTAGGCACATTGCTGTCCGTGCTGGCGGAAAAACAGGAAAACCGCAAGCTTGAAAAAGCCTTAAAACGTTACAAGGAGGAAGAGTGATATGGAAAAAATAATTGCCGCAGACAATATAGTAAAATCATTCGGAAACAAAAGGGTTTTGGACGGTTTGAGTTTCAGCGTCCTCAAGGGGCAGATATTCGGGCTTCTCGGTCCATCAGGAGCAGGCAAAACAACGCTTATAAAAATACTCACCGGGCAGCTTACGCGCGACCTCGGAATAGCCGAAATAAACGGTCTGGACTCCGCAAAGCTTACCGGCGAGGACAATAAAAAATTCGGCATAATGATGGATAATTTCGGCGTTTACGAGCGTCTGAGCTGCTATGAAAACCTGAAAATATTCGCGAAAATATACGGCGTTAAAAATGACGGGATATTGAATGCGTTAAAAAAGGTCGGACTTGAGGATGCGAAAAAAACGTCTGCCGCAAAGCTTTCCAAAGGTATGCGGAGCAGGCTTCGGCTTGCGAGAGTTATTATGACAGATTCCGACATTTTATTTCTTGACGAACCCACAAGCGGACTTGACCCTGCCACCGCCGATGAGATCCACAAAATGATGCTTGCGGAAAAGGAAAAAGGCAAAACGATTTTTCTCACAACTCACACAATGTCGGAGGCGGAAAAGCTTTGCGATGATATCGTGATGATAAACGAGGGGAAAATCGTGGAGCACGGTTCTCCAAAAGAAATATGCCGAAGATATAATCACAAACGTATGCTGAAAATACATCTTTCGGACGGCTCGGATATTCGGCTTGCCCACGATGAAAGCTCCGCGGAAGAGGTTGCGGAGCTTATCAAAAACGGGTGCGCGGAAACCATACATACCACCGAACCAAATCTTGAGACTGTATTTATGGAGCTTACGGGAAAGGAGCTTGCGATATGAAAAACATTAAAGCCGTATTCATTAAACAATTGCTTGACACGCTCAAAAACAAAACGGTTTTTATTCAATTTCTAATGTTTCCCGTAATGGCGATAATTATGGAAAACTCGATAAAGATTGAAGAAATGCCTGAGCATTTTTTCGTGAAATTATTTGCGGTAATGTTTGTGGGCATGGCACCTCTGACGTGTATGTCCGCAATTATCGCCGAAGAAAAGGAAAAGAACACGCTTCGGGTGCTTATGATGAGCAATGTAAAGCCGTGGCAGTATATTATAAGCATCGGCACTTATATTTTCATTATGTGTATGGTTGGCACAACGGTGTTTGCGATACTCGGAGAATACAACGGCAAGGAGCTTGCACGGTTTATTCCGACAATGATATTGGGTATTATTTTGTCGGAAATAATCGGCGCGGTGATCGGGATTTTCAGCAGAAATCAAATGGCGGCGACCTCGCTGACTATCCCGATAATGATGATATTTTCTTTTGTCCCTATGCTGTCAATGTTCAATGAGAGCATTAAAAAATTCGCGGGAATAATTTACTCCCAACAGATAAGCGACCTTATAAACGGAATAGGTGTCTCCGAAGTATCAGCAAAAAATATTATCGTTATTGCAGTAAATTTTATAGTCGGAATTGTATTGTTCGCTCTGGCTTATAAGAAAAAAGGGCTTGAATAAAATTCTGATGTAATTAAATTTTCCGGTCTCGTGATTTCGGCAATCTCATCCGCAGGTTCCGCCGTGTAGGGCTTTGACGGGGTGAGCTCGTCCACGCTGAACTTCTCACTGGCAAGCTCAGTCAAGAGCGTCGGAAACCCATCGGATTTTGCCTTGTTCTCCACGACGCTGAGTACCTTTGCAATCTCGGCAAGCTCTTTCGAGCTGCCCTCAATCGTAATTTTCATAAAATTCCTCCCATTGTCTTGAAATTTCCTCCACTATGTGTTATAATGGAAGATGGATAGTTATATCCATTAATGCCCCTAAAGGGTATATCTATATTATAATTGGAAATTTCGCATTTATCAATAGAATTGTACGATATTTCTAACGAAAGGAGCATTTTTGTGAATAATAGCAAAAAAATGCTAGAGAAAATATTGCAAAATATACAAAAACAAGGCATTACAGAAAAAGAATGTTTGAAATCCTGCGAAATCAATACGAGTTTTCTAACCGATTGGAAAAACAAAAAAATCAAAAATCCATCAGTGGACAAGATTGTAAAACTTGCTATTTTCTTAAACATTGATCTTTATGAACTACTTTTGGGAGAAAATCCTCTTTCCATAAACCTCAACGAAAAGGAAAGGAAACTGTTTAGTGATTATAATTGTTTGAATGACGAGGGAAAGATACGGGTATTAGAACGTGCCGAAACCCTTGCCGAGTTAGCCGCTGAACGAGAATCCAAGGAGCGAGCGGCTGAGCGTTCCCCAAAGGGACTAAAGATTGCCGCTACTGCCGCCGGTGAGCAGTCGGAACTCGAAGACGACGAATCAGAGCAGGAACTCGTAAAGATAATGCACAGCTACTATAAGGTTTCTGCGGGACACGGCTTTGACCTATCCAGCGACGAGGATTGGGAGGAGATTGAAATACCCGATACACACGAAGCTCGCAAAGCCGATTACGCCATAACAATCCAAGGGGACAGTATGGAGCCAATCTACTTTGATGGCGATATTGTGTTGGTCAAAAAACAAGATGCCGTAGACATTGGACAGGTCGGTATATTTGTGTTGAACGGCTGCGGTTTTATAAAAAAGTATAGCGGAGACCGCCTTATTTCGCTGAATGAAAAGTATGATGATATTCTTTTAAGTGATTGCAATGACTTCCTCTGTGATGGCAGAGTTATTGGCAGAGTATAGAGGCGACTTGCCCGACGAGAATATATTGAAAGCCCGATTGAGTAATCAACCGGGCTTTTTTACCGAAAATACGGGTGAGCGGCTGTCCGATGGGAGTTTCGCGCCTACCCGATGGGAAAAATGAACGAATTTTTCTCCCTCAAAAAATATATTTTGATACGTATAAAAAATTGCACAAATTTTCAACCTAAATTCATAACTTCAGCATACATTTTTGAGTCAACGAAGTGGTTCGTTGACTCTCCCATTTTTGTTCGCCGAGTTCGTTGCTAAAATATAACATTTATGTTAATTTGTGTAATCAGAATTGCAAACGTGTTTTCTTATTAAAACGCATAATACCGCCATTTTAACGATTCTGAAAAGCCCTAAAATCATTTCTAAAAAACTGCACACAAAATCCCATCAAGTGAAAATCCGACCGCAAAAACGCCCGAAAGGTTTTGACAGACCTTTCGGGCATATCTTCTGTAAAATTTCATCATCGTGCAAGCGATTTCAGTGCGATTAAGCCAAATTCGGGGCTTTTTTGATGATTTTTCGGCTTTTTTCGGGATATTTTATTTTTTGTGTTTTACTTGTCAAATAACACGGTAGGAGCCGTAGTAGTCATTGAACGGCTGGTGGATAAGCATAAGATCGATATAATCGGTTTTCAGCTTTTTCAGTGACTCATCAATGGAAGCCTTTGCCTTTTCGGATCCGCCGTTTGAGATCCATATCTTTGAAGTGATGAAAAGCTCATCGCGTTTAACACCGCATTTTGTGATTGCCTCGCCAACGCCCTCCTCGTTGTTGTAAGCCTGAGCGGTATCGATAGAGCGGTACCCCACGTCGATTGCGTCAAGCACGCAGCGCTCTCATTCCGCTGGATCGACCTGATAAACACCATAGCCCAAAATGGGCATTTTTACGCCGTTGTTTAATGTTACAAATTCCATAAAAAATCCTCCTATTCTTATTTAAGCCATTTGTCGATATCCGATCCTGCCTTATCTGCCTTTGCTCCGTGAATGGCAAGCCCCATATCGACCTTTGAATTGGGACACAGCCTTTTGATATCGCTGACGCTGCTGCCCATTCCGCTGCCCTCATGCGTGCAGAACGGACGAATTGTCTTTCCGCTGAAATCAAAATGCTCCAGAAACGTAAACACGCACATCGGCATTGTTCCCCAATAATTCGGATACCCAAGATAAATCGTATCGTATTGTTCTATGCTGTCGGGGTATGCCGCAAGTTCGGGTCTTGCGCCGCGCCGCTGATCGTCCTTAGCCTGTTCGATACACTCGTTGTAGTTCTCGGAATAGCTCACTAACGGAACGAGTTTGAACATATCGTCTCCCGTTTTGCTTTGAATGAGCTTCGCGGCGATCTCCGTGTTTCCTGCCGACAGTTTCTTGATCGTGCCGTTTACATAATTTTCCCCCGCTCTCGAAAAGTATGCTATAAGCTGTGACATATGAACACCTCCGTAATTTGGTCTTGTATTTATTATAAACAAAATTCCCTTGACATGGAAGAATAAATATGATATAATGGTTATAACCAAAAGTTGCAACAGGAGGATTCAAAAGTGTACAATTCTCAGCTTGATACTTTTATTTGCATAGCCGATAACGGCAGCTTCAACAAGTCCGCGGAAAAGCTTTTTATTTCCTCGACCGCCGTGATAAAGCAGATCAACGCTCTTGAAGCGCATCTCGACATTAAACTTCTGAACCGGACCAATCACGGCATTACGCTTACTCCCGCAGGCTCTGTTCTTTACCGTCATGCCAAAAACATCATCAAATATTCCGCAAGCGCCGTCGCGGAGGCAAGACAGGCTATGAACATCTCCAACACGACATTCTGCGTCGGAACATCAATATTGAATCCGTGCAAGCCCTTTATGGACGTTTGGTATCGAATCAGCGACCGTTTTCCGGAATATAAGCTGCATATCGTTCCGTTTGAAGACGATCACACCGGAATATTGACCGAGATCGAATCTCTGGGCGGGAAATTTGATTTTCTTGTTGCCGCGTGCGATTCCAAAGAATGGCTCAGCCGCTGCAATTTCTTGAAACTCGGTGAATATAAGCAGTGTGTGGCAGTTTCCCGCACCCACCATTTGGCAAGGAAAAGGTCTGTTTCGATTAAAGACTTATTTGGACAAACCGTAATGATGGGCAAAAAAGGGGACTCAAGTACGGTGGACAGCATACGTTCCGAGCTTGAACAGTATGAAAAAATTACAATCGATGACACGCCGCACTTTTACGATATTGAGGTGTTCAACCGCTGCGAGCAAAGCGGCGCCGTCTTGCTTACATTGGATTGTTGGGCAGACGTACACCCGTCCCTTGTAACGATTCCGATGAAATGGAATTATACACTGCCATACGGGATACTTTACCCGTTAAATTGCGGAAAAGATATTCAAAACGTTATCAAAGAAATCTCCGCTCTTTCATGAAATAAGTATGAAATGTTTTCATGCTGTTTTGTTGTAAAAAGAAAAGCGACAAGTTTCATTTTGTGGGTCTTACCCCCAAACCGTGTAAATACCTCTATTCGACAATTTAGAAACGATAAAAATCGTTCAATTATAAGGTTCTCGTTTCCCGCTCCGCTCTATTGGCGTACGACAATAGAGCAGAGCGGGAAACGGCGTGTCAGGCGGCGAACCTATCCTCGAAATAAATCGAAAGTTGCGCGTAAGCCAGTCCCCAATCATGGATCGGTATCGTCCACTTTTTGGATATTTCCTTGGCGCTAAGATAGATCACCTTGCGGATCGAATCATCGGTCGGGAAAATCGATTTGGATTTCGTGAATTTCCGAACAGCTCTATGGTAGCTTTCGACAGCGTTTGTAGTGTATATTATCTTACGGATATCCGCCGGGTATTCAAAAAATACCGTAATCTTCGCCAAATTTTTATCCCACTTTTCGCGAAATTCTTCCTTAGCAAATTCCGCGTCATCAAGACTTATCGCGCCGTAAATGTTCTCCAGTTCGGCACAAACCGCTTTTCTGTTTTTGTAAGGAACGAACTTGCAGCTGTTGCGTATTTGACGAACTATACACAGTTGATTTTTTGTTTTAGGAAATATTGAGTTTATGGCTTCACAAAGACCTGTAAGGTTATTGTGACATGCAACGAAGATGTCCTCAACTCCGCGTTTTTTGAGGTCTGCGCAGATGCTCGCGTAGAAGCTCGTCGACTCGTTTTCGGATATCCATGTGCCAATTTCTTTCCGTCCCTCCATATTGATCCCGAGAACGGAATATACACATTTATTTACGATTCTATTATCTTTTCGCGAAATGAGCGTCTGCGAATCCTCCACTCCGTAAATCTCGCGGATTGTGTCCTCGATATCACGCTGTGACATTCCTTTCGCGTACATCGCCATGATTTTCTGCTCAATTTCGTCCGTGCGCGTTTGACGTTTTTCGATGACCTTCGGCTCAAATTCGCCGTTACGGTCACGCGGAATCGATATTTCGCATTCGCCGTAATCGCTGTTGATCGTCTTTTTCCTGTAACCGTTACGGCTGTTTCCGCTGTTGTTCCCCTCAATGGAATTTTTCTCGTACCCCAAATGTTGTCCCTCTCTGCCTCAAGCATTTGCTCGATCGTTCCCGAGAACAGACCTTCAGCCTTGCCTGAACGTCTCCGGTTGTTTTGCAGTCCGCCATCAGAAGCTTTGCCAGCTCTATTTCTATTTCAGTGAGTCCGTGTGTTCTGTTTTTCATGCCTTTTTCCTCCATATCTTTTTATGGTTATTCTTTGGTATTTACACAGTTTGTTATTCAGACTCGAATGTTTTAGAAAAGTTTACGATATATTATCCTTTCCCTATGATAAAAAGGTAATCTCCAACTTATTATCTAATGCTGTTTCTTATATGCCAAACGGATGTGAGATAAGAATTTATATAGAGAATCAAAATTTGATTTTTGAAAATCAATGTAATCCAATTCCACAGAAATATTTAAGCCATATATTTAAACCATTTTACCGTTTAGATTTCGAGCGTGATTCAGATGTGGAAGGGAATGGTCTGGGATTATACATCGTTGATACAGTCTTACAAATCTTGCAAATCCCTTACACATTTACAGCTTTAGATGATAACAGCGGAATGCGTTTTAAAATTGATTTTACATAATCTAAAAATTGCCTGTTTTGTAAGCAGACAATTTTTTGCAATTTCATATGCCATCCATATTAGAATGATATCCCACTCATATTAGAGCCTGTTCACATTAAAATATTGACAAAATGACCAAAATGTTGTATAATAAAAGTAT
>CAMWMN010000064.1 GCA_947175385.1 uncultured Clostridia bacterium | reverse complement strand
CAATAATATTATATCATATGGTACTATGTTTTGCAATAGACTAATACTACCAATAAATCAAAGAAAAAACTCAAAAAATTGTACATATTATACAATTTGGACTATATGCTTTCAACTCTCCCTACCGTAGATAGGGAGAGCCGACATTTTATAGATAATCACTGTTCAATCGCGATTCCGATTTCTTCCAGTGCTGTTATACAGTCTTCATAACCTGCGCACCCTTGGTCGATAATGGGAACTTGCTCAAGTTTAATAGGCTCGTGATTCGCAAAGCACTTGTAAATATATTCGACTATGGAAGCCTCATCATCACTGAGATGGTACTCCTCACGCCAATAAGAACACAGCTCATCATAACTTACCGCAATAGTAAAAAGATACGCTCCGCCGTTCTTTCTGAACAAATCAATATCCTCATCAATGACGATATTGCCGTCAATGCTCCAGAAAGCGACTGTTGCCATAGGCTGAGTTATACCGTCACGTTCATCGTACAAATATTCCAGAGTCTCTTTCCGTGCGAGTTGCTTTACATTATCGGGAGCGTTCTCAAACAATTGTATTGCCTTAAAGCTCGGATATTTTCTCACCCGTTCGCTTTTATCATCGCGAACCGCGCCTGCCATAATTTCGCCATCCGGGTCAAAGGATATTGTACCCATTGTTCCGCAGAAATCATTGAAACTGTAGTTCATTCCGTCCCAAGACTGTCCTGCTGCAAAGAACGGCTCTCTGAGTATGAAAACCGCGTGCGCTATTGACGAGTAAACACAGTTGTCGTAAAGCTGTGCTAGATCAACCATTTTGTACCTTCGATGCTACTCCGCTGCAATTCTCTCCCCGATGGGAGAGAATTACGGATTTTTCCAATTTCTCTTACATTGATATTATATCACGTTATACTATATTTTGCAATAGCCTAATTTCACAAACAAAACGAATTCACGAACCGGATTTGTTGTGCACTTTATACAACCCGACATATCACAACCGTTTCATACTTCTTATGTACCACAAATAGAGCACAGCGGACATCACTCCGGAGATTACCCAGCCCACGGGCCACGAGAGCCAGATTCCGGTCGCGCCGAACGTTGGCTTGAGGATAAACGCGAATATCACGCGGAGAATCAGATCACTGAACGTAGTCACCATAAATGCGGTAATCCGCCGCCCGCCGCGCAGAACACCATCACAGACGATTTTTATCGCCACCGCGAAGTAGAACGGCGAAACCACTGTCAGGAAGTGTCGACCCGCTTCCGCTGCCGCAGCGGTGTTCTCCTTGGTTTGATCCATAAACAGGTAAATCAGCCCGTTTGAAAATATGATGTAGAGAACCGAGAACAACACCGCGATTCCGATGCTCAACAGCACTCCAACCTTGAATCCTTTGCGCACGCGCGGATACTCCCCCGCTCCGACATTCTGCGCGGTAAAGCTCGATACCGAGTTTCCGACTGTCGAAAAGCAAGTCAACGTGAAAGTGTTCAGCTTGATTGCCGAAGCATAACCCGCAACGACCTCTTTTCCGCACGAGTTCACAAGACTCTGGATAAACAGCCCTCCCACCGAAACAAAACTCTGTTGGAGAATACTGGGAATCGACAGCGCGGCGATTTTTCCGAGCATTACGCGGTCGAAATACTTGAACCTTTCGCTCTTGATTTTGCCGATCCTGCGGATCAGCACGAAAAATGCCAGTATCGAGCATATTCCTTGACAGATAAAGGTTGCCCAAGCCGTTCCCGCAACTCCCATTTTGAACACCGCCACAAACAGCAGATCCATCGCGATGTTGCCGAGAGATGAGCCAATCAGAAAATATAACGGCGTGTTTCCGTCACCGAGAGCAGTGAAAATACCCGTGCAGATGTTGTAAATAAACAGGAACAACAATCCAAACACATAGATGTTCAGGTATGTCTGCGAATCTTGGAAAATCGTTTCGTCCGTGCCGAGCATTCTCAAAAACATTCCGCTTGTGAAATACCCAACCGCCGTAAGAACCACCGCCAGAACTCCCGTTGAAATCAGCGAGGTGAACACAGCCGTTTTCATCTGCCGATAATCCTTTGCGCCAAACAGAGTGGAAATCACCACCGAACAGCCAACATTCATACCCATACCGATTGCGAGGAAAATCATCGTTATCGGATAGCTTGCGCCAATCGCCGAGAGCGCGTCATTATTAATGAATCGCCCCGCGATTATGCTGTCCGAGATGTTGTAAAGCTGCTGGAAAATCACGCTTACCAGCAGCGGCAAAGAGAATTTCAGCAAAATCGGTGTAACCGCGCCCTTTGTCATATCCTTAACCATTAAAATCACCCACCCAATATGTTGTGAATTAAAAGCTCGGAATTTCCGCATTCGCGAAAAAGCCGAGCTTACAATTCGCTTATTTCCTCTGTTTAGCCTCTGCCTTCAAACGGAGATCACGTTCCAGAATAGTCTTTCTGATACGGACATTCTTGGGAGTAACCTCAACCAGCTCATCGTCTTGAATAAACTCAAGACAATCCTCAAGACTCATCTGTCTGTACGGAATCAGCTTAAGCGCGTCATCGGAACCGCTTGCGCGGGTATTGGTGAGGTGCTTTTTCTTGCAGACGTTCACGACAATATCCCCCGCCTTGGGCGATACGCCGACTATCATTCCCTCGTATACGGGAGTTCCCGCGTCAATGAACAGCGTACCGCGCTCCTGCGCGTTATACAGTCCGTAAGTAACCGCCGTTCCCGTTTCCCACGCGACAAGCGAACCCACCGTTCTGCGCGGAATATCTCCGTAATAGGGCTTGTAGCTGTCGAACACCGCATTCATTACGCCCTCGCCCTTTGTGTCGGTCATAAACTCGCTTCTGTATCCGAAAAGCCCGCGCGAGGGCACCAGATACTCAAGCCGAGTGCGGTTTCCGATGGGGTGCATGGAAATCATCTCGCCCTTGCGCTGACCCATCTTCTCCATAACTGCACCGACAGCCGTTTCGGGAACATCAATTAACAGACGCTCCACAGGTTCGCACGTCACACCATCAATCTCCTTGTAAAGTACTCTCGGAGTGGAAACGGACAGCTCGTAGCCCTCTCTTCTCATCGTTTCAATAAGTATCGAGAGGTGCATTTCGCCGCGCCCCGCAACATTCATCGCGTCTGAGGTTTCACTGTCGGAAACGCGCAGTGAAACGTCCTTCAGCGTTTCTTTCATCAAGCGTTCACGGATTTGACGAGATGTAACAAATTTTCCCTCGCGCCCCGCGAACGGCGAAGAATTTACCGCGAATGTCATTTCAACGGTCGGCTCGGATATCTTCACAAACGGCAGCGGTTCGGGGTTGCTTACGGAGGTGATAGTCTGACCGATGGTGATACCCTCGATTCCCGAAAAGCACACAATATCTCCTACGCTTGCCGTTTCACACGGAGTCTTGTTCAAGCCCTCGAACTGATACAGCGAAACGATTTTCGCCTTAAACGGAGCGGTGCGGTTATGATAATCACACACCATAACCTCCTGATTTTGCTTGATAACTCCACGCTCCACGCGTCCCACGGCGATTCTGCCCACATAATCATTATAATCGATAGAGGATACAAGAACCTGCAAATCGCCGTCCTCATCGCCTTCGGGCGGGTCAACGTGCTCCAGAATCTTGTCGAACAGCGGCTTAAAATCCGTACCCATATCATCGGGATTGTAGGACGAACAGCCCAGTCTTCCGGAGCAGAACACTACGGGACTATCCAACTGCTCCTCGGTAGCATCAAGGTCGAGCAGCAGCTCCAGAACCTCGTCCACGACCTCGTGATTGCGCGCATCGGGACGGTCGGTCTTGTTCACAACTACGATAATCTTATGACCAAGTTCCAAAGCTTTCTGTAACACAAAACGCGTCTGCGGCATAGTTCCCTCAAACGAATCCACCAACAGCAGAACGCCGTTTACCATCTTGAGGATACGCTCTACCTCTCCCGAGAAATCCGCGTGACCGGGGGTGTCGACAATGTTGATCTTCACACCGTTGTACATACACGAAGTGTTCTTTGCGAGAATTGTGATTCCGCGCTCACGCTCAAGGTCGTTGTTGTCCATAACGCGGTCGGCAACCTCCTGATTCTCACGGAACGCTCCGCCTTGCTTGAGCATCTCATCGACCAATGTGGTTTTGCCGTGGTCAACGTGCGCGATAATCGCGATATTTCTTAAATCATTTCTAACCAATTCAGTGTCACTTTCCTTTTCTACAAACTTAGGCATATCTGCCGAAATATTTCCACTTTCCATTATACAACATTTTAATCGCCACTACAAGACAATTCCGCAAAAAACGTGTTTTTATTCACATTTATTACAATATCCGCAGTGTTTTTTGTGCATTTTTACAACTCCAATGCGTGATTTTTTTCAAATTCAACGCGCAAATCCATCCCATTGGTAACAATTACCACGTTTCCGTTGTTCGAGGTGGAATATGTTGTGGAGCAGCCTGCGTCCTTAAGGCGATAAAGCACTGCGGTGCGCGGGTGTTGAAAACCGTTATCCGAACCGGCGCTCACAACGGCTATCTCGGGAGAAACCGCCCTCAGAAACTCCTCGGAACTGGAATTAGCGCTGCCGTGATGAGGGACTTTCAACACGTCCGACTTAATTTCCACGCCCGATTCCACCAAATCCAGCTCGCCCATTCGTTCAAGGTCGCCGGTAAACAGAAATGAACGTTCTCCGTGAACAAACCGCGCCACAATCGAGAAATTATTCATATCCTCATAATCGTCATAAATCGGCGACATAACGTCGATACGACAGTCCTCCTCCAACGCAAAACATTCACCCGCCTTGGTGTATCTTATGGGGATTTCCCGCTTTTCCAGTGTCCTCATCAAATTTATGTAATTGTAGTCAACGGGAACCATATCCTCCGGAAGCTGTGGCATTATAACCTGACCGACAGCGAATCGCTCAAGAACATCAGTCATTTCGGCATAATGGTCATCGTGAGGGTGTGTGATGATAACCATATCCAACTTTGTAATTCCAAGATACCGCAGAAAATTAATCACTACTCCCGCCATATCTCTGTCGCCGCTGTCTATAAGAACATTGTGATTCGCCGTGCGAATAAGCTCACAATCACCTTGCCCAACATCGATAAAGCTCACCGAGGATTCACCCTCCGCAAGCTCCACATACGGCTTAGGACCGCAGTCTAAAGCCCGCGCAATCTCCGTTGATTTGGTAAGCACGCCGCTGCTGATTTCACCCACACCGACAATCATCGCAAGCACCAACAGAACAAACCGTGTGGTGTTCTTGATCGTGGTTATTATCAGCTTTGTGGAGGGTTTTCTTTTATGGTGGTTCAAATTTGTCGATTTCATCCGCAGATTTTCATTGTGAGCTTATTGGCGCGCTCGTAAATTTCACCCTCGTCAATCGCAGTGAATTTGCCGTCCTCATAGAGGATTTTGCCGTTTACAACAGTCATTTTCACATTGTCCTTACTGCCGGAATACACGAGGTTTTTCGCGATATTGTGAATCGGCTGCATATTCGGTTTTTTGAGGTCAATAACCGCGAAATCAGCATATTTTCCCGCCGCGAGAACATCGCAGTCTTTAAGCCCCATCGTCAGCGCGCCCTCCTTGGTCGCCATTTCCAGAACGTCAAACGCGGGACACGCCGCAGCGTCCTCCTCACGAACCTTTTGCAGCCCCGCCACAAGGAACATCTCGCGGAACATATCCAAACAGTTATTGGAAGCCGCTCCGTCCGTGCCAATGGCGAAGTTCTTCATTCCATGGCGGCGCATCTCGCAAATCGGCGCGATTCCGCTTGCCAGCTTGAGATTGGACGCGGGATTAGTAACCATCCACAATCCCCTGTCACGGAAAATCTCCATATCGCGTTCGTCAAACCACACGCAGTGGAATCCACCGCCGCCGTACTCGAACATACCCAGTTCATCGAAAAGCTGCGTGGGCGACATTCCGTAACGCTCACGGCAGCCCTCCACCTCGGCTTTGGTCTCGCTGTTGTGCATGAAAATCGGAGATTTATACTTCCGTGACAATTCCGCCATTCCCTCAAGAATTTCACGTTTGGTAGTGTATTCCGCGTGGAACCCCAACTGATATGTTATCAGCGGATTACCCGAATTATAGGCATTGTACTCCTCCTCACAGCCATCGACCGTGCCGCCGAAGTCGTTTATCGAACCGCATAAAACGCTCCTGAATCCCATATCGGTACACGCTTTAACATACGCGGGGGTCTTCATATACATATCAAATGCGGCTGTGATTCCGCTTGTAAGATATTCCATAATGCCGAGCTGCGCGAACACATAGACCGCTTCCTCGGTGAGCTTTGCCTCATGCGGGAAAACCTGATTGTACAGCCAGTCGTTCAGCGGCAAATCGTCCGCGAACGAGCGCAGAAACGTCATCGCGGTGTGAGTATGCGCGTCCTTAAATCCGGGAATAATCAGATCTCCGCCAAGGTCAATCTCACGGTCAAATTCGCTGGGCTTTGCCGCTCCGATATACGAGATTCGCTCGTTATCGGTGTGCAGCTCGCCCTCGATTATGTTCTCGTCCTCCATCGTAAGGATTTTCGCGTTGTAAAATCTAAGCTTCATTTTATGTCCTTTCTAAATCCGTTCCCTAAGCCAATTTCGGAAGAAATCCAACTCCTCGTCCGTATGGAACCAATACTCGCCGCTTCGTTGCTCCGTCATCTCATTTCACTGCCGCTGTAAATGTAAAACAGCTCTTGACTTGGCTTATGCTCCTTCTTCATCTGTGGGAAAGATTTATCAAACTCTTCCACATCACTTGGGTTGTAATTATAGGCGGAGCTATCCCTGAATGTCCAATTATTTCCGTCTAACACACCCTCCCGAAGCTCCCTTACGAGCATCGCCACAGGGAATTTTCCGCCTGTCGACACGTTAAACCGCTTACAGTTCTTAAATCCACGCGGAATATAATTTTCGGGGTTTCCGAAAATAACCACCGCTTCATAGCCCATTTCAGCAGCCTTTTCCAGAGAGTGATCCAGCAGATGCTTTCCGTAGCCCTTCCTTTGGTACTCAGGCAGAACAGACAACGGACCAAACGTAAGTATTTCTTTTTCATTTCCATTTTCATCATTCAGCCACGCTTTTGTGTACATTATGTTCGCGATTATTTTCCCGTCAAGCTCAAGAACCAAGTCCAGCTCCGGGATAAAATCCTCGTGGGAACGCAGAATATGCGCCAGATAATGCTCGTCGCACCCCGGAACATTCACATTCCAAAATGCTGTTTTTGTAAGCTCTTCAACGACCCGATAGTCCTCTGGACGCTCATTTCGTATTATAATCATTAAATTCCTCCAAGATTCTCCGCAATAAACTCCAGCAGCGGTTTCACTCGCACCTGTTCTTTATTATCGCTATACCACTCATATGACTGCGCAAGCCCTGTTTCAAGCGGCTTCAGCGCAGGCATAAGCTCCGACATTGCAGTGGTATCCAGTTCGTAGCCGTAGTCATAGAACGGGAAATAGCTCCGTTGGTCAAGATTTTGGTTCACATAGACTAATTCCGGAGTTTTCCCCAACACACCGTAACACAGCCTTACCCACTCATTAATATCAACACACGGATTACCGACATTGAACACGCGCTGTTCGGGCTTTTTCGCAAGCAGAATCTCGATAAATCTGCACAGATCCTCAATGTCAAAAAACTGGAGAGGCATTTTCCCGTACTTAGGTGTATAAAACAGCAGACCGCGCTCCGCGCAATCGAACACAAATGCCTCACGATAGAGGTTGTTCATCTTTCCGTAAAGGTACGGCGGACGTATGATATACGCATCGGGAACGCGCTCCAAAAGACGTTTTTCGGCAGCGATTTTGTCCGTTCCATATGCGCCCCAGATTGAATTTGCGCCAACCTGTTGGTTTTCCGCGAACGGCTGCGGGAGAGTTTCGGGATACACTGCCGAGGAGCTTACCATTATATAACTGCCAAATTCCCACAGCGCGTCCAACAGGTCATCAATATCAGACGCATTGTAAGCGCACACGTCCAGAACTGCATCAAATCGATGCCCTTTAAGCGTATCGCCGAGCGAATGCTTGTCCGCCTTGATAAGCGTTACACCCTCCGCCTGCGGACGGCTTCCGCGATTGAGCACAAACACTTCGTTCTCACGCGCGAAATACTCCGCTGTAAAACGGCTTGCAAAAACCGTTCCGCCCGTTACCAGAATTTTCATAATACACCTCCGTATCTTTACATAAACCTATCAAATTCACATCGGATCTCTTCTGCAACCCCACGAAACTTATCTGCCGAAACATTCTCGGCAAATGTTCGTGAAAAAACATTCGCGCAAATCCTGGCAATTTCCTCGGCGGAATCCTCATCGGAAATCATCGCCGCGATTTCCGCCGATTCATTGTCATACTCGTCCAACGGAGCGTGGAATGCCAGCAAGCCGCATGGATCGGCATTATCGATCGCTTTTTTCACTATCGAAAACTTTTCCATATCAGTTAAAGTAAACCAACTCGCTCTCCGCCTTTTCGGTCTGGAGAATGCTGTCCGCGAGAATTACGGGACCCATTCCCTTGTAGCACTGTTGCTTTTCGGCGGTTACACTGCCCGTAACCTCCACCCAGTCGCCGTCTTTGAACTTTGCCTCATCGGGAGATTTCACAAGTATTCCAACAACCTGAATATCGTCCGCACAGCAAGTCATCGCGCGGCGCGAAATCACGAAATACCCCTTGGGAATATTTGACGCTCTGAACACCATTCCGCGCACGCGGACGTTCTTGCCCTTGTAGCGCGGCGCGTTGCTCATAATGTCGATATACCACAGTCCGAAATCATCATGAACTATGTTAATCGGATCTGCCTTCACATCAAACGGCATTTCGTCCTCGCCCTGGAAACCCTGTTCGATTTCGCCGTTTACATACTCGAAAATCATATCAATTCGCGGATTTAATGCCTTAACCGCTCTGCGCAAGCGCGTCTTGTCCACCTTTCCGGGTTCGCAGCGGTTGAAGATAATGACGTCCGACACGGAAATATCGTCCGAAATAAGCTGACGCATATTGTTCATATACATATCAAACGTGGAATGATTGACGAACATAAATATCTGGTAGAAAATCCAGTCCTTGGGAGCTTTTATCGCCATATCGCGCAAGCTCCACATACCGTTATACTCCAACATAATGCGTGTAGGCTTGTGCTTTTGAACCAACGCGGTGAGGTTTTCGGGGTTAAAGTCCTCCTCATTTTCGATGTACTCCACCACAGACTTGGAAGCCTTGATAATCCGCTCGTCAAACTCCACCTCGCCCTGTTCGCAGGCGATAACCAAAGTTCTCTCGCCGCGGCTGAACTGCTTATCATTCAGCGTTTCAAGTATAAATGAAGTCTTTCCACTCTCCAGAAAACCTGTCATCAAATATACGGGAATTTCAGCCAATTCAATCCCCCCTTAAACGTTGAACAAACTTCTGATCTTATCCTCGGCAAGCTTAGAGCCGATTACGCACATTCTGCCCGTAACATCAGCCGAACCCGTTCTTACCTCGTACTCTTCGGGAACAAAGTCGAAATGATACCACACTCCGTCTGCGCCAGGGACGATTCCCTTTGCGCGCAGAACCATACCAAACTCCTCGCCCGACAGCTTGGACAGTGCGCTCTCAAGCTCTTCTTTTGTGAACTTCTTCGCGCTCTCGATTCCCATAGATGTGAAAACCTCATCGGCATGATGATGGTGATGATGCTCATGATCGTGGTGGCAGCATTCGTGCTCGTCATCGTGGTGATGGTGTTCGTGGTCATGGTGGCAGCACTCGCCCTCGTCATCGTGATGGTGGTGATGTTCGTGATCGTGGTGGCAGCACTCGTCCTCGTCATCGTGGTGATGGTGCTCGTGGTCGTGATGGCAGCACTCGCCCTCATCATCGTGATGATGTTCGTGGTCATGGTGAGAATGTCCGCAAACAGGGCATATATCCTCGTTTTTGAGCAGTTCCTCGGCAAACTTGTTCTCTGTTTCCATCGCCAGGAGAATCTGATCTCCGCCGATTTCCTCCCACGGAGTGGTGACGATTGTCGCGTGTTCGTTCAGCTCACGAAGCATCTGAATTGCCTCGTATAGTTTCTCCTCGGAGAGCTTTTGTGTACGCGACAGAACGATGGTTTTTGCGGTTTCCACCTGGTTCTTGTAGAACTCGCCGAAATTCTTCATATACATCTTGATTTTGGTTGCGTCCGCAACGGTGGTGTAGCTGTTCAGCGTGATTTTGTCGCTGTCGATTCCCATAACCGCCTTGATTACATCGGACAGCTTGCCTACTCCCGACGGCTCAATGAGGATTCTGTCGGGCGAAAACTCGTCCAGAACCTTTTGTAATGCCTTTCCGAAATCGCCAACCAACGAACAGCAAATACAGCCTTGGTTCATCTCGGTGACTTCAATTCCCGCGTCCTTCATAAATCCGCCGTCAATGCCGATTTCACCGAACTCGTTCTCGATAAGCACCAGTTTCTCGCCGTTATAGCCCTCCTTAAGCAACTTTTTGATAAGAGTGGTCTTGCCCGCTCCCAAAAATCCCGAAAAAACGTCTATTTTAGTCATTTCCATTACCTCCGAATAATCTTTTTGTTACATATTGAGTACAGAACTCCAACTTATATTGTACCATATTTGGCGGGATATGTCAAGATGTGGGCGGAAAATTTTGCGGATTCTCTGCCGCAAAGCCGGGAATCCGCATTGTATTATTTGCCGAAAACTTCCTTAAAAACCCGCAGATTTTCGTTTTTTCCGTCGGGAATCGCGAAAATCACCTTGTCGAATGCATTCGCAGGTTTTTCAACGCTCTTGCGGAATGCCTCGGCGACAACCCTCGGATTGCAGCGGAACGCTCCGCAACCGAACGCGCCCAGAATTACGTGCGTGTAGCCGCGCCCCGCGAGAAGCTCCACCGCGTAGGATATGCGCCGCTCGATGGCGCGGTTGATTTCCGCCTCGGAAACACCCTTTTTTGCCGCAGCTCCGGCATTTGGAGATGCGCAAGTCAGAAAATCCGCTTGGAACACGTTTTCGATAGGGACAAATTCCCCGATTCCGCGCGCGATAATCGATACATCATATGTCAGAATAGAGCGGTTTTGGTACAGGCAGCGGTTCGTAAGACGTTCATTCTCATCATACCACGTGTGCTGCGCCGAGAGCGCGTCATACAGGTTGGTGTGGTGGCAGATACTCTCCTCCTGCGCCATCGCGCCGGTTATGAATCCGCCGCCGGGGTGACGGAAACTCGCAAAGTTCAGAATCGCGATTTTGGCTGACGGGTCGGAGTGAGCGCTCCACGCAGCGGAAATCGTATCCGCATCAATCACGCTTATCTTGCAAGGTTTGTCATACGTCACGGGAGTTTCCGCATTTGTGGGATTTATAACACTTCTCGGTTTCGGAAGTTCATATTTACCCAGGTAATCGAATACTTTATCACGGTTTTCCATCAGGAATTGTCTTCTGTCATTCATATATAATCTCCGTTTCATAAAAACTATCCCGACCGAAATAAGCCGGGACAGCACATCAGATGTTTTCGTTGATATGATTGATAAGCAAGCCAATCTGGGGCTTGGAGAACTGCGCGTCTGCACCGACGCTCTCACCCTTTGCGCGCATCTGCTCGTTAATCAGAGAGGAGAACAGGTACACGGGAATCTTGCACAGAACATTATCGTCCTTGATGAGCTTGGTAAGGTGATGCCCGTCCATCTGCGGCATCTCAATATCCGAAATAACACAGGAAATCTGGTCGAGGATATTCCCCGGCAGCGACTTATGACCGCTGATATAATCCCACGCGTCCTTGCCGTTGTCGAAGGACACCATATTACGGTATCCCGCATCGGAAAGCGTGTTCTGAATCAACGTGTTGAGGAACGGGCTGTCCTCGGCAATAACAATGTGCTTATCCGCCTTTGAACTATCCGCTTGACTAACACCGGTAGCGTCCAAAGCTGCGGAATGATTAATATCGGAAACAATCTTCTCAAAGTCGAGAATCAAGATGATTCTGTCGGAGAGCTTTGCGATACCCGTGGCAATATTATGGGTGCCATCGCCGGAAATCCGCGGGGGCTTTTCGATATCCTCCCACGAAATGCGCTGGATACCCTTGACGGAGGATACATGGAATCCAACGTCCATTTGGTTAAAGTTGCAGATAATCAGCAAATCATGCGAGGAATCGCCGCTTTCTTTGTTCAAAACCTTATGTAGATCGATAACCGAAATAACCTTATCACGCGGCGTGAACACACCCTCAAACTCGGGAGGAGAATCGGGAACGGGAATCATCGTTTGATGGTTCATAATTTCGCTTACCTTCGCGATATTGATTCCAAAGCTCTGCTGACCCACCATAAACTCCAGCACCTCAAGCTCGTTGGTGCCGCTTTCAAGGAGAATATTGTTTTCCATAATATGTAAGCTCCTTCATATTTTTTCTGCGATAAACGAAATCTGTCCACAAAAAGCAGTCGGAAACCGCCGTTTATCATTCAATACTTATATTATACAACATTATTTCCAAAAAATCAAGAGGAATTTATGTGTTTTTTGTGCTTTTTTTATTTTTTTGAAAAATCTTTGGAAAACACTTGACAATCCACAAAAAGTATGGTATAATTTAATCTAAGGTAATATCCTTACAGAAATTAGCTCTAAATTCAGATTATGGCTGATTGGGAATCGAAAATATGGTATACTGATTACTAAGTACATATTAGGGAGGTATTGGTATGGAAATGCAAATCGCGGCTATGTCAATGTCTATGGCGAGCGCCAATGCGCAGAACGCTCTGGCTATCGGTATGATGAGAAAAACCATGGATTCGCAGGAGCAGTCTATGGAGTTTATCACCGAAATGCTCGACAATATGCCTTCTCCCGATGGAAGAGGTCAAATTCTGGACCTTCGCGCCTGAATCGCCAAACGCAAAAGTGCCCCCAACTGGGGGCACTTTTGCTGTCCGAAATCAAACTACTTGAAATATAAAGAATTTCAGATAATCCGTTTCGGTAACGTTCCATAGAATCGGGTGGTCGGGAGATTGCTGACGCGCTTCAATCTGCCGCAGCGAAACTTCCGCGTCCGCCGCCGCGTCATGGAGCATTTGTTTGAACAGCGGCTCTGTCATAAAATGCGAACACGAACAGGTTGCGAGATACCCTCCCCTGTTGAGCAGGCGCATTGCCTTGAGATTGATTTCCTTGTAACCGCGGATCGCGTTTTTCACCGTGGAACTACTCTTGGTGAACGCGGGCGGGTCTAGGATTATGAAGTCATACGGACTGCCGTTGCGCTTGTATAAATCGGTCAACAAATCAAAAACGTTCGCACAGGTGAACTGCATATTCCCCTCAAGTCCGTTCAACCGCGCGTTTGCGCGCGCCATTTCCACCGCGTCCTCAGAGATGTCCACTGCGTTGACGAGCTTTGCGCCCGCCGCCGCAGCATTCAATGCAAACGCGCCCGTATGCGTGAAACAATCAAGAACTGTTCTGCCCTCCGCGATTTGCCTGATTGCTCGGCGGTTGTACTTCTGGTCGAGGAAAAATCCCGTTTTCTGTCCGTTCACATAATCCACCGAGTAGCGAATGCCGTTTTCAACAATCTCGGTAACTCCGGGCAAATCCGTTCGCAAACCGCTCCAAAATCCGGTGTATTGCTCCATTCCCTCCAACTCGCGGATTTTCACATCGTTGCGCTCGTAAATCGCGGAAATCCATACACCTAGAGCATTCAGCTCCTCTACCAACAGCTCGTACAGCATTTCCTTGATTCTCTCGATTCCGAGCGACAACACTTGCGTTACAAGAATTTCACCGAACCTGTCAACTGTGAATCCCGGAAAGCTGTCCGCCTCACCGAAGATAAGGCGGCAACACGCGAAATCTTCGCCCATAACGGTTTTACGGTACTCCAGCGCATAACGAATCCGCCGCCCATAGAACGCCCGGTCAAACTTATCATTTGCGTTTCGGGAAATCACCCGCACGCGAATTTTCGAGTGGTCATTGATAAATCCCGTGCCGAGAAACCGATTTTTCGCGCTGTAAACGTCCATCAAATCGCCGTTTTCATAATCACCGACAACTTGTGAAACCTCGTCCGAATATACCCACGGATGCCCGCCGCGCAAGGCTTTCTCACCCTTGTGGGTTATGATTGCTTTGGGAAAAATACGTTCCATTTTGCTCCTTATCTTAAAAAGCAAATCCGAAACCGTGCAGATGAAATCCGCTTTGTGGATTTCATCTGCACGTGTTTCGCCCCGCTCGCATTTCGGATTTTCACTAGTCGC
>CAMWMN010000063.1 GCA_947175385.1 uncultured Clostridia bacterium | reverse complement strand
AAACGTCTAAAGTTCGATTCGGCCGGGCAATGCACGGCGGAGGCGGCGAAGCCGCCAAGAAAGATAGTTCAATACTAAGTTGTGTCAAAATCTTTGATTTTGACTGCCGACGTTAAGCGGCATCAATAAATGGACTTTTGTCCATTTATTGATTGACAATTAGTATTATAAATATGTGCTGATATACTATCATTTCTATTATACACCATCTATTTGTTATTTTCAATAACGCTCCGAATAATTTGTGCATATTGCACAAATTTTCGATAGCGTTTTCTATGTTTCGTCAAGCACACATCAGAAAAAATCCCCCGATTCGATTCGGGGGATTGCAGGCTGTAAAAAGTCGCCTTTCAGGCTGTCGAAGTAAATTGGGTTTATCGATAGTCCGAGAAATTATGAAATCACGCTCATGGGGTCTATCCACTTGTCGCCTTGCTTTACGCCGATATGCAGATGAGGTTCCTGAAGGATCTCCGCCTGATTGGTGTCGCCGGTCTTGCCGATGATTTCGCCCTGTTTAACTTGCGCGCCGTTCTTGACATTCAGCTCTTTGGCAAGTCCGCAGTACTGAACGGTAAGTCCGTTGCTCTGCTCAATTGTGACGGTAACTCCCCAGACAGCGTGGTTCTCGATCTGCTTGACCACACCCTCGGACATCGACTTGACTTCCGTTCCGAGGTCGCAGAGAATATCGCAGCCGTCATGGGACTTCCACACGCCCAGCGTTTGGGACTTCACAAGTTCGCCGTTGCTGAACTTTTCTGAAACCTCGCCATCAACGGGCATAATGTTTCCGATCGTGGTGTTTACGGGCTTGTTGACCGGCTCTGTTGGTTGAGATTCGACAGGGGTCTTGTTGGAGGAGCTTTGTGGCTTGGAGTCGTTATCCTTTGGGACGTTCGTGATTGGTTTTTGAACCGGAACGTCCGATTCGGCAGGGGGAGTGTAGCTCCAAACATTTGTTGAGGTGTTTGTGGCGGTGGGAATCATTCGCCGCGTCATCGACTGATATGCTGCCACTGCCGTAACCGCCACAGCCGCAACACCAATCGCCGATGCTGTTGCCGTGATTTTCCAACTGTTTTTATTCTGCTTTCTGTTCTTCATAAGATACTTCCTTTCGGTGATTTGTTTGCCTTTATAGGGGTATGTGGATAGTTTTACCATTTCACGGAGAATTATTCATTCCAAACAGCAAATCTAAAAACGCGGACATTAAGTCCGATGTATGTGAAAGTTTCCTGAAAATTCCGCAGTTCGCATAAATTTCCACGGAAAAAGCCGAAAAAACATTTGACAAATTGGCGAAAATGTGGGATAATGTAAACAGAGAGTTTTTTGGGGAGTGAGATTTTTGAGCGTTATAACTCACGACAACAAACCGGGGACGTGCAAATTCAAATCAGGAGGTACATAATGAAAATCAAACGATTGCTGGCACTGTTTATGGCGGCAGTGATATTCACATCGGGGGTATCTGCGTTCGCGGAAACCGCGGAAAGACCCGATGTTTCGCAGACGGGCGGGACGTCCGCCTCACCCGATGACGAGGAACAGGGCGAGGATTACACACCCGTTGACATCACGGGATATACACTGTGGGACGGCACATCGGACTTCCAGAACGGTGTGAATTATTACATAGACAAGCAGACCGATATAAATATGAAAACCATACGAACGCTGCCCGAGGGGAGCCGTTTGATAATCCGCGACGGCGGGGATCTAAGGATTTTCGTGGGGAGTTTCCTGAATCTTGACGGCGAGCTGCTGATTGAACCAAACGGAGCATTAACTATCTCCGGAACAATGCAAACGACAAGCTCCACCAAAATAGACAATCTCGGAAACTTTGTTCTCACGCCTAGCGCCGTCGTGAATCTTCGTACCGCGATCGAATCGCCCGAGGATTCGCACATCAACTGCGCCGGTACGCTGAATATCTACAAAAGCGGCTCGATAAACGCGGCCGGCTCAACGACAATCCAGAGCGGAAGCGTTGTAACCGTTACGGGGAAACTTACAGTTCCCGAAAGCGGAAAGTTGTTCATGCGCGGACAGCTTTTGCTGACGCTCAGCGGAAAAATGGACGTTGCGGGGTATATGTCGCTGTCCGGGGAGCTTCACAACAGCGGAACGCTCGAATTTCAAGAGTGGATAAGATTCTATCGGTACGAAACGGGAAAGCTGATGCGTTCGCAGAGCGGGCGGTTCAACGATCACCGCAGAGTTACCATTTCTCAAAGTCACAGTTCCGCGTCAGGCAACAACTTAAATATCAAGGGAATTGACGTGTCGCGCTATCAGAACGCAATCGACTGGGAAAAAGTCGCGGCATCGGGTGTGGAGTTCGCGATGATTCGCTTGTCGCTCGGCTCTACCGAGGATCAGTACAACGGACAAGACTCGCGCTCAGACTACAACATCACCGAGGCTCTCAAAGCGGGAATCCACGTGGGAGTTTACCACTACCTTAAAGCGCATACCGTTGAAGAGACTCGCGCCGAGGCGCATTTTATGCTCGATTTGCTTAAGAATTACAAGGTGGATTATCCCGTTGTTTTGGATATGGAAGAGCCATGGCAGCTTAATAATCTCACCAACGAAGAGCGCACCGAAATGGTTCGAGTGTTCATTGACGAAATTAAAGCGGCTGGGTATTACCCGATGTTGTACAGCAGCACCAACTGGCTGAACAACAGCCTTGATATGGACAGGCTCTCCGATGTGGAGCTGTGGGTTGCCGACTGGCGCGGTTATTGCGGTTACACTGGCGAATACGGAATGTGGCAATATGGTGTCATCGCTCAGGTTTCCGGCATTGAGGGCGAGGTCGACGCGAACATCGGCTACAAGGACTACGCGAAAATCATCAGGGACGGCGGTTACAACCACCTCGATGATTAAGTGAAATGTAAATCCGCGTGATTTTTCACGCGGATTTCTGTCGTTATGCACAATTTTATTTACAACTGTTTAATGATTATGTCGAATTTGTAAAAGGGTATTGACAAAATAAATTTCCTATGATATAATATAGTTAGAAAAAATGCGCTTAAACGTGATAGAAAGGCATATATTGCAAGATTTTTAGGGGGTATCATTATGAAATTCAAAAAGATTTTATACGGTGTCATAGCCGTCATGGTGGCGGCGGCAATGCTTACGACAACATTGTACATAGAAAGAAAGCAAAACGTTTACGCTGCAAATGCGGGAGATGTGATACAAGACGGTGCTTTCACATATAAGGTTAATGCCTTGCTTGAGGACGGCGAACCAACAGTGACATTATGCAGTTACTCGGGTTATAGTAGCCCAATCGATATTCCGTCTACTATAACCGATGCCGAGGGTAACGAATATACGGTAACGGCAATCGGCGATGGGAGTAGTAAAGTGATTTCTGCTCAAAATGGCCCCCTTTTCACTGTCAACGTCCCGGATACTGTTACGAAAATCAACAATAATGCATTTTTCGAATGTACTCTTTTGGGTGCAGTCAATATTCCGGGCAGTGTTAAATCAATCGGCAACTCTGCGTTTTCCGATTGCAAACGGTTGTCAACTGTCACAATTGGGGAGGGCGTTGAATTAATCGATGGATTTGCGTTTCGCGGATGTCCGATGATAACAGACATTAACATTCCGGCGAGCGTTAGTGAAATTGGCGGTTTTGCGTTTATGGACAATACGGCGATTGAATCTGTCACAATCCCAAGCACTGTTAAAACAATGGGAACCGGCATATTTCATGGATGTACAAATCTGAAAAATGTCATTGTTGAAGATGGTGTGAGAACAATTGTTGGAAATATGTTTTATGGATGTACGAGTTTGGAAACAATCAGTATTCCGAACAGTGTTTTGGCAATTTGTCAAAATGCGTTTTTCAGTTGTCAAAAGTTATCCTCTGTCAATATCCCCGACCGCGTTACATCAATCGGTTCGTCTGCGTTTTTCAATTGTTCGAAGCTATCCTCTGTCACAATTCCCGATAGTGTTACATCAATCGGTTCGGGCGCGTTTAACAATTGTTCTAGCTTATCCTCTGTCACAATTCCCGATAGTGTTATATTAATTGGTAAGTATGCATTTTTTTTCAATACCGCTATTACCTATGGAGGTACTCAGGAACAATGGGATAAATTCGGGCTTAGCTATTTGAATAACGTCACCTGTACCGGAACGGGAAACACAAACACACCTGCCATTCTTGAAGCCCCAACCGATTTAAGCTATACGCCGCTGACTACAAGGGACGTACAAATTAGCTGGACTCCGGTAAAGGGCGCGTCAAAATACATTGTTATGTATTATCAACCACAAAGTAATATCGATAACCAGTATACCCGCTATGTTCCGTCCACCTCAATTACCGATAACGGCAAGATTACCTTTGATTTAAGAGGTTTGGTCAGAAACCAAGAATACTATTTCGCCGTTGCGGCTGTGGACGCAGATGGAACCGTAGGGGATTGGACGGAAACCATTTCAATTGCAGCCGTACACGACAACACCTATTTCCCACCGTCACAAAACTCGATAGTTGCAAACGATAACGAAACTTTTGAGGACTTCGGTTATTACACACCAACCGTGGCAGATTACACAATCGAATATTACAAGCAAATCAAGGGAACCGATAACTACGAAAAGCAAGAAGCCGATACCGAAACCGGTACAGGCAAAGTTGGTGCAACAGTAACAGCCACCCCCAATAAATATACGGGCATGACCGTGAACGAAACCAAGTCCACTACAAGCGGTACACTCGAAGCAGGCAAAACACTGAAGCTGGAAGTATATTATGACTATACCGCCACTCCCAGCGATCCGTCCGATCCAACACCACCTACTCCTCCAACACCACCGCCAGCATCTTCGTCCGAGCCTGAAAGCTCTTCAGAACCCGAGAGTTCTTCTGAGCCTGAGAGTTCAGAACCCGAAAGCTCCAAACCCGAGAGTTCAGAACCCGAAACCTCCGAACCCGAAAATTCAAAGCCGGAGAGCCTCCCGTCAAATCCGTCAAACCCTCCAACCGGCAGCGCATTAGCATTTCTCGTTCCTGCGGTTCTGGCAAGCGGAGCGATGGTTATCGCTGCGATGAAGCGGAGGAAGTAATCCAACGAAAATTTTTAACAGGGACATATAAAAATCAGCGCGGGGGCATTGCCTCCGCGCTGATTTACTGCTTTTCCGCAAACTGACAGCCCCGCCGCAAAGCACGGGGCTGTTTGATTTAAGGCTATCCTATTAGAGCTTGGTGAGGTTCATTTCCTGCGCCAGTTTCTTTCCGGCAGCGGAATTTATGAACTTGTTGTAATTCTCGGTCGCAACTCTTATAAATTCCTGGTCGTTCGCTTTCTCCGGAGGAATATACGGCTTTCCGGGCTGACGATTACGCAGATTGAACTGTCCCATCGAAGCCTTGAGGACTTCCGCGTTCTTGGAAATCTCAACGGTCATAGCCGCTGTTTCCTCACTGGAAGCGGCATTAGTAGAAACGGCTCTGGAAATCTCATCAATCTGAACCGAGATGTCAACCATATTCTTATGCTGTTGAGCACCCGTTTCGGCGATTTTGCTTGAAACTGCAATGATTTGCTCAAGCGAGTCCATAATCATCTCGAAAGTCGAATATGTTTCGTCCGAAAGCTGACTGCCGCGTTTCGCTTTGGCGATGGTGTCATCAATAAGTGCCTTGGTTTGAGTAGCGGAAACCGCGCTCTTATCCGCGAGATCCTTTACGGAGGACGCGACTACCGCGAAGCTCTTGCCCGCCTCGCCCGCGCGTTTCGCCTCGATTGTGGCATTTATTGCGAGGAGGTTGGTCTGATTTGCGAGGGACTCAATATTGGAAATAACACCCGAAACCTTTTCGGAGGCTTTGTAAATTGCCTTCATAGCCTCGACAAGTTCCTGCATCTTTTCCTTACTGACCACTACCTCGCGCTGGATAGTATCGGACAGCTCATGCGCATGCGCCGCATCCTCGGCATTTTCTTTAACAAGCTCGTTGGTACTTTTAATATCTCTCTGAAATTCGGCAATAGCATTCGCTTGTGTAGTGCAGCTATCCGCAAGGAGATTCGCCGCCGCCGCAATGGAGTCGGTGCCCTCAGTTACGGAATCGGCTATCTGAGAAATCTGCGCGAACATAATATCGTTACTCTGAACCATTTTGTAAAGGCTCTTACCAAGGCTGTCCTGGCTGGAGCGAATGTTGACGTAAGCTGTCATATCACCGTCGGCAACCTTGCGTACAACATCAACGTTGCCCTTGATGCTATCAGCCATCGTCTCGAATGCCTTAACCATACGCTGAATCTCTTCCATATCAACCTGCGGCATAGAAGAAGCCTCGATATGATCCGCGCCCATGGAAAGATCGTCTGCCCACTCGGCTACCGTAACAACGGGTGTGGCGATTTCTCTTGCCATTCTGTTCGATATTCTGAACGAGTAAAGCAACAGTACTATAAGGAACACTCCGCCGCCTACTATGCTGATCGTAATTGACGTATCTACAATATTGCTGGCTTTGCGCGTCATAGAAGTGTAGGTGGTTGTGATGTCATGCAAAACCGCGGTAAGCTCTTCGAGCGCGCCGTCAAGCTGTTCGCCTATCATATCCTGTGCTTTCGGCTTATCGGTGGCATTAGCTTGCAAAACATTGTTTGCAATGCTCTTATATTCGCTGTAAAGTTTTTTGGCAGTTTCAATTTCACTGCCAATATCGCCCACATCCTTTGCCGCCATACTGCATAGATTATCAAAGGACGGCGTACTGAGATTCATTGTGGATGAGGAGTTGTTGCTGTAAACGAGAGTGTCTATTTCGCGGTGCAATTGATCCGATTCAATGATCGCCTCCGACGCTGCCGCAAGACTTTCACTGTAATGTACCGATGCTTGCTGGCATACCGCCAAAAATATCAAACATCCCGTGAAAAACACTGCCAAGAAAAGCCCTCCGCACAAGATGAGCATATTTCCTTTACGTATGCTGCTGCGAATCGTTTTTGCCCTTTTCATTTGAGTCCACCTTTCATAAAAAAGATTTTTTCAGTAATACCAACTGCTTGATTCCGGATTATCGGTTGTTATCACTGTAATTTGCCTTAAATGCTCGCCGAATAGTTCGGAGCTTCCTTGGTTATGTAAATGTCATGCGGGTGGGACTCTTTCAAGCCCGCGCCAGTAATCTTCACGAACTGTGCACGCTCCTGAAGTTCGGGGATCGTCGGGCAGCCGCAATATCCCATTCCGCTTCGGATTCCGCCGACAAGCTGGAAGATCGTGTCCGCGAGTGCTCCCTTATACGGAACACGTCCTTCAACGCCCTCGGGAACGAGCTTCTGGGCTTTGTTATCTTGGAAATATCTGTCAGCCGAGCCTTTCTTCATCGCCGCAAGGCTTCCCATTCCGCGGTAGACCTTGAACGACCGCCCCTGATATATCTCCATATCGCCGGGAGCTTCCTCGCAGCCCGCCAACAGCGAACCGAGCATTACAACGTTTCCGCCCGCCGCAAGTGCTTTCACAATATCGCCGGAGTACTTGATTCCGCCGTCCGCGATGATGGGAACTCCATACTTCGCCGCCGCGCACGCGCAATCATAAACAGCTGTGATCTGCGGTACGCCGATTCCCGCAACAACGCGCGTGGTGCAGATAGAGCCGGGACCTATTCCGACCTTTACTGCGTCCGCGCCCGCCTTAATCAGATCCTCGGCAGCCGCAGCCGTAGCTACGTTGCCCGCGATGATCTGCGTTTCGGGGAACGCGTTCTTGAGTTTGTCAAGCGTAACCATAATATTCTTGGAGTGTCCGTGCGCCGAATCCAGCACCAGAACGTCCGCCTGGGCCTTAATCAGCGCGCCCGCTCTTTCCAAAACGTCCGATGTGATCCCGATCGCCGCGCCGCACAACAGACGTCCGCCCTTATCACGCGCGGTATTGGGGTACTGTACCGACTTCTCAATATCCTTAATTGTGATAAGCCCCTTGAGGTAGCCGTTTTCGTCCACAATGGGGAGCTTTTCGATCTTATGCTTGCGGAGAATATCCTGCGCTTGCGCCAATGTTGTTCCAACGGGCGCGGTAACGAGATTCTCCCTTGTCATTACCGTTCCGATTTTCTGCTCGGGATTAGAGATGAATCGCAAATCGCGGTTGGTAAAGATTCCCACGAGCAGACCGTTTTCCACAATCGGAACTCCCGAAATCTTATACTTGCCCATCAGCCTGTCCGCATCGGTTACCGTATCATCGGGCGACAAAAAGAACGGATTCACGATTACGCCGTTCTCCGAGCGTTTAACCTTATCCACCTCGTCTACCTGCTGTTCGATCGGCATATTCTTATGTATAATTCCGATTCCGCCCTCGCGTGCCACGGCAATTGCCATTTTGGATTCCGTTACCGTATCCATTGCGGCGGTCATAATCGGCGTGTTCAGCGTAATGCTCTTCGTGAGATTGGTTTTCAGACTCACCATATTCGGCGTTATGTCGCTTTTCGCCGGAATCAGCAGCACATCATCGAACGTCAGCCCTTCCTTTACAAACTTCTGACCAAATTCACAATTCAACATCTTTTCCTCCTTATTTGAATGGCAAATTCAAAACCACACAGACGAGCTTGCGCTCGTCTGTGTTCGCTAAGCGACCCACAACAACACGAAATGGTGTTGTGCGCCGCTTGCGTTTTGGATTTGCGTTCACCCTGGTTAGCTGCCGGGAATTATTGCGACCCAAAACCCCGTTCCGGAAGAGTATCCGGAATTTTTGCGCACTTCTCAGCAGCTTCTCGCAGATTTGTCATCTCTCCACAACTTCTAATTAATAGTATTATACACCAAATTGAAACATTTTTCAACCCCATTTTCCAGAAAAAATATACAAATATCTCAACTTTTTTTCGCTATGTTTGGAACATTTTAACGCACTTATGAAAATTTTTTCAAAAATCTCGGTTAAGCTCTTGACTTAATCTCCATTTTATTATAAAATATATGTATGTGGGTAAAATAATTTACTCCTAATATTTTCCAAAGGATAGATAGCTATGAACATCAAAACCTCGGCTTCGCTGTTGGCGGCGGATCTGTCGGATTTAAGACGTGAAACCGCGCACTGTATTGACGCAGGTGTGGACTGGATTCACTTTGACGTTATGGATGGGCAATTTGTGGAACAAATTACCTACGGTGCGCCCGTGCTCAAGCGGCTGAAACCGCACTGTTCTTTGCCGCTGGACGTCCACCTGATGGTAGATAATCCCGCGCGGCAGATCGAATTTTTCGCCGAGGCGGGCGCGGATCTGATTACGATCCACATCGAAAGTAATTGCGACCCCGCCGCGTGCCTTAAACGAATCCGCGAGCTTGGAATGAGATCCTCTCTTGCCGTGAAGCCCAATACGCCCGTTGAATCGGTTTACGAGTATCTTCCGCTGTGCGATATGATATTGGTAATGACCGTGGAACCCGGTTACGGCGGTCAAGGGTTTATTCCCGAGATGATGCCCAAGGTGAAAAAGCTCCGCGAATACGCAGATTCTCACAGATTCCAAAATCTGGATATTCAAGTTGACGGCGGAATCAACACAAAAACCGCCGAATCCGCCAAATCTGCTGGAGCGAACATACTGGTCGCGGGAACGGGGCTGTTCAAGGCAGATGATATGAAAGCGGAAAACTCCGCGCTGAAAGGACTCTCTAAATGACATTAACTGCTGAGCGCGAACCGCGCAAAGTCTATCTCGAACGATTTATAATAATGCTTGCGCTGCTTGCGCCCTCAGTATTTTTTCAAGGTGCGAGGGCGGCGGCGGTGTGCGTGGTAAGCGTTGTTTTGTGTATGGCAGCGGACTTGCTGTGCTGCAAGCTGCGCCGAATCCCCTACGACTATAAAGACGCTGCCGTGCCGTTCTGGGGGTTGGCGGCGGCAATGATGATGCCCTCGTCGATTTCCTTTTTGATGGTGGCGTTGTCGGCAGCGCTGTGTATATGCGTGGGAAAACACCTGTTCGGCGGCTCGGACAATATTGTGTTCTGTCCGCCGGCGATTTCTGCGGCATTCATTTTGATCTGCTATCCGGCGGATATGCTGTACGCGCCGAAATACGGCGACAAGATCCCTTTGTTCGGCAGCTCGGACGCGGTTTTAAGCCGCTCGGCGGAATACGCGCTCAAGCTCGGAAACACACCATCTTCGGGAATTATGGATACGCTGATGGGGCATACGGCGGGGACAATCGGCACAATATACATTCTGGTCATCGCGGTGTGCGGAATCTGTATGATGATTCGGCGGAGCAGTTCGCTGTGCGCGGTGCTTTCCTGTCTGGCGGTATGCGGACTTTTCGCGTTTTTCTTCCCCCGCGCCGAGGTTTCGGGGTGGAAATCGGTATTCTATGAGCTAAGCTCGGGGTATCTGCTTTTCGGGACGGTCTTTCTCGCGGCGGAGCCTTACCGCTGCCCCGAAAAATTGATGGGCAGAGTGATTTATGGCGGTCTGTTGGGCTATATCACGATGATGTTCCGTATTTTCGGCAAGACAGAGGGAAGCTTTTTGTTTGCTCTGCTGATTGTGGGTGCGTTGGGCAGCAGCTTCGACCAGCTTGTTGAGAATCTTTCCTATTGGAGAAAGACCTACCTTACCTCGTTTGAGAAGAACAAGACAAGCGTTCAGAAAGGCGGCGTAAAGCTGTCGGACACACAAGAAATCGTTTTGCCCGAGAAATTTCGATACGAAACTCCGCCGATTGACAGCGCGGTAAAAAGGCATAAAAAACGTTCAAATTCCGATAATAAGGATAAGGAGGACGGCGATGAGCAGCATAAAACGTAAATCCGCGACAGACGGCTTGTTCAGACAGAATATCGCGCTGATGAGCGGTCTTGTCACTGCGCCGATCATTGTTGCCTCCACCACTGCCGAACGCGCGCTGGTACTGGTGATAAGTTTCTTCCTGATTTCCTACACAAGTATTCTTCTCTGCCGCTTTATTCCGCAGAAAATCGTCTATTCGTTCCGCATTCTGATGTATGCGGTGGTAGCGGCGGTGATGTTCATTCCTACGGCATTTCTGCTGAATCTGTGGCTGCCGCAGACCACCAATGATGTAATGATTTACATCGAGCTTACGGTGGTAAATTCCCTGTTGCTAGCAAAAACCGAAACACGCTTTTACCTCAAGCCGTACGGCGAAATGGCTTTGGACGCGTTGGTTTTCATCGCGGGGTACGCAATCGCTGCTTTCGCGGTGGGATTCGTTCGTGAGGTTCTTGCATTCGGAACGTTGTTCAATTTTCGGCTATGCGACCCGATTATGCCCGCAGCGAAATCTCCGTTCTTCGGATTTATCCTGTTGGGAATTTTCGCGGCTGTGTGCAGAGCGTTAAGCGGCAGACGGCGCAGAAAGCGCCGCTCGGAAAGGAGCGCGTAATGGGAGCGGTTTTTGCGCGGATCGTCGGTATGGCGATGATGTCCATTTTCATTCAGAACGCGATTTTTGACCGCGCGCTGGGCGCGAATGTCGCGATTTATGCGTCACGTCACAACTCGCAGCTAGTCGGCTTTACCATCGGAATTACCGTGATGACAACGCTGTCGAGCGTGGTTTCCTACTTCCTCGATGGTTTGCTGCTGCCAATGAAATACGGGTGGCTGTTTATGCCGTTGGTTTATGTCGGAATTATCGGGTTGCTGTACATTATTGGAATGTTCGTGATGTGGAAGTTTTTCCACCCTACTTTCAAAAGGGTACGCAAATACGCACACCTGGCGATTTTCAACTGTGCGGTAATCGGCGCGCTGCTGCTGAACTCAAGCTACGGCAACGACCTCGCGGGGTATATCGGTTACGGCTTTGGCACGGGTATCGGTTTTTTCCTCGCGTGCTTTTTGCTGAATATTGCGCACGAACGGCTGGATTCCGACAAGATTCCGCGATTCTTCCGCGGGTATCCGATTATGCTTATCTATATCGGGATCGTGTCGCTTGCGTTCAACGTTCTGGTGGGCTACACGGCAACATTCTGATAGTTGATAGAGAATAGTTATTGGAGTTATATCCATAATCCACTATTTCAAGAGCAGTCTAAGCGCGTTATAATCCGAAGTAAGCTACCGGCGACTAATGCAAATCCGAAATGCGAGCGGCGTGCAACATCGCGCAGCGATGTTGCGGGTCGCAAAATCTCGCTTGCGAGATTTAATGCAAGTACAGATAAAATCCGCTTTGCGGATTTTATCTGTACGGTTTCGGGTTTGCCATCAAGATAAGGAGTTATTTGTGAAATCTAAGAAAACCAACATCAAAATCAAGCACCACAAGTATAATTTGTACAACAAGAAGAAAAACAAAACCAAACGCGTTCTGACTGCTATTATCACCATAATTGCGGCATGTGGGCTTGGGGTTCTCGGATACGGACTCGGAAAGCCTATCGTCAATTACTTTCAGAACCGCGAACAGTACACCTCCGATCCCTCAAGTGCGTGGTCGCCGCCATCGGATTCGGATATTTCGGGAAATTCCGCAAATTCGGACGACCCCAATGTTTCCTCGGAAGAACCGAACTCCACGCCCGTGGAAGTAACCGACCCGAAAATCTATTTTCTCCCCGAAAATGCGGCGGTCAGCTCCGCTTCTCTTAATTCCGCGTTGGCAGCGGCGAAAGAATCGGGCTGCGATACCGTAGCGGTTACGCTTAAGGATAAGAAAGGGAATTTTCTGTATAAGTCGGATATTGAGGGGATAAAGGACGGCGACACGACTATCGGCGCAATGGCCGCGCGTCAGATTTGTGAGGCGATCACGGCGGCGGGGCTTACTCCCGCGGCGAAAATCAGCACGCTGATGGACAGCTCCTCGCCCAGGCTTATCGCGGGCGGATACGAGCTGGCAAGCGAAACCGGCTACTGGCTGGACGCTGCTCCGGCAAAGGGCGGAAAGCAATGGCTTTCGCCGTTTAAGTCCGAAACCGTGAAATTTATCGGCGACATCACCGCCGAGCTTTCCGTGTCGGGGTTCAAACATATAATCTGCGCGGATACGCGTTTTCCCGCGTTCTATAACTCGGACATAAATAAGTATCTTTCCAATCTGCCGCTTACGGATTCCGCCAAACGCTCCGCCGCGCTGTGGGACGTTGTTTCCTCGGCGAAGGAGGGCTGTGAGAAACATGGCGCGGTGATGTGGCTGCAAATCAGCGGCGAGAGTATCTCCGCAGAGAAAAAAGATTCTACCGACGCGGAGATTACAAAGAGCGCCGATAAAATCAAGGATGAACGCATTATCGTGAGCTATACGGGAGTTTCTGGCGATGCTGCCGAGTTCGCACAGCAAATTTCCGCCGCCGCAAACGGCGCCAAAGTAGCCGTTTCCGTTAAGGCAAGCTCTTCCTCAGCCGTTGACAATGCCCGCAAGGTGTTCGCCAACGCCGGATTTGATGTCTTTGTTGAGAGCTGAAAGTGAACAATGCAAGTCGGATGATGTAATTAATTGTTAAAACCCGCGTTGAAAGAACGCATAAAATAAAGGTTGATAATATAACATTTGGAGGTAACTATGAACTTACTGAACTTTATGACAACTTCGGGAACTGCCGCTTCGGCGGATCAGGCATTGACGGGAGGCGGCTGGCTTGGAATGCTCACTATGCTGATTCCGCTGGGGCTGATGGTTCTGGTATTCTGGTTTCTGATTATCCGCCCCGAAAAGAAACGCTCAAGGGAACTGCAGAATATGCTGGACAATCTACAGGTCGCGGACGAGGTGGTTACAAACGGCGGTATCATCGGACTGGTGATTTCGGTGCAGAAGGACACCGTACTTATTGAAACGGGCAGCGACCGCACGAAGATACGCGTGCTGAAGTCCGCAATTGCGAAGTGCAACACCACTCACGATGATGTGGCTGCGGTTGACACGAAAGCAAAATCCAAGCCGAAAAAGGACATCAAGTGAAAACCGATCTTCGGATTCAGAAAACACGCGCCACTGTTCGAAACGCGCTTTTTGATTTGTTGGGCGAGAAGGAGCTGTCAAAGATTTCCATCTCGGAGCTTTGCCGCCGCGCACAAATCAACCGCAAGACGTTTTATCGGCACTATCGCAGTACGGCGGACATCATAGAGGAGTTGGAAAACAGCCTTCTCGGAGAGCTTTCCGCGATTCTGCGCATCGGGAACAACAGTATTTTCGATGTGGGCGCGGTATTTCACGACATCAGCGCGGCAATTGAAAAGAACCGCGAGTTGCTGATAAAGGTAATGCGGCTGAATCCCGAACTGCTGACGGGCGGAAAAATCAAGGCTATGATGTGCCGCGCAACTTCTCTGTCGCTGAAAAGCGCGGGGACGATTTCCGATTCCGCCGCAGATGTTGCGGCGGAATTTGCCGTGTCGGGAGT
>CAMWMN010000062.1 GCA_947175385.1 uncultured Clostridia bacterium | reverse complement strand
ATTTTATTTTATAATTATAAGGTATAATGTATTGAGAGAGGTATTCAAATGGAATTGAACATCGTTCTCGGAGAGCCGCAGATTCCGCAGAACACGGGAAACATCGCGCGAACCTGCGCCGTTACGGGCGCGCGCCTGCACATTATAAAGCCGATGGGATTTGAACCAACGGACAAGCAGCTTAAACGTGCGGGATTGGATTATTGGCATTATCTGGATATTACCTATTATGAGGGATTTGAGGACTTTTTTGCAAGGGCTGACGGGCAGCTTTACTTCTTTTCCACCAAAGCTCAAAATCGTTATTGCGACGTGAAATATCCCGATAAGTGCTATATTATTTTCGGTCGCGAGGACGCGGGTCTTCCCGAAGAGATTCTCGTGCGGCACAAGAACGACTGTGTGCGGATTCCGATGATGCCCACACTACGCAGCTTGAATCTCTCCAACAGCGTTGCGATCGCGGCATACGAAGTTCTGCGGCAGTGGGATTTCCCCGAGCTTCAAAGCTATGGCAGCCTTACAAAATTTGATTGGTCGCAGGTAAATTAAACCTCGTCCGGAAAGGGATAAATATGAACGAAAAAGTCAGAATCATCACAGACAGCGGGTGTGACATCTCCCCCGAAGCGGAAAAAGAATGGGAGAAATACCTTGTAGTAATACCGTTTGCGGTAACAATCAACGGAGAAACAAAACTCGACCGCGCGGAAATCCTTCCCGATGAGTTTTACCAAATCCTAAAAGAAAACGATGAAATTCCCAAGCATTCCCAGATTACGCAAATTCAGTTTGAGGACAAGTACCGTGAACTGTACAATGAGGGCGTCCGCGAAATTATTGTGGACGTAATCAACGGTCACGGCTCACAGACCTTCTCACAGGCGCAGATTGCCGCCGAAAACATCAAGAACGAGCTGCCCGACCTTAAAATTCACACCGTGGACGGCAGAAACTATACTCTTGCCTACGGTTATCCTGTTTTGGAGGCATGCAAAAAACTCGCCGAGGGACAGAGCGTACAGAGCGTTGTAAGTTATCTCGAAAACTGGGCGAGCCACTCCGAGGCGTTCATTATCGGCTTCGGATTGCGGCATATGAAGAAATCGGGCAGAATCTCTGCGGCGGCATCGTTTTTGGGAGAGCTTATGGGGCTTAAGCCGCTCATTATCCTTTATGACGGCGTAACCGAGGTTCTTAAGAAAGCGCGCGGCAACAAGGCGGTAATCGATGCGGCAGTGGAAACAATCTCGCAGCGTATGATTCCCAAAACGCCGTACTGTGTAGTTACCACCACTTGCCCCGAGCAAGAAAAGGAATTCATCGACAAAATGACAAAGAAAGTCGGATACCCGCCCGAAATGGTGGAAAAATGCGGTGTGGTTGTAAGCTGCAACGCGGGTCCCGAATTTATCGGGGTGCTTACCAGAGGGCAAGAGCGCGAATAATTTCCGACATTGTAAAGGAGAACTTTTGTGGGCGAAGCGGTTAAGTATATAGGCGATATTATTGCGAATTTTCTGAGAATCGTTCAGTCGGTAACTATTTTCGATGTGCTTGACATCTTGATGCTGACGTTTCTTATCTACTTCCTTATCAAGCTGATGCGTGAAACCCGCGCAATGCAGCTTTTGAAGGGAATTTTCCTGATCGTTGTGGTTTTCATTCTGGTACAGATTTTTAACCTCAAGACTATGGGATTCCTGATTGACAATTTCTTACAGGTGGGAATTATCGCGATCATTATCGTGTTTCAGCCCGAACTTCGCCGAATCCTTGAAAAAGTTGGGCGTACAAAGGTAAGCACGATCGCGGGGGTTATCGATAAAAGCGGCGATGGCTCGGCGCGCGACAAAGCGATTTTCGGCATTGCGGACGCTTGCTCTCGTCTGCACGACAGCAAGACCGGCGCGCTTATCGTTATCGAGCGTCAGACCAAACTCGGTGACATTATCGAAAAGGAAACAACCAGTGTCATCAATGCCGAATGTGAGCCGGAGCTGTTCTGCAACCTGTTCTACAACAAAGCTCCGCTTCATGATGGCGCGGTGATTATCCGCAACAACCGAATTTACGCAGCAGGCTGCTTTCTGCCGAATACCCAAAAGGATCAGTATCTCTCCACGGATTTAGGCTCACGTCACAGAGCGGCGGTTGGAATGAGCGAAAATTCCGACGCGCTTGTTATCGTGGTTTCTGAGGAAACAGGAAATATCTCTGTGGCATTGGACGGTCAGCTTACCCGCAATCAGACACGCGAGGGGCTGATTGCTATTCTGCGCAAATATATGCCCGAAAGCTCTTCAGACAAAAAGAAAACCAATCACACGAAATTAAAGTAAGGGGGAATAACGTTGTTAAACATATTAAAAAATTTTCTGAATGATGTCAAAAAGAATTACAAAACGCTTATTCTCGCATTTATACTTGCTGCTGTGTTCTGGCTTTTTGTATCGATTCAGGTGCTCCCCTCAATTGAGCGCACAATCAATAATATCCCCATGGAAGCGCCGCTTACCGAGTATATGACTCAGCACAATCTTCAGATTGTCAATAAAACATATGACGAAATCAACATAAATATTGAGGGCAAGCGCTATGATATAACCGGACTCGGCGCGAACGACTTTTTTGCCACGGTGGATTTGTCGTCAATTCGAACGGCGGGTTCTTATACACTGCCGCTTTCGGTATCCTCCAAAAGCGATCGAAGCTGTACGATTACCAATATAGAACCGAGCAAGATAACGCTTGAAATCGATGAGATAATCTCGAAAGAGTTTCCCATCAAGGGCACGGCTCCCGATATACGCGTCCCCGAGGGATATTATCCCAGCGATATAACAACCACTCCCGCGACAATAACGCTTACGGGTTCGGCAAGCAAGATCAACCAAGTAACCGAAATAGAGGCGCGCAGCACCTATCACGGAGAGATTTCCGAAACTTACCACACCGGAAGTGAGATTTTCATTTACGGAGCCGGCGGCGCGAGAATACTCCCCGAGGGAATAACGCTCTCCACTGAAAGTGTTTCGGTAAATGTTCCGATATTCAAGCAGAAAGAGCTGCCGCTGAAGTTCACTTTAACGGGCTTCCCAAGCAACTTTGATGTGGACAGTCTGAAATATGAAATTCAGCCGAAAACACTCACTATCGCCGCTCCCGATGTATCCATCGACAACCTCAGTGAGCTGAACATAGGCGCGATTGACATTTCAGACATCACCGTAAACTCGCCGAACAGTTTCATTCCGATTGTCCTCCCCGATGGATACAAGAACCTTTCGGGCAACAACACCGCACGAATCGAGTGGAAATTCGATGATTATATGAAGCGCACCTTTACCGTTGACAGGGAAAACTTCGCTATAATAAATGTTCCGAACAATTTCGATGTTCGGTTTATCACCGAGCAGCTTGAGGTAACAATCATCGGACCTGCCGATGCAATATCCGACCTTTCCGCAGCCGATATTACAGTCACGGCAAATCTGCTTGGACAATCGATTCACGCAGGCTCTCAGGATGTCCCGGTTTCGGTGCGGATCAATGGAACAAATCAAACGTGCTGGGCTTCGGGAAGCTACAAGGTAACTGTAAGCGCGTCAACAAGGGGCACATAACAACGTGGCAATTATAGTATCACAAATCAAAACGGGATTGGATCAGCCGCGCGAATACGCGATAACTCGTGCGGCACGTGAATTGCGGCTCTCCAATACTGAAATCAAAGCATCGAAAATCTACAAAACCTCTGTGGACGCGCGCCACGAGGTGAATTTCGTAAGCTCGGTGTATTTTGAGCTTCACAGCTCTGCAAAGGAGCGTTCCCTCGCCGCGAGATACGCGAATGTCAAACTCTTCACGCCGGGTGAATTTACGGTAAACTGCGGTGATAAACCGCTTGACGGGGACATTTTCATTGCGGGATTCGGTCCGGCAGGAATGTTCTGCGCATTGACACTGTGCGAGTTCGGCTACAAACCCGTTGTTCTGGAGCGCGGCGCGGCAATGGACGAGCGAATCAGCGCAGTTTCGGATTACTGGGAAAACGGTGCGCTCGACCCGAAAACCAACGTTCAGTTCGGCGAGGGCGGCGCGGGAACTTTTTCGGACGGAAAGCTCACCACGCGAATCAACGACCCGCTTTGTTCTCGTGTGTTGGAAAAGCTCTGCGAGTTCGGCGCGCCCGAGGAAATTCTCACTAAAGCCAAACCGCATATCGGTACGGATAATCTGCGCGGGATCGTGAAAAAACTCCGCCAGCGAATCATCGAGTTAGGCGGGGAGGTGCGATTTCTGTCCCCGCTCGAAAACATCGAAATCTGCAACGGAAAAATCCGTTCAATAAGCTCGGAAGGCGAGGAGCTTCAATGCGGCGCATTGGTTCTCGCCATTGGGCATTCGGCGCACGATACATTTCAAATGCTGCTGAAAAACGGTGTAAAGCTTGTTCCGAAGCCGTTTTCCGTTGGCGCAAGAATTGAACACCTCCAAGCGGATATTGACAGAGCGCTGTACGGTAAATTTGCAGGTCACCCTGCCCTGCCGCCTGCCGAATACGCGCTCTCCTACCGTGAAAACGGACGAGGAGTTTACACATTCTGTATGTGTCCGGGCGGATTTGTGGTTGCGTCCGCAAGTTCCGCCGGGAGCATTGTAACCAATGGTATGAGCTACTTCGACCGTGCGGGAGCGAATGCCAACAGCGCAGTTCTGGTATCCGTTTCCCCCGATGACTTCGGAAACGAGCCGCTTTCGGGCGCGGACTTCATTCGGCGGTTGGAATCCAAGGCTTACGAAATGGGCGGAAACGGCAAAGCTCCCGCAATGCTGACATGGGAGTTTCTGGGAGGGAACGGTGGAATGTCACTGGGACGGGTAATTCCCACCTATTCGCTCGGAATTCGGCAGCGCAATCTCCGCGAGCTGTTCCCCGATTTTGTAAGCGAGTATCTTGCCAAAGGAATCCGTCAATTCGAGCGCAGAATACGCGGATTTTCGGACAGTGACAGCATTCTGACCGCAATCGAAACCAGAACCTCCAGCCCCGTGAGAATCCCAAGAAACGAGCTTTTCGAGGCTGAATCCTGTGAGAATCTCTATCCTTGCGGCGAGGGCGCGGGGTATGCGGGCGGGATAATGTCCGCAGCGGTGGACGGAATCAAAACCGCCGTCAAAATAATGGAAAAATTCGCGCCAAACGCGTGAATCGGAGGATATATGAGAGTTTTTTTTACCATTCTGGCGTGCAAAATTCTGCACTTTATCGGGCATTTAATCGGGCGCGGCTCAAGCATTCCCGGGGAAATCGCATTGAAGCTCTGTCCCAATATTCTCGGACGCGTGAAGCTCCCCGAGATGATAATCGCGGTAACGGGAAGCAACGGCAAGACCTCCACGGTGGAAATGGTAGCCCATATTTTGCAAAAAGAGGGCAAATCCGTAATTTGGAACAAAGAAGGCTCAAATCAAATCGCGGGAGTTACTACGGTGATTCTGAACAACTCCACACTTGGCGGACGTGTCAAGGCGGATATTCTGTTACTGGAATCGGACGAGCGTTACTCAAAGTTCACATTTAAGTACTTCGCGCCCACCCATTATATAATCACCAATCTCTACCGCGACCAACTTACGCGCAACGGACACTCGGAGTGGGTTTACGAAGCAATCCGCGAGAGTATTTCGGATAAGTCTACACTGATTCTTAACGCAGATGACCCGCTTGTATCGCTGTACGGGAAAGATAAATCAAACGTTGTTTGGTTCGGAATGGACAAGCAGTCTTTCTCCACCGCCGAAAACACCTCGGTTTACGATGACGGTGTTTTTTGCCCGAACTGCAAAAAACGTATGAAATACGACTACCGCCACTATAATCACATCGGCAGCTACCTCTGCCCCGCTTGCGGACACAAAAAGCAGTCCACCGATTACACTGTCACCGAGGCGGATCTGGACAACGGTGTAATATCGGTGAACGGCAAGTATAAAATCACATTGAGCTTTAAGAGTATTTATAATGTATACAATATTCTCGCGTGCTTTTCGGTGTGCGATTTGATGGGGATCGCCTCAAAGCAAATTGCCGAGGACATCAGCGATTACGTTCTCAAAAACGGCAGAATCGTGCAATATTCCCTCGGAAGCAGTGATGGAACATTCTTGGTATCAAAGCACGAAAATTCCATATCATACAACCAGTCAATCCGCTACATAATCGGTCAGAACAAGCCTTGCGGAGTGATTATCATCGTGGATTCCGTCAGCCGCCGCTACTCCACCGGCGAGGTTAGCTGGCTGTGGGATATTGATTTCGAGCTGCTGAATAACACCTGCATTGAGCGGATATATCTTTTGGGAGCGCACGCGGGAGATCTCGAAACTCGGTTCTCCTACACAGATATTCCCGCAGAAAAGATTTCCGTAATTCCAGAAATTGATGAGGCAGTTGACATAATCATCTCGAAAAAACACAAGAAGCTCTACACTGTAACTTGCTTTTCGGATAAGGCGAAATTCCTCTCCAAGGTTACAATTAAGTGAGGTGCAATATGAAAATTCTTCATATGTTTCACGATTTAATGAATCTCTATGGCGACTACGCGAATGTTTTGGCACTGGAGCGCGCCCTTGTTCAAAAGGGCGAAACTGTCGAAATAATCCGCCAATCGGTAGACGATAAACTTGACTTTGACGCGGACTTCATCTACATCGGCTCTGGAACGGAGCGCAATCAAAAAGTCGCGCTCGAATACCTTACGCCGTATGCCGAGGAGCTTAAATCCGCGTTGGGTCACACAATTATGCTTACTACGGGCAATTCGTTTGAAATGTTCGGAACAAAAATTACCGACCGTGACGATAAAGAATACACGGGACTCGGAATATTCAATTTCACTGTCAAGGAGGGCACCGAGCGAATTGTTACCGACAGCATTGTCAAATTCGAGGGCAAGGAGCTTATTGGCTTCGTCAACAAAGCAAGCCAAATTTATGGTGATGTGAAGCATTTTTTCACCGTAAAGCAAGGCGCGGGAAACTCTGACAACTCTCCCAATGTTGAGGGAGTCCACGATGGAAACTTTTACGGAACACACATAATCGGTCCGCTTCTTATCAGAAATCCGATTATTGCTGAATATTTTGCAAGTTTGCTCGCGAAATAAAGAAAATTTTCCAAAAACACTTGCAATTTGGAAATAAATGTTGTATAATGTAGATTAGAATAACATATTATATATGTATTTCATGGAGGATTCATTATGTCTGTAAATCTGCAAAAGGGTCAAAAGGTTGATCTTACAAAGGGCAACAGCGGACTTAAGTCACTTGTTGTCGGACTGGGTTGGGACGAGGTAAAAAAAGGCTTCTTCTCAAGAAGAGCCGATATTGACTGCGATGCTTCCGCTATTCTCATCACCGAAAGCACGGGGAAACTCGCGGGTCCCGTTGATGTTGTTTATTACGGACAGCTTCAGCACAGAAGCGGCGCGATTCGTCACTGCGGCGACAATCTGACGGGCGCGGGTGACGGCGATGACGAGCAAATTATTGTGGAACTTAACCGAGTTCCCGCGGAGTACTCGAAAATCATATTCGTGGTTACAATTTACCAAGCGCGTGAACGTAATCAGCAGTTCGGTATGATTGAGAACGCGTTCATCAGAATCGTTGACGCGGACACCGGAGCGGAGTTGTGCAAGTACAATCTGTCCGAGAACTACAACGGCAAAACTGCAATGATTTTCGGTGAGGTTTACCGCTATAACGGAGAGTGGAAATTCGGAGCAATCGGCGAACCTACCAACGATAACGGAATCGGCGATATGGCTGCGCGGTTTCAGTAATTAAAATACGGGTATCCGTACTGTAAATAAGGAGGATTTATTATGACTAAGAAGATAGTAATCATTTCGGGAATTATCGCGTTGGCGGCAGTTGCTGCGGCGGCTGTTGCGTACTTCCTGCTCGGCAAGACCGACATCTTTGACAAGTGGAATCTTGACATTGACGATGAGGAAATATTCTAAACTTAATCGAAATTGATTAAATGATACCGCTCCGAGCTTCAAAAAGCTCACTGCTTGGGGCGGTATTTGTTGTGAGGAAAATGAAGTGAAACTGTATTCAAAAGAGGAAGCCAGACATATGTTATGCCGTTATCACAATCTGGACGGCGCAGAGGAGTTGTCGGGACAAGACGGCGTGAAAACAATAATGCGGCGAATACACAGTATCCAATATGACCCTCTAAATGTAGTGTCAAGAAACGCCGATTTAGTATTGCAAGCAAGGGTAAAGGATTACAAAGAACAGTATCTTTACGATTTGTTATACAAAGAACACGAATTGGTGGACGGATACGATAAAGAAATGTGTATTTATAATTCGGAGGATTTCTCTCGTTTTGGGTTTGTGCGAAAGGAATTTTGCAAGCGAGTAGTCCTTACACTGGAATATCGCAATCAGACCGGCGCGTTGGATATTCTGGACGAGGTCAAAAATTTTGTGTCACAACACGGAATTACAGGAACAAAGGACATTTCAATCGGAGAAACAGGAAAAAGCAGTTGGGGGCATAGAAAATTATCCAGTGCGGCGTTGGATTATCTGTTCAACAGCGGTGAGCTTTGCGTTGCTGATAAACGAGGCACACAGAAGTATTTCGATTTAACGGAACGAGTTCTCAGAGGTGAATTTCTCCAATACGATTCAAATATGACGATGGAGGACTTTCTGGAATGGTACACCGAAAGAAGAATACAGAGCGTTGGTTTTGTATGGAATAAACCGGGCGGGGCTTGGCAGGGCTGTTTCTTTAGCGAAAAAGACATTCGAACTTCTGCACTTCAAAGTCTGCTTGAGAAAAATAAAATTGAAGAAATACAAATCGAGGGAATAAAGGAATCTTTCTACGTTTCAAGTAATCTGAAAAAACATATGGATTCTCAGGCTTCGGATACTTATGTAAGGTTCATCGCGCCATTGGACAATATTATGTGGGACAGACAAATGCTTGAATCGCTATTTGATTTTACATACCGTTGGGAGGTTTATACGCCCGCTGCCAAAAGGAAATTCGGTTACTATGTATTGACCGTGCTGTATAATGGTCGGTTTGTTGCAAGATTTGAGCCGGAACCCGTTAATAAAGCGGGAGCATTCATTATAAAAAATTGGTGGTGGGAGTCAGGAATTAATCCGAATAAAGATATGAAAGAAGCAATCACAAAAGAAATGACAAATTTTGCGAATTTTCTCGGAGTAGATAATTCTAAAGATAATTTCTCAAAGTTAGAGGTGTAACAGATGGCTAAGGACAACAAAAGCAACGCAATGCGTATTCTGGACAAGCTGAAAATCACGTATACCGCGCACACCTACGAATGCGAAGAGTTCACGGACGGATTACAGATTGCAAATCTCTTGGGCGAAGATTGCGCAAGCGTGTTCAAAACACTGGTAACGGTTGGAAAAAGCGGGAAATATTTTGTGTTCTGTGTTCCGGTGGACTGTGAAATGGACTTGAAAAAATGCGCGAAAGCAGTGGACGAAAAGTCACTTGAACCAATCCATGTCAAGGATATATTTGCGATTACCGGGTATATTCGCGGAGGGTGCTCCCCTATCGGAATGAAAAAACAGTTCCGCACGGTAATTCACGAAAGCGCGGAATCTCTGAACACAATAATCGTCAGCGGAGGGCGGCTCGGACTTCAACTGGAGCTTACACCCGGCGACCTTATTAAGGCTTGCTCAGGAGAGTTCGCGGACATTATTCGAGAATAAATAAAGCGCCGCGGCATTGCACCACGGCGCTTCGTTATTCAGGGGCTATCCCCCGGGGGTTAATCAGCAGCCGCAGCCACAGCCGTCGGATCTGCCGCCGCAGCCACAGCCGCAGCCGTCGTTCTGCATACTGGTGTTATTGCCTCCGCAGCAAGAGAACAAGAGAATCAGGATAAGAATCCAGCAGCAGCCGTTACCGCCCATATTAAGTCCGCACATAGTGTTTTCCTCCTTAAAAGAAATGGTAGTGTGTGAAGTTTTCCGCTCCCCTGTGGAGCTTCCGTCTCACAGTACATATTATGCAAACGAGGAAAATGTGTTACAGGATTTTTTACGGATAAAATAACACACGCCGTCCGGGGAATGAACGGCGTGCACACAGGAGGATTTTGGATTTTATTTTTCCTTCTGATTTTATTCTACCACATACAAAATTAAAAATCAACATTTATGACAATATTGTAACCAAAATTCCGCAAACTGTAACTATTTGTAACTGTTTTGTAACTTTTTTGTAACCTTTTAATTTGTTTCAAGAATTTTTTATGAAATAAATGTGAAATTTCGGAAAAATGGCTAGTCAAATCAATATTTTTGTGTTATAATTATAAGGTATGAATTTGTTCAAAAAAGATACAAGAAAAGGTGAACTTATGATATATCTGGACAATGCCGCAACAACCAAGCCGTGTAAGGAATGTGTCCGCGCGGTAAACGAGGCGATGAGCGAGTCCTTTGGAAACGCAAGCTCCCTGCACAAGTTGGGAACGTCCTCTATGCAGATTATGGCTCGCGCGAAAAAGACGCTGCTTGCGACGGTTACGGGAGGCAAATCCCCGTTTGACGGGGGCGTGTTATTCACATCGGGTGCTACCGAAAGTAACAACACCGCGCTTTTAGGCTCAATGAGCCGATTCCGTCCGCATACATTAAAAATCGTGTCCACAGCAATCGAACACCCGTCCGTGGCAAAGGTTCTTACGAAATTCGAGGAGGACGAATTTGAGGTTTTGCGGTTAGCTCCCAAGAATTATGAGGATTTCACGGATGCGCTGATTGACGCGGTGGACGAAAATACCGCGCTGCTAAGCGCAATGGCGGTGAACAACGAAACGGGCTTTCAAATTGATGTTCCGCGGCTGTACCGTGAGGTCAAGCGCAAAAATCCCAAGACAATCGTACATATAGACGCTGTTCAGGGATTTCTTAAAGTCCCGCTGGACGGCGATCTGATCAGCATTTCCGGACACAAAATCCACTCGACAAAGGGAATAGGCGCATTGTTTATCCGAAAGGGAGAGAACATTCTTCCTCTGCTTTCGGGCGGCGGACAGCAGAACAACCTCCGTTCGGGGACAGAGCCTGTGGAGCTGATTGCGGGTCTGGAGGCGGCTGTCAAGGCATATCACGGCGACCGCGAAAAATTTTCCGAGCTGAAGAAGTGTCTGCTGGAAGAATTATCCAAGCTATCGGACATCGGAATCAACTCAGATGATGATTGTGTTCCGAATATCGTGAATTTCAGTGTTCGCGGAGTGCGCAGCGAGATTATGCTGCACTCTCTCGAAGAACGCGGAATTTTCGTTTCCAGCGGCTCTGCGTGCTCACGCGGCAAGAAAAGCGGTGTTTTGGACGCGCTTGGCGTTTCGGATAAGGACGCGGACTGCGCGATTCGTGTGTCGTTCAGCGCGGAGAACACTCCAGATGACGTTCGCGCGCTGTGCGAGGGAATCTCAAAAACCATTGAAAGGGTCAGAAGATGAAAGAAATAATAATGGTAAAATATGGGGAAATTGCTCTTAAAGGAATCAATAAGAAAACCTTTGAGGATATGCTCCAGAACAATATCAAGAGGCGGTTGAAGCTGATAGGGCAATTTGCCTACACGCGGAATCAGTCAACGATTTATATCGAACCACAAGACGATAACACGGATATGCATACCGTTGTTGAATCACTGAAACGTATTTTCGGAATTGGTGCGATTCAAAAATGCGCGGTATTCCCAAAGGATTTCGATACCGTTGCAAACAACGTTGGCGAGTATCTCAAAGACGCGCTTGCGGACGCGAAAACCTTTAAGGTCGAGGCAAAACGCGCCGATAAAACGTATTCGATGAACTCGCCGCAGATTCAACAAGCACTCGGTGACGCGGTTTTGGACGCGTTCCCGCATCTTGCGGTGGACGTGCATAATCCCGAAGTTACGGTGCGGCTGGAAATCCGCGATGTGGGGGCGTATCTGTCCGCGAAACGAATCACGGGCGCGGGAGGAATGCCGGTGGGCAGCAGCGGAAAGGCTCTGCTTATGCTCTCAGGCGGAATCGACTCCCCTGTTGCGGGATATATGATGGCTAAACGCGGCTTGGTTGTGGACTGTATCCATTACATAAGCCCGCCCTACACCTCCGAACGCGCGCTGCTCAAAGTGCAAAAGCTATGTGAGCAGATGACGGATTGGTGCGGCGACATTATGTTCTACTGTGTTCCGTTTACGGAAATTCAGGAAGCGTTGAGGGACAACTGCCCCGAGGAGTATTTCACGGTGCTTATGCGCAGACTAATGGTAAAGATTGCCAACATTGTATGCAAGCGTGACAAATACGGCGCGATAATCACGGGCGAAAGTCTTGCCCAGGTAGCAAGCCAGACGCTGCCCGCGCTGTACTGCACCAACGCGGCGGCGGAGTTCCCCGTGTTCCGACCAGTAATCGGAATGGACAAGATTGAAATTACCGAAATCGCTCGTAAAATCGGGACATTTGAAACCTCAATTCTGCCCTACGAGGACTGCTGCACGGTATTTTCGCCGAAGCACCCACGCACCAAGCCGCATATTGAGGACATTCTCGCGGCAGAGAGTTCATATGATTTTGATTCGATGATTGCCGAGGCGGTTTCCAAGACCACCGTTCGGCGGTTCAAATACGGAGAGGAAACGGTGTTCTTGGACTGATGGAAGAGATTTACGGCAATATACGGAAATTATCAGAAGAAATAGTCCGCGAATGCGCAGCACGCGGGTACAAAATCTCGACAGCCGAAAGCTGTACGGGAGGAATGATTGCGGCAGCGGTTACGGCGATTTCGGGCAGCAGCGCGGTAATAGAGCTTGGAATCTGCTCCTACTCAAACCGCATTAAGAATGAACTTCTGGGAGTATCCGAGGAAACGCTGAGGAAGTTCACCGAGTACAGCCTGCCTTGCGCTGAGGAAATGGCAAAGGGCGCGGTGACGGTTTCGGGCGCGGATTTTGCGGTTTCTACCAGCGGCGTTGCGGGTCCCACGGGCGGAACAGCGGAGAATCCTATTGGAACGGTGTATATCGCTGTTTTCGGGAAGTCCGTAAGTGAATCCAAACGGTTTGAATTTGAGAACAACGGAAGAGATCATATTCGGACAGCAGCAACCGAAAAGGCGCTTGAAATGCTGCTCCGGATAATAAAAAGCAAGGGGGAATCATAAATGCCATCTTTATTTGACGATGATTGGGAGGAAAACCTCAAGCAGCGTGATGAGCGGAACAGAAAAAAAGACGAATCCAAAAATATTGCGATGGAGAAACTCGGAATAACGGATTCGTCATCAAAGAAAAACAAATCTGACAAGATAAACGGCAGGACAAACAAAAAGAACATCTGGGGAAGAGTTGCGGAAAACGTAATTCCGCAGTCTGAGGACGAGCTAAAAGAAAAATTCCGCAAGATATTCCTGATGGCAGCTATTGTGTGCCTGATTGCAGCCCTGATTTATCTGGGCTGGCAGATCGTTCAGCTTGCACAGGGACGCGAAACAAATATAAAAATCGGTGAATTGGGCGGAATACAGGTTGATTATTCTTCAGAATACTCCGTGCCCGAGCATATAGTCAATCCCAACATCAGCGTCGTTACGGGACCCGGTACGGAAGAGCCTGAAATCATCGACCTTACTCCCGCGGTAAACATAAAGGAATATCCAAACTTCGACAATCTCAAGCAGCAGAATCCCGATACTCGCGCGTGGGTTAAAATCCAAGGCACGTTGGTGAACAACGTAGTCGTTGCGGGTCCGGACTATGATTATTACGTCGACCACGATTTTTACGGAAACGAATCTATATCGGGAACGATTTTCGCATCGCCGAGCAACACATGGGACGGCACTGATGACAATACGGTTCTTTTTGGGCACAATATGCAGACAGGCGACTTTTTCGCTTACGTTGTGCATTATGTTCCAAATGATTACAGTAGCGAGCCGATTGCGTTCTATAAGAAACACCCCACCGTTATGCTGTCAACTCCCGATGGCGGCTGCGAGGTTTACAAAATCTTTGCGGGAATGCTGGTGAACACACAGGAAGAATACGGAGATGTATTCCGTTATATTGACAAGACGCACTTTTCCGGTCAGGACGATTTCAACCAGTTCATTCTGGACGTTATGGACAGAAGTTGGTTCTTTACCGATGTTGACTTGACTTACGGCGATAAACTGCTTACGCTGTCGACCTGCAACTGGCCTCTCGGACGAGACATCGCAACGCGTTGGGTGGTTCTCGCGCGTAAGGTTCGTCCGGGTGAATCCGAGGAAGTAGATACTTCGGTTGCATATCGAAACTATAATCCGAAATTGTTTGACTACTATTACAGACGTATAG
>CAMWMN010000061.1 GCA_947175385.1 uncultured Clostridia bacterium | reverse complement strand
GCATACCACGCCATACGAGATTCATGAGCGTCGGGTGGGCTGGGAGTTGTGTATTAGAGACAGGTGTTATAATTAATCTGCAAGTCAGAAAATTCCAACTTGCAGATTTTTTATATTCGGATTGGAGAACAATTATGAAAAAAGAACAGATTATCAAGTTATGTGTGACGGGAATGTTCACCGCGCTGATTTGCCTGGCGACAATGGTAATCCAGATTCCCGCGCCGCTTGTGGGAGTCCTTAACCTTGGTGACTGCTTTATTCTCGTTGCCGCGTGGATTCTCGGACCGTGGTATGGATTCGCGGCGGGCGGAATCGGTTCTGCATTGGCGGATTTGTTTACTAGTTACGCTCAATATATCCCCGCAACATTGATTATCAAAGGCTTGATGGCAGTTGCGGCTGCGCTGTTGGTTCGCGCGTTCATAAAAAAAAGCGATAAGACGGAACTTGTCGCAGTTCGCCCAAAAGTGCAACAGGACGTTGCGCAACAGAGGCGAACAGGCGATAAGACGGAACTTGTCGCAGTTCGCCCAAAAGCGCAACAGGACGTTGCGCAACAGAGGCAAACAGGCGGCAAGTCGCGCTTACCGGGTTTTGTGGTAAGCGGGCTTGCCGCCGAAATGATTATGGTGTCGGGATACTACTTCTTTGAGGCGGCATTTTTGCAGTACGGTTGGATTCCTACCCTTGTGAACATACCGTCAAATTGCGTACAAGGCGCGTTTGGACTGGTTCTGGGTGTGGCTCTGATTCAAATTATCGTGAAAACGGGAGTGCTGAAAAAGTTCCACGTTTATGCTGATTGATTCTCAAAATACGCTCTCTGCCGCTTTTTCAGGCGGTTCCAGATGATTATGTAACATACTACGTGCGTCAACAGCGTCACCGTCCATGTGACGGGGTAGGAGAGGTATACCGTTGTGATTTTGTGATATTCGGGTATTTGGAAAATTGTGGCAATCCACAGTATACGCAGACCGCACGCGCCGATTACCGATACAATCATCGGCATAATCGAGTAGCCCAACCCACGGAGCATTCCGACCATCACGTCCATCATTCCGCACAGCGCGTAGGTGGTAACGATATAACTCATACGAACCATTCCCGCCGCGATGACCTCCGCGCGGTTGTCGGAGTTGGTGTAGATTCCTACTAACTGCGGTCCGAAGAGGTATGCGGTCCAGCCCAACACCAGTCCCGTAACAGTTACGCAAACCAGAGAGCTTGCGAGGATTTTGGGGATTCGATTGTATTTTTTTGCGCCGACATTCTGTCCGGTAAACGTAATCGCCGCTTGATAGAATGTGTTCATCGCCATATAGATGAACATCTCGATGGACTGCGCCGCCGAGTTTCCATTTACCACCGTGTCTCCGAACAGGTTCACCGAGGACTGAATAACCACGTTGGAAAGCGAGAAAATCGCGCCTTGAAGTCCTGCGGGAACTCCCACTCTCACGATTGAGCCGAGAATGTGCGCCTTGATTTTCAGCTTGCGAAGATTCAGGTGAATGCTGCCCTTTTCCTTAATCATACAAACTACCGTAAGCGTTGCAGAAACGGTCTGCGAGATAACCGTTGCAAGCGCGACTCCCGCAACGTCCATTTGAGCGACGATTACGAACAGCAAATTTAATCCGATATTCACCACGCCCGCGATGGTGAGAAAATACAGCGGGCGTTTGGTGTCCCCGACTGCGCGGAGAATGGACGAGCCGAAGTTATACACCATCATCGCGGGCATTCCGAGGAAGTAGATTCGCAGATAGAGCGTTGCCAGAGGAAGTTGGTTTTCGGTTGCTTTCATCAGCTCCAACATTTCGGGCGCGAGGAACACGCCGATCACCGCCAGTGCCGCGCCGCAAATTACCGAGAGCAGCATTGACGTGTGAACCGCGTCCTGCATATCCCGCTCGGAGTGTGCTCCGTGGGCGCGAGAGGCAATGATGTTCACTCCGACCGACAGTCCGATAAACAGATTTGTAAACAGGTTGATAAGCGCAGTCGTAGAGCCTACCGCGCCCATCGAGTTATCTCCCGCGAACCGCCCCAGTACGATTACATCTGCGGCATTGAACAGCAGCTGCAGCATTCCCGAAGCCATCAGCGGCAGCGAAAAGCGAATCATCTTGCCGACAATCGACCCGCTGCACATATCCATTGTATAATCTTTTGCCATATGCAATTACCCCCTTAATAACACATTACCTATTATAACATAAAATCCCATAAAAGTCGATATTTTTTTGATGTGCAATGTGCATAAATTTAAGACAGGATTTTGTTGAATAATCACGAAAATTCACAACACATCTTGAAATTTCCAAGATTAGGTGTTATAATGAATGTATCATCAAATGGAGGGCTTTGTGAATCATGAATAATAACGATTTTACTGTACTTAATCACACTTTGGTGGATTATAACGGCGCGGGCGGGGATATTACGATTCCCGATGATGTGATTGAAATCGCGGATAACGCGTTCAAAGGCTGCACTGTTATCACGGGACTGACGATTCCCGAGGGCGTTAAGACAGTCGGTGAGAGCGCGTTTGAGGGCTGCACCGCATTAGAACACGTTACGGTTGCCGACAGCGTGAATCAATATGGAATATCGGTGTTTCAGGGCTGTAAAAGCCTGAAAAGCGTTGTTCTTGGGTCGGGCGCAAATTTGAACTATGATATGTTTAAGGGTTGCTCTTCGCTGGAGGATTTGACGATTCCGAATGGCGTGGACACAATTGTGGCACCTGTTTTCGGTAATTGTACTTCGCTGAAGCACATAACTCTTCCGGAGGATATGGACGAAATTGAGGAGGGAGTTTTTGACGATTGCACGGCACTGGAGCGCATTGACGTCCGCAACGGCGAGGAAGATGATTTCTTCTGTTCAAAGGACGGCGTTCTGTTTTCGAATTACGGCGAAATACTGATGTGCTATCCTCCCAACGGCAAGACTGAGTATGTGATTCCCGAAGATGTGACCGAAATTAATAAGGACGCTTTTGAGAACTGCACAAAGCTCAAGAGACTGACGATTCCCGAAAGTGTGGAGGAATTTGGTCAGTACGCGTTTTTGAACTGTTCATCGCTTGAAGGTATTAAGATACCCGAAAATGTGAGCGAGCTTCCGCGTTGGGTTTTCAAAAACTGTGCATCGCTTACGGACATAGAAATCTCCGAAAATGTTGAGTTTATCGATGAGGCGGTGTTTATGGGCTGCAAATCGCTGAAACGTATTGATGTCGCCGAGGGCAATCCGTGCTTTTGCTCGATTGACGGAGTGCTTTTCTCCGCCGACAAAAAGACGCTGATCTATCTTCCAGCAGGCGGCAGAACCGAGTACACGATTCCCGAGGGCGTAAAGGAAATCGGACCGTATGCGTGCGCCGACTGCCGGAACATAACGTTGACGTTCCCGAAAAGCCTCAAAGCAATCGGCGAGCACGAGGATTCTTGGTGTTACAAGGATTGCAAACTTCTTGACTGCTTTTCGGGGTGTAAATTCTCGAAGGGTCATCTGAAAACCAAAGTCAAAATCAACGCGAATCTGGCGGAAGTGCTGATTGATAACGGATTCCAACCAGATGTATTGGACGCAGTGTGGGTTTATCTCGTTCAGTCAATGAAAAAGCTGCGGGCATTCACTGAGCCGAAGTTGGAAGAGAATCCTGCGGAATCGGCTGAAATGTTTATAAAAGTTCTCATATCCAACAAATTTACGGCGAAACAATATGACGCGGTTGATGAGTTCTTTACCAAGTTTAAGGATTTGATTCCGAAAGAAACCGCAAATGAATTTCGCGAGATGATAAAGTCAGTGAAATAGAAAAATGCCCCCGATTGGGGGCATTTTTTGATTATTCAAACGAATCCTCGTCATTTCGGGTGATGAAAAGCTCCACGAGCTTTTCCATCTCCTCCTCGGTGAGGGAAACGCCCTTACTCATACGGGTGTGGTCGGGACTCCAGTCGCGTATGTCATACTTCGCGTCATGACCGTTCCAGCTTACCATATTAAGCTCGCGTGTCCAGCCCTTAGCATTCTCGGAGATAACCCCAAGCTCTTTGGTAATCTCAAAAGTGATGTCTGCCATTTAATTTTCCTCCTTAGATTCAGTCGACTTTTTAGATTGCATTTTCTTGTTTATTTTGGTTGTATCGGCGGCGATAATGCCGTCGTAGACCGCATAATATTTCGGAGGGATCAGCTTGTTGAGATGCAGCTTCCCGAAGAACCACCCCTTGAAATCCACTTTGTCATAGATTTCGCTGAGGTAGGTACTGATGTGATTAGGCTCCTTTTCGCCCATCAAGAACTCCTGCATACGCGAGGGCGGCTCGTAAGTCACGATAAAGTCCACCGAGTTGTCCGCGCGTTCAAGATTATCCATTCCCTCGGCAAGCTCCTCATCAGATGGAATCTCACGCTGCCACCAGTTAGACCCTTCGGTAAGTTCGTAGATGTCGTCTGTCTGTCCGCCGCCGAACGCAAAAACTGTTTTCTCGGCGATTTCATACAACTGTCCGCGCATAAGCTGCCGCAGACGACCGCTTATCAGGCGCGTTTTTCCACCGCACCACTCGGTTATTTCGTATTTTTCAAGCAAGTCGTAGTTTTCGTGCGTGCCTTCCACGAACAGTACGTTATACGGCAGTTTTCCGATTTTCTTAAGGAGCCTTTGCTCTTTGGGACTTCCGTCCCATATAAATCCGAAATCCCCACAAATAATCAGCGCGTCCTGCTTTTTAAGCTTTCGCAGCATCGGATTCTTAAACCGCGAAAAATCCGCGTGAGTATCTCCCGTTATGTATATCATTGATTATCTCCTTAAAAATCTTACAAAATTCTTACAATTTTATAAAATCCCTTTACTTTTTGGGATTAAACTGTTATAATTATATAGGGCAACCCCCTAATACTATAATAACCGAAAAAGGTGAATTTGTCTATATGTTAAAACGAAAAATTTTACCCATATTTTGTGGAATAATTCTGTTATTTTCCACAATTGCCACAAATTTGACGGCAAATGCCGCATTTAATCCGTCTTTCGAGCTTCACAGCGAGGGCGTTTATATGGTGAATCTCGACACGGATATTGTCGTTGCGGAGAAAAATCCCGATATGCGTCTGTATCCTGCGTCCGTTACCAAGATTATGACGGCTCTTGTCGCGTTCGAGAACATCAAGGATTTCAACCAAAAGCTCGAATGTCCGTATGACTGCTTTAATGAGTTTCAGTGGGGCGGAGATCCTAACTACTATGATGCCTCCACAGGTGGAATCGAGCCGTATCAAGACAACCTTACATATATGGATTGTCTGTACGCGCTTATGGTGGCTTCCGCGTGTGAGGCGGGGAACATCATCGCTTACAATGTCTGCGGGGATATTCCTACGTTTGTCAATCTGATGAACGAAACCGCCAAGAAAATCGGCTGCGAGAACACGCATTTCGCGAATACTCACGGTTTATGGAACGAAAACAACTACACCTCCGCACGGGATATGTACAAAATTACGCGTTATGCGATGGACAATTACGCGGGATTCAACAAGATTTGTAATACTTATGAATACAAAATGCCAGCTAATGAGAACAACCCGGGCGGTTATACGCTCTATCAGACTAACGCGATGATGAGTGAATCCAGTGAGTATTATTTTGAGGGCTGCACGGGCGTTAAAACGGGCAGTATCTACGAGTATTACCTCAAAAAAGGTGACAGTTGGGACACCGAAAACCCTGTTCTCGGCTCACGCTCGTTGGTTACTGTTGCCGAGCGAAACGGCTACAAATATATGTGCGTAACTCTCAGCGCACCGTACTATAATTCCGATGGAACCAAACCGGAAAAGGTGTTCAGCTACTTAGACCATGTAAATCTCTACAACTGGGCATTCGGGGAATTTGAGTACTCAAAGGTTATCGATAAGAACCAACAGATTATGCAGGTTGATGTGATAAAGGGCAAGGAGGCTGAGGTTGTCGGTCTGGTAACCACTGAGGATTATTTCACTCTGATGCCCAAGAGCCTCGACAAAAGTGCAATTCAGTTGATTAAGCCCACAGTTCAGCCGCTCACCGCGCCCGTGGAAAAGGACATGGAGATGGGAGAGGTAGAGCTGCGCCTGAACGGTGAAAAGCTCACCGCGATTCCGTTGGTGACAGAAACCGCCATTGAGCTTGACAAGATAGCGGACTACAAGGAAAAGCTCGGAAACTTCCTGAAATCTCCGGTGACGATTGTCGCATTTGTGGCATTAGTGCTGTTGATCATCGCGCTGATTATTATTGTGACCATCAACAAGCGCCGTAAGCAGCGCGCCGCCGAGATGCAGCGCCGCCGCAAAATCCGTATGTTACCACCACGGAACGGCAAAAATTCACGTAATAACCGAAAATGATGAATATAAACTTTATAGCGATGGGCAAGCTTAAGGAGGGATATTTTCGCGAGGCGTGCGCGGAGTACCAAAAACGGCTTTCCGCGTACGTGCGTGTGACGGTGCGCGAACCGGAGCCGCAGTCCCTCCCGCAGAATCCGAGCGCGGCGCAGATTTCCGCAGCGTTGGAGCGCGAGGCAAAAGATATTCTCTCCCACACGGGGAGTGGTTTTAATATCGCGCTTTGCGTTGAGGGTAAACAGCTTTCCAGTGAGCGACTTGCCGAACGGATTCAAGACCTCGGAAACAACGGAATATCCACCGTTAACTTTATCGTTGGAAGCTCTTTCGGGCTTGCGGAGAGTTTGAAATCACAATGCCAAATGCGCCTGTCAATGTCCGAGATGACGTTTCCGCACAGCTTGGCGCGAGTAATGCTTTTTGAACAGGTGTACAGAGCGTTTTCAATAATCAATAACGGTAAGTATCATAAATAGGTAAATGCCCCATATATACGGGGCATTTACTTGTATAAAAATAACCTTTAACCGTACAGCGACAACATATAAACTCTAATTACATCATATTGGGAATTGAGATTCTTAAGGGGCTAGCCCCTTAAGCAGGGGGTCTGGGGGACGGAGTACCCCAGATTGGGCTGCTTAGTACTGCGGCGGTTGCTTGGCGGCGTGACGTTTTACCCACGCTCTGATGATAATCAGTGCCATCACAATAATTGCCAGAGTTAAGACAATCTTGACGATAATCATAAAGGTGTTGGTTTCACTGATTGCGAGTGCCCAGAGCTGCCCGCGCGCATCGCGGAAGTACATTACGCCGCGCTCGGATATGGCGGTTTTGCCGTTCGTAAAGTCGATGATTTTTGCGATTTCGTTGGCGGAGATTCCGTCATCACCGTCAAGAACTGCGTAGAGATACCATCTGTTGCCGTTCGGATCATCATGAGGAGCGGCTGTATAGGCGCGCTGTCCGCCGCCATAGCAAATCACGGGAGCAGAGGAATTTTTCATTTCGGGAAACTCTTTCGCCACCTCCATATTTAACCCGTCCAGTACGAAAAAACCCTCGGAGGAGCCGACATAGACGCGGTTTTCGTACTCTGCGGGCGCGGAAAGCTCTCCGCCGAGTTTGCATTCCATCAAGCTGTCAGGCTCTGTTTTGCCGTCCTCGGTGAGCCGCAGCTTACGGAGATTCCCGTCCGCGCAGCTCATAAACACCGCGTATTTCCCCGCGAAAATGTGGGTAATTTCCACGCCCACGGGATTCTCCACCCGCGCGGATTCCGTAACTGCTATGAGATTTTCCCCCGCGCCAAAAATTACTTGTCCGTTCAACAGGGCAGGGGAGGTTACAGACTTTTTCGAATCGTATTCCCACACTGTATCAAGGGAATCCAACTTCGCACAGATGAATTTGTACACGCTGTCGGTTTTCACACCAAAATACACATGATTATCAAGAACTCCCACATCGGTGACAATTTCACCGAATTTCCGTGAGTTTTTTACGCTCATTGTTTCGGAATCCACCGTAAAAAGCGAGGTTCGCGCGGGTTGAACAATAGTCCCGCCGACAATCGCGCCCTTACAATTTTCGGAAACTTTCTCATTAAGTTCGGCGACAGCAAGCTCCTCGCCGTTCTTCTCGGATAGCCGCGTGATGGTGTGTCCCGAGGGGAGCAGTACGCTCTCGCCGTCCGCGATAGGAACACCGCAATTTTCACGCTCGGGGGTGCTCCACGAAATTTGCACGTAGTTCTTGTCATACGGCGCCAGCACGGGGAACGCGTGTTCGGATTCCACCGCGAATCCCGCGCTTTTTGACATATCGGCTTGAGTTGCCATAACGTTGACGGTAAGCGCAATCCCCGTGATAATCGCCGCTAAAATGCTGATTGGTTTTAACTTCATTGAATTTCTATTGCCTCACCATTTGTAAACGCGTACAGATAAATAGCCCGAACTGGCATTCCCTTTAGTTTGGGGAGTACCTGCCCATAAATTGTCACCTGCTGCGCATAGGTTTCCTTTTCTTTTTCGAGATTTGTTACGCTGTCGCTCTTATAATCCACAATCACCAGTTCGCCGTCCTCGACAAAATACATATCGATTCGCCCTTGAATCGACAAATCGCCGCCATAATCCAGATTAAGAGCGTTTCCGCCGATTTCGGCATAGAACGGCTCTTCCCGCCGAACACACCCGCTTTTCAGCATACGCTGCCCCAGTTCGCCCGTAAAGAACCTCACGATATTATCAATATTGACAATATTGCGTTCCCGTTGGGAAATCAAGCGTTTTTCAGCCATTTCTTCCAATGAGGATTCGACAATCCGCGCGTAATCGTTGGAATCTGCCCCTCGGATCTCGTCAATCGGGAAAAACTCCATACAGTGATGATAGGCGTTTCCGCGCTCTGCGCCGGTGGGACTGCGCTCTATAAAGGACGGCGTTGTGAGAATCACGGGTGTTTTGTCGTCCATATGGGCAAGCTGAGTTACTGTCAGCTTGGACTGCTGCCGCGTGTCTGCGTCAAATTCGTAATTGCGGTTCATAATCGCGCAAAGCCGTTCCACTTCATCATCGGATATGTCAAATTCCTCAGCCTCGACGGCAAGTTTCTCGGGCGGAACATTCTGAATTTCGTCAAAGCTCAGCTCACACGGAAAACCGTTAAAACTTTCGGAGTCCTCGTCATAGCAGCTCATAAGCTGCAGCAGCACCCACTTAAACGGAATACTTCCCAGGAAATTCCCCTCGGGAAACGGCTCGATTCCGTCAGGTTCGGCGCCCAAATCGGATTTCCCGATTTTCCCAACCATAATCAGCTTTTCCTGCGCGCGCGTCATCGCCACATATAAAAGCCGCAGTTCCTCTCCGCACTGTTTTTTACGGATTATGTGCTTCAGTGCGTTATATGCCATTGTATCGTGTTTCACACGCTTTTTAATATCGGTGTATTTCAGTGCCATATAATTGTCGCGGTTCATCAGCAGCGTCTTGGAGAAGTCCTTGTCGTTAAGCTGGGATTGCAGCTCCGCGAGTATGCATACGGGAGCTTCCAACCCCTTGCTGCCGTGAAAGGTCATGATCGCAACGGAATCGGATTGTTCCTCGGGGCGTGATGCTTCTTCGACAGTGCCGCCCGAAAGGCTCTCCGAGGCGCGCTCCAGAAACCGCAGAAAATCGCTTAATCCGCCGCCGTCACGCTCCTCAAAATCCGCCGCGATTTCAAGCAGTTGGCGAATATTTGCCACCCGCGCCGCGTTGTCCTCATATGCAGCGACAACGTAAATCAAGTCGGTTTCTTCGTAGATTTGCCGAATCAGCCGATATACGGAGGACGCGCTTTTCAAATCCCGAAATCCGCGAATCTTTTCGAGAAAGCGTATCAGCTTAGGGGATTTTTCGCGCTCGATTACCGCGTCCTTGCCCTCAATGTATTTCCCGATTTCCAGCGGCTCGGCGCATAGCTGAGCGCAGCGGTACAGCGAATATTTTTTCATTGCGGCGGAGATTTTATTCAAAGTATTATCGGGAATATCCTCGGGAAGTCCCAAAGTTCCTAGGCGTATTTCGCCCATTTCCTCTGGAGTAAAGCGGAAAATCGGCGACATCATAACGGAGAGAAGTTCCTCGTTGCGCATTGGATTATCCACCACTCGCAGAAAGCTCAACACAAGTCGAATCTCCTCAGCTTCGAGAAGATTTTTCCCTTTGGGAACAGCGGCTCCGATTCCCAACTCTCGCAGCGCCTTGCGGTAACTTTCAAAATGCGTCCCGGTGCGCATAAGAATGATGAAATCGGAGTATGTCGGACGAACAAGCTCATTATCCCCTTGCTTGTTCCTTTTTGTCACGAGAAAATCCGGGTCATCGTGAAGCTCCTTGATGCGCCGCGCCACGAACCGCGCCTGAGCCATACCATCATTATTGTCCTTATAACTCAGAATGTGGATTTCGTTGTTGTATTTCGGAGAACCCTCATCGGGGAAATCCGCGCCCGGAGCCAATCTGTTGGTATCGTCCGCGTATTCTACACCGCCGTATTCGGGAGTCATCAGCCCTGAGAACGCGCAGTTTACTATGTCGATTACAGATTTTCTCGAACGGTAATTCTTATTGAGCGGCAGGGGGGTGAATCCGTCCGCGCCGCCGCACAGCCGCGCCATAATTTCGGGATTCGCGCCGCGAAAAGCGTAAATGGATTGCTTTACATCGCCCACATAGAACAGCTTTCCCTCGCCGATTTTGCGGAAAATCTCCGCTTGAATATCATTGGAATCCTGAAACTCGTCCACGATCACACACGAAAACCGTCCGGCAATCTGCTTGCGAAATTCCTCGTTGTTCAGCTTTTCAAGCAGCATAAGCTCGCAGTCCGAAAAGTCGATGCTCCCGTTTGATTTCTTGATTTCCGCATAATACCCGCGATACAGCCGAAGCAGCTTGACAAACACGTTTACGGCGGTTTTCTGTTCTTCAAAGGAGTTTCTTTCAAACTCTCCGTCAACAGCCATATTCAAAATTCTGTTTACTGTTTCGTTAAAGCCTTTTTTGGTTGATGAGAACACGGATTTATACGGATTATTCTTGCCCTTTCTCATGCTGACCTCTTCGGGGGGAGCCTCAAAATCTCGCAGAGAAACAACCAAATCCGTCAGCGCGTCAATCGTTGGATTTTGTTTAAGTTCCGCATATTTCTCCGTAACCAGCTCCAACCTCCGCTTGTCATATTCGGCATAATCCCGTATATAGGGAATTACTTCTGTTTTAAGGGTTTCCAAGGGTTTATCCGGTTTTCCGTTTGCTTCTGTCTCGCGTACAAAATCTTCCAGTTTCTCGATGATGACTTCATACATATCGGTATGGTATTTCATTTTTCGCGCATGAAATTCGATTGCCTCAACATAAACGCCTAAATATTGCTTTTCAAGACTTGAAAGATCCTTATAGGTGTTTACCGCGCCGTCAATCCATTTTTCCGCGTCCGCATAAGAGGAGAGCGCTTCGGCGGTTGTGATTATCGCTGTCCGCAAATCCTCGTCATTTTCAAAATTGAACGTAAAGAACAGCGTTTCGCGTTGATCCTTCGTAAACGGACTATCCGCGTTGTCGTTGTAAAAATCCTGCATTGCCGCGTTAATTGCCACAATCCGCATCGAGGTTTTTTTCGGAGCGTCCGCGATGGTGAAATTAATCGGCAAATCGAAGCTCTCGGGATTTTCCCTGATGATTTTCTGACAGAACGCGTCAATCGTGCTGATGTAAGCCTGACGCAAGGCGAAAATCTGTGCGGAGAGCCAATCACGCTCTGATTGAGAGTCGGGATTATCGGAAAGCTCGTCCAGACGCTTATTAAGAGCGGCGTCCAGTTTGGCACGCAGACTGTTTGTGGCGTTCCGCGTAAAGGTCATGATCGCCATTGTGTCCGCTTTAATTCCGAGAGCAGGGTCGCTAAGCAGTCTGATAACCCGCTGAACCAACAGCGTGGTTTTACCGCTGCCCGCTGCCGCCGTAACCACCGCAGATTCGTTATGCGAAAAATCGACAGCCGCTAGCTGCATTTCGTTAAGTTGTTCAGCCATTTTCGCCGTCCTCCTTGTTCATATACGGATTATTCTGTACATCCTCTGGCTTTTCGATTTTGTTGACATTCTCGCCGCGGTTTTTGCAAACGGACTTGTAAATGCAGTAATTGCACGGATTTTTCTCTCCGGTTTCCTTTTTGCCGTTGAGCTTCACTCGGCTCTCGGAATAAACCGTAGGCACCGCCCCTATATCACCGCCGAAAACCTCCGAGAAATTATCGCGGATCACGCCGATAATATCCTCGTGGAGCTGCTCGAATTTCTCCTCGTCAATCTCTGATTCGGGCGTGTATTCAAACGCTTTCATTATGGATTCGGGAGCTTCCTCGCCGCTTTCCGCTTTTATTTTATTGATCGTAAATTCCTTAAACGCTTCCCAATCATCGTCAACCGGCTTTGAGTGAACGATCAATCCGTCCTCTCGATGATTCAGCGCAAGCAAGGTATACGGTGACATTTCGCTGTCAACCGCGCCGCTGCTTTTTGACGGAACATAGCACACTCCGCCCGCCCGGATTTTCGTTGGGTTGTCGCGGTTCGCGTCAATCAGCGCGAACAGATACAGCAGCATCTGAATATTGATTCCGTGCAGCGCGAGATTGAGGTCAAAGTTCTTTGCCGAGCTTTTGTAATCCACCGTTCGCAGATAAACCGTTTCACAGCCGTTTTCGTCACACGCGGAAAGCGCGTCCACGCGGTCGATCCTCCCGCGCACAAATACGCTTAAATTATCTTGGAGCTTGATTTCAAGCGGTTTGGTAAGAATGTATCTGTCGGAATCCTTGCGTTCTACCGCTGCGGATTCAACCTCCGCCGTTTCGGATTCGGAATACAGCTCCGCGGGCGGCGGGGGAGCGGCTTGTGAAAAATCATCCTCCACGAAGTGTTTCTCGCCTGTTTCTTTGATGTCCAACTCGAAAAATTGCGGACGATACTTCCGCGCGTAAAATTCCGCCTGAACGGTAATCAACACGTCTGTTGCCGAGTTTGCGATATTGCGGAACAAAAATCCCGTGCGCATATCTTCCTCAAATTCATTGTTGGTTTCCTCGTGGCAGTATTGTTCAAGATATTTCGCCGAAAGCCGATAAAGCTTTCCGCGCGAACACGCAAAAAACGGCTCGATGTTTCCAGAAAATTCGCCGAGAACGTGCTCCAGGACAAAGTGAATCGCGTCACCGCGCCGAATGAACGTAAAAGCACGCTGATCCCGTTCCGAAATCCCCAAACCGTACTTGCAGAAATACATAAACTTGCACTTTTCGAGATCCTCCACGGCTGTTGCCCCCATAACTTTGGAGAACAGACGACTTGCAAGACGTTCCGAAATTTTGTGCGCGGAAGCGTCAAGCTCGTTTGCGCGTTCGGATTTTATGGATTCAAGCTGTTCGGTGAAGTCCTCAAAGCCGTTGATATTCAAAGCCCGCCGAACAAGCTCCGTTTCGCGGTTTACGCTGTTCAGTCCGAACGCGAACCTCTGTTTCGCCGCGCCGAGTGAGCTGCAGTAAAATTCTGCGCCGAAATCGGAGGTGTGCGCGGATTTCAGCTCCGGGAAAATCCGCAGAATTTCGCCTATAACGTCCGAGCGGCGCTGCTTTTCGCCATCCATGGCATTTTCCGGATAAGAAACGCACAGATATTCCGTTGGCAGCGTAACAGCTCTGTAAGCGCGGTACAGCGCCAATTGGTACTGTTCCCTCGCTGATTTCAGCCCGAAATTCCGTGAATTACCATCGGATTGCGCAAAGCTCTCCCGCAGAATTTCCGTTTCGTGCTCCGAGAAGATTCCGCTTTGCGGCGCGGGCGTCGGGAACGCGTCATAGCCGGCTCCCACGATAAATGCTGCCCTGATGTTGTCGGCGCGGGTGCGGTCAATATCGCCGACCAATACACAGTCCACATATTGCGGCGGAGAGGCGAGTGCCGTTCCTGCGCATATATCACGGAAAACGGAATAATACTCCTCCGCTGTTACCTTTTCGTCCGCAAGCTCGGAATGCAGTGTGTTGAAGATCCCGACAAGCGTGTCCCATAACCTTTGGAACAGCGTCACTTTTTCGGGCGCGGGATTCCCGTCACGGTCGAGAGTTTTCGACAGCATTACCCGCCCGATTCCCATCTCGTCCGCGATGAATTTGTACAGCAGTTCCGTGAACTCCGCGCCGGTGATACCGTCCTTTTTCGCGCGGATTTTCTTTTGGAGCTTCAGAATCGGCTCAACAACGTCCGCGCGGATTTTCTCGGCAATTTCGGCGTCATAATCCTGCTTGTTCGTCTTCACGCAGTGCGGATTCTTAAATGTAAACGGCTTCTTGAGATGATTCGTTCCCAACGACCACTCGTAAACATAGCTTTCAAACGTGTTGATTTCCGCAGTGGAAAGCCCCACGAGCTCGCCTTTTTCCTCGTCAAATTTACTGTATAATCCCGTTTTTACGCCGCTCAGCAAACTGTCGAGCGAGAAACTTCGGCGCGCGATCCGCAGCGAG
>CAMWMN010000060.1 GCA_947175385.1 uncultured Clostridia bacterium | reverse complement strand
GTTCATTTCCTCGAACATATCCGAAACAGGCTCGGGAGCGGGCTCCTTCACAGGTTCGGGTTCGTTCATCTCTCCGAACATATCCGAAATCGGCTCGGAAATCTGCTCTTCTATAACCTCCTCAATCTCGGGAATCGGCTCTTCGAGGATTTCAAGCTCTTCGGGGATTTCCGGTTCGACAGGCTTCACAGTTTCCGGAATCGGCTCGGGCTTTGGCTTAGGACGGCGATTTTCAACGAAATCGCGGCGAATCTCCATTGGGATATCGGACGGCGCGGAATACCAGAAAAGGCTTTCGCGAAGCCGTTCCACCCAGAATCCGCCATTTTTGCTGCGCACAGAAATGCCCATCTCGCGGATTTCAGCCCCCACATCGCCATCGTCCTCGGCATTGTAATGTGTCAAAACCACCAACACACCGTATTTCTCGGCATTCTTGCACAGATTCAACACACGCTCGCGAACATCATCGCTGTACTTTTCTGGGAAGCAATGCATTACCACAATCCGCGAAACCGTATCAGAAGCGGGATAGCGCTCAATATCAGTGAAATATTCCTCCACGCGATGGTCGATTTCATTAGCGGAGTTCGGAATGATGACAAATGGATACGCGCCGCGTCCCAATGCTGCGATGTGTCCCAAACAATCGGGGTTGAAGCTCTCCGGGTTGCAGAACAACACGTCCTCAAGATTGTGCCCGAAGTATTTCACCGCATTAAGCAGCAAACGCTGAATACCGCCGAGCAAATACTGCTTGTTGCGTTCGTCAAAATCAAAACACGCCACGCCGCCGCATGTCAGCGAAATTCTGAATGGCGCGCCGATTGTCCGAGCGCCAGCATTATACTCATTATTGGAAATAAACACCAAATCTTGCTCAATATCCATTGGCACAGTCAAACGCACTCTGCGCTGACCAAGGCTGATAGTGCTGTTTTCGGGAATTTTAGCTGTTCCTGTGCTGTTAAACGCAGATTTGTCAAATGTCAGCAGACGCAAGTAGTCCTTAAACTCATTGGAGCGTATGTACGCGCGGACATTGTTATCCTGCTCCTCCTTGCGGTGGTTAAGATCAGCAATATCGGCATCATACTGCCGTTTTGCCTGAACCTTGCTGCCCTCAATAAGATGGCGGGTTTCCTCAATTTTCTGTTCATAATAAAGCCGCATACCTGTAACTTTAGTATACAGACTTTCGGCATTGGGGTCGTTATGGCTGTCCAATCTGATAGTCTGACGAATGCTCTCCAGATGTCCCTCATCGGTTTCAAACGGCGCAGTGGCAGCCTCCAGATCGCTTGCCTGGGCGTGCTCCATAGCGTAATTCTGATAATAATCCAACTTGGACATCTTCGCGCGGATTTCCTCGATTTTCTTGTTCAAATCCTCATCGCAAGACTTCAGGTAATCATTGTACTCCTTATAGATGCTGTCCGTGTCGGCGGAGAGCTGTTTTTCCTGCTGCGCTAAAGCCGTGAAGCGGTCGAGCATTTCGGTAACCTTATCTGCCATAATTCTTCTCCTTGTCTTAGTTTGGTACTTCCGCAGTACGGAAGCTGTGCCAAAAGATGTTAGATGGAGGTGGAATAATCCAAACCAATAGTGAAAATGATTAATCTACCACTTATAACTATTATACAAATTATTTTTCATTCTGTCAAGTGCTTTTATAGATTTTGTACATATATTTTTTGAAAAAGCTGTAAAAAAGCGGCTCGACAAGGCGAGCCGCCTTTGGTATTTCGTTTCATAGAAAATCGATGTCAAGCGTATTCGCTCGACACCGAAAAACTTCTATACTGCACGTTCCATAACGCGAACCGCCTTTGTAAACTTATTTGGATTATCCCTCAACGCGCAGGAACTCCTCAAGCGTCAAGCCGCTGTCATGGACGAGTTTTGCCGTGCTTTTCCCGAGATAGCGAACGTGCCACGGCTCATAAATATAGCCCGTGATATGCTGTTTGCCTTGGGGATATCGGATTATGAAACCGTAATCCTGACAGTTCTTCGCAAGCCACATACCCTCTTCGGTGTAGGCGTACCGATCATCAACCCAGCCCAGATCAACGGCAAGTCCCGTTTGGTGTTCGCTGGTGCCCGGATACGCGGAGTATGTAATTGCGTTATCGTAACCGTCCCTTTCAACATAACTCCAAAACAGATTCTTTTGTACCTCATAAGAGCGGAATCCGGACATTATTACAAAGCTGTAACCCGATTCGTCGCGCATTTTCTCAAGTGCCGAACACAGCCCATTCGTGAGACCGCTGCCGTAATTTTCGGGCAGCGAATGCTCTTTGTTCGCGACCAGTACTCCGCCGACATAGGTAACTCCGTCAACCTCAATAGGATGAGGAGGGACGATTGTCGCGGTTACATGACCATCGCAGTTAATCTGGTTGAACGAATCCTCAACAATAATCCGTCCCGAACCGCTTATTGACGCGGTTTTCGCTATCGACATCTCACCGCCAATCTCCAGCGTTCCGTTCAGGTTGATATCGCCGTAAACCAGCAGCTCCGCGCCGCTTCCGATAGTCAGCGAGCCGCCCTCTTCAATTTCCGAGGTTCCGCATAAAACCACAGTTTCGCCGCTCTTTGCAATGTAATCCTCGCCGCTCTTGATTCTGATGGATTCCCCATCGGGAATGTCAATTGAAGTATCGGGCTCTTCAAAAGGTTCAACATAAGGCTCGTCAATAGGCTCTTCGATAGGCTCGTCAATTGGCTCTGAATTTTCTGAATTTGTGGATTCGTTTGTTGACGCGGGATTCGGCTCTGTTGAAATCGGTTTTGTCGGTCTGAATCCCGAACCCTCGGAATCGCCGCTTGTCCAATTCGCACCGGACTCATTTAAGGAATTGTCGGACGTCTCGGGGTGCTGCTCTTTACAGGAACAAAGTCCGAAAGTCATTGCTATAATCACTGCTGCTGCGATAAATTTATTTTTCATTTTTATTCCCCCTTTTTACATATTTCACTGCATATAACAATTATTATTGTTGCAACAATTACATTATAGCACTGTTCGACAAAAAAATCAATAAGAAAATCCTACAAATTTCTTACAAATTCCTTAAAAATTTGTGAATTTATCCGCAAATTTCGATAATCGCGTGCGCGTATAAAACAGCGTCCTTCAACAGCTCGTCCACCGTGATGAACTCGTTGTCGCCGTGCATATGATAGTCTGTATCGCCGCGCTCCGCGCCGAATGCCACGCCGCCGGGAATATTGTGAACATATGTTCCGCCGCCGATGGCTATGCAATGCCCTTTTTCACCCTCAACGCGTTCATATACCGACAGCAGCTTTTGAACAAACTCGCTGTCCTCGGAAACAATATGCGGCTCGTTGCCGATGACTATCTCGTACTTTAGCTTGTGGCTGTCTAACGCGGCGCACAGCTTGTCCCTGACGGTCTGCAAATCAACGCACGTCGGGAAACGGATATCCACCGTTCCCTCGCACTCGCCGGAGGGCATAATGGAAAGCGTGCTGAGCACGCAGGTAAGCGGACCGCTTGCGTCGGCGCATTTCAAGCCCAGAGCCGCGCCGTCCGTTTCACCGTGCGGGAACAGCCTTTCAATACCTTTAAGCCCCGGCTCGTCAGTCACGCGATTCATAAGCGAAAGCAGCGCCGTTACAGCGTTTACGCCGTTTTCGGGAGTTGAGGCGTGCGCCGCTCTTCCGTCGCAGGATATGAAAACATTGTCGCCGCGTTCGGTCACGGTAAACTTCGCCTCCGAATCCTCGGGGATCGCCGCCCGAACCTTATCGGCAGTGACCTTGCGCATTATCGTTTTGGCTTTGCCCGCGACCGCGTTCGGGATATTTCCGCCGCGGAACTCCATATAATTGCCGCCCGTGTTCCCGCTGAACCGCACGCCCAGCATTCCCTTTTCAATATTTATCACGGGGAATGAACCATCGGGAGTGAACACATTCGGAGGGAATTGCGCGTACTTTTTGTAGATTTCCAGATCCCCCGAGCCGTTCTCCTCGTCCGTGCCGAAAATCAGCCGAACGCCTTTCTTCAGCGGAACTCCAAGCTCCTTGACAGCTTTCAGTGCCCACAGAGAAGCCACCGCCGGTCCCTTGTCATCAATTGCGCCGCGCCCGTACAGAACGCCGTCACGCTCAACAAGCTCAAACGGGTTTGTTTGCCAGTTTTCCGCCTGCACGGGAACAACGTCCAGATGCGCCAGAATACCCAGTTCTATATCCTCTCCGTAATCCGCGCAGAGAACCGCGTCCCCGTAAATCGTGGTCTTGAATCCCATTTCATCGCAGAAAGTACGCATTTTCAACAGCGCGTTTTTCGCGTCATTCCCGAACGGAGCGTCCCCGCGCGGTTCACCCTTTACGCTCGGAATAGCTATCAGCTCCGCGAGATTCCTCACAATTTCTCGCTCGTTCGAGCAAATAAATTCTTGAATTTTATCTTCCATTTGTATTCCTCATCATCTCAATCATAATATCCGCGACTTTGTAAACATCGCCGCAGCCCGTAGTAATAACCAAATCGCCCGCTCGGACATTCTCGACAACATGCCTTGCAACCTCCTCAAATGTCGGGAACCACACGCAGCCGTCTATTTTCGCCGCCAGATCCTTGGAATAGATGTTGTAGGTGTTCTTCTCGCGGCTGCCCATAATCTCGGTGAGCACCACCTTGTCCGCAATGGACAGCGCCTCGGCGAAATCGTCCAGCAACATCGCGGTTCGCGAATAGGTGAACGGTTGGTGAACCACCCACACACGCTTGAACGACATTGCCTTTGCGGTCTTGAGCGTGGCGGCGATTTCGGCGGGGTGATGACCGTAGTCATCCACGAATGTGACGCCTTCCACCTCTGCCAAACGTTCAAAGCGCCGCATTGCTCCCGTAAACTCCGCAAGCCCTTTCTTTACAGCGTCAATCGGAATCCCTGCAGAGTACGCCGCCGCTGCTGCCGCAACCGCATTGTACACATTGTGAATCCCCGGAACGTGAATGTTAATTTCACCAAGTGATTCACTTTTCTTCATAAGATTGAATTGCCAGTGAAAATCGGAAATCTGCCGAACATCTTCTGCATAAAAATCGCTTGAATCCGTTTTTCCGAACGTAATCACCTTTGCCTCGGAATGGCAATTTCTCAACACCTCGCGGACATTATCGTCATCGCCGTTCGCGATAATCAAATCATCGGTGAGGTCGCAGAACTTCTCGAACGACTTTTTCAGGTTGTCCATCGTCTTGAAGTAGTCCATATGGTCGCAGTCGATGTTGAGAATTATGGAAATGTTCGGAAACAGGTGCAAAAACGTGTCCTTGAACTCGCAAGCCTCGCACACCATATACTCGGACTTTCCCGCCCTGCCGCTGCCGTTTATCGCGCGGAGCTTTCCGCCAATAACCGTTGAGATGTCAATATCTGCGGCGAGCATAATCATTGTCAGCATTGAGCTTGTGGTGGTCTTGCCGTGAGTTCCGCACACGCAGAATGCCTTATCAAACTGCGCCGTCACCAGACCCAACAGCTCGGCGCGCTCCACTAACCGAACACCGTGCTTCTCGGCTTCACGAGCCGCGATAAGCTCGGGATTGTCCTCCATAATCGCGGCGGAGAACACGATACAATCCGCGCCCTCGATGTTCTCCGCGCGCTGCCCAAGCGTCACGGGGATTCCCATCTTTCGCACCGCGTCCAGTGTGGCGGTTTCGTTGTTGTCCGAACCGGTGAGATAATACCCCTTGGTATGCAGAATCTGCGCTAATGGATACATTCCGCTTCCGCCAATGCCTATGAAATGGATATGCTTTTTACCTATCAGAAAATTTTCCACAATCAAAACCCCATTTCCGAAAATTTTGCCATTTTTAAGATTATATGAATAAGTGGGAAATTTTATCCCAAAATATTACCGTCAAATCAAGCGGTGCAATCCGCAATCAACGGAGGAAAAAATGGAAATCAGCGACATTAAAATCAGAAAAACCATGCATGAGGGCAGGCTGCGCGCCGTGGTATCGATTACCATCGACAACGCAATCGCGATACACGATATCAAACTTGTTCAGGGTGACGAACGAATGTTTGTGGCAATGCCAAGCCGCCGCGAGGACAGCGGAATTTTCCGTGACATAATCCACCCGATTTCGTCCAACATCCGCGAAGAACTCGAAGAAAAAATCCTCGATGCCTACCAAAACTATATACAATAGAAAGCGCATTTTATTTGCTCTCCCTCACCAACGGTGAGGGAGAGCGCAATTTTATATTTACAGATTTTCCAACATTTTCGCCGTTTTGAGAAGCGAAATCTGCGTTTTCGCATCGGCGATTTCGTTGTTCATAATCATTTCCACCGCTTTTTCGAGCGGGATTTTTTCTATCTCCAGGAACTCGTCCTCATCGGGATTCTGCTCGCCGGAATGAAGTCCACGCGCCAGATACATATGAATCACCTCGGTATCGTAGGCGGGTGTGGGAATCAAGTTTCCAAGATACTCGAACGAATCGCAAGTGCAGCCCGTTTCTTCTTTAAGCTCACGCAGACCGCACTCACGCGGGTTTTCGCCGTACTCCAGCTTTCCTGCGGGAATTTCGAGCAGAACCTTTCCGTGCGGATAGCGAAACTGCCTTACCATCAAAACATTGTTGTCCTCGTCCAGCGGCACGATTCCCACTCCGCCGGGGTGACGAATCACCTCGCGGAGCGCGGTTTTGCCGTTTTCCAGCTTCACCGAATCGCGCAGCAGCTTGACGATTCTCCCATCGTACATCATCTCACTTAAAATTGTCTTTTCTTCCAGATGCATATCAATTCTCCTCGTCATCTTCGCGCTTTTTCATATCCAACTCTTCCATAACGCGGTAAGCCTCATCGTCCTCGGTTATGTGAGAGCTGCGCTCTTTGGGACTTCTCTTGCTGTAATCAACGCGCTTATCGAGCATAAAGTTCTCCTCAATTTCGGGGAACTGCATTTCTTGATTGACTGCAGAGTTTTCATCGCGCTCGGGGCAGGTGTAGATCTGTTCGGAAATCTGTCCGATATAGGAGCTGTGCGCCTTGATTCCCTCAACCTGAGTAAGCTCGTACAAATGAGCGTATCTGTTGCCGCGCTGACGCTTTCTGTACACGAAGAACCAGATATATGCCGCGAAAATCACAATTCCGCCAACCGTCATAATAATGCCGATTTTCAGACCCGGTGTTTCATAGGTAAACGAAATATCGCATCTGCCCTCCGGCACACGGATTCCGCACAAACCGGCGTTTATTTTGTCAACCTCCACGGGCTGCCCGTTTACGGTCGCAGACCAACCCTTGCAGTACGGCACGCTGAATACCACCAGCTTTTCGAAATCGTAATCGCTTACTGCCGTGAATCCGCTTCTGGTGATGGAAAATTGCTGAACCCCCTCCAAAATGCGGCTTCGAGCATCACTCTTGAAGCGTTCAAGCGTGATAATTCCGGTATCGCTCGAATCAAGCGGATTCAGAATATCCGCATACTTCTTTGACTGCTCCTCGGTCAGAACCGCCGCGCGGACAATCAAGTTATCCACCTTGCGGTTGTCCTTGACGTCCTCCTGCAAGAGGTAATCATCATACGCAAATCCCATCGGAAGCGCGTAATCCGTCTTGTAAATATCATAATTGCCTTGGGTTTCCATATACTCGTAAATAGCGAGATCCTTAAGGGTGCTTTCGCGGTTGCTCTCACTCATATCATTTGGGATCATTATATATTTCACGCGCGAAAACGCTCTGAACGCATAACGGTTGTTATCCGGCGCGGAATTTACCGTACGGGTTATTCCGAGCAAATCGTACAACTCGAATGTCGACCCGGGAATAATCGAGGTAAAGCTCTTAAGAGAACTCATTCCCCAGAACATATTTACATTGTTGGTTTCATTAATGCCCTCCATTCGATAAAAATCTGGATCATCAATGGAGAACTTCGCGTCCACCATCATATTATAACGCCCGACTTTCGGACCGATCGCGCGACCATAACCTATAAAGTAGTAGCCCAATCCCAACGAACACACTATTGTCACTGCCGTGGCGCGTTTCATAAACTCGTTCCACGTAAATCTCGGACGGAAACGCATCAGGAGATACAACACCACAAGCATCGCGACAGAAATCGCTATCTGCACCCACACCGCAGGACTCATATTGTTTTGGAAACGCGGAATAATGTTTATGATTTCCTCGCCGGCTGAGTTTTTGGTTTTTTTGGTAAACGGCGATAGCAATGCCAGCACACTCATCAGCACAACCACGACAGCACACGACTTACAGCCGGACTTCATATCCAGCTCCTCGTTTTCGAGGACGTAAACCGTTGCCAAACACATAATCAGCTCCGGCATATAGAACCAACGCGTGTAATAATTGCTGTTGAGCAGCGTAAACGCGGCATTCAGCCCCGGTATAAACGCCATTACAACGCATATGGCAATCAACACCCGCGCCCAGTGACCCTTCTTGCCCTTTACAAATGCGATTACGCCCGCCATTGAGAACAGCGGCAGATACAGCGCCACGCTGGACCACTTTGCATTTGCTTCGGTAAACATAGAATTTCGCGCGGCGACCTCAGGCGGGAAAAACGTATTTTCCAGAAGCAAGCCGTACCTCTGCTCATTGGAGAAGAACAGAAAGTTCCAATCCGAAAGCATCGAATGCGAACGCGGAACGTCCAATACCTGGTAAATCGACGGAATAAACAGCACTCCCGCCATAGCCACGCCCAAAACGCTCTCAAACGCAAGCCGAAAGAAATCCCTTACATTAATGGAAAAACGTTTATCCATCGCGAATCGGCACAAGAAATAGATTACAAGGAACACACATTCCTGAACAAAGAAGAAGTAATTCGCCAACGCGTTTATTGCTACCGCCAGCGCGAACAGTCCGCGCCGCTTGTTGATTACCGCTTCCTCAAGCCCGATAAGCAGCAGCGGAAACCAAATAAATGCGTCTTGAAACTGAAAGAAGATGTTATACAGGTTAAAGCTCGAAAACGCGTAGAGAATCCCGCCTATTAGCGCGGTTTGCGGCTTGGTAACGAACCGCCTGATATACATAAACGCGAACAGCGAAAACAGTCCGAACTTTACACACAGCAACGGCATCATCAGATACTGCGAAACAGACGCGGGAAACAGCGTCATAAGCCAAAAGAACGGGCTTCCGAGTGTGTAGTAGGTGTAGCTTCCGAAGAAATTTGCACCAAGGTCGGTGTGCCAATCCCAACCTATTGTTCCGTTGTGAATCGCCTGAACGCACATCTTAAAAAACGGAATCTGCTGAGCGTTGTAATCGCCGTAAAAGATGAAATATCCTCTGTCAATAATCACAAACGGCAAATACATTACAAATGCCATTATCAGCGCGGTGAAGAACGCTTTTTTGTAATATTTTTTCTCCAACTTATACATTAATGTTGATTCTCCTTTTATACTTCTGCTAATTTCTACATCTTTTCGGGGGCATCTATCTTCAACAATGTAAGAACGTTGTTGATAACCGTTTTTGTCGCCTTGCACAGCGCCAGACGCGAAAGTTTCACATCGTTTTCCGCATCTTTAATGGTGCATGTATCGTAAAACTTGTGGAAGTCCTGCGCCAACTCATATACATATTTTGTCAGCTTAAACGGACTGTATTCCTCTGCCGCCTCGTTTATCAGCTCCGGAAGCTCGGAAATCTTACGCACAAGCGACAACTCTGCCGACTCGGAATACTTCACTGCTCTTTCTGTGTACTCAGCTCCGTCCTCAGCCATTTTCTCCAACACGCGGCAAATACGCGCGTGCGCATACTGAACATAGTAAACGGGATTCTTGGAGCTTTCCTCGACAGCCAGATCCAAATCGAAATCAAGCTGAGTGGTGGTATCGCGCAGATTGAAAAAGAACCGCGCGGCGTCAATCGGAACTTCATCAAGCAACGTGGTCAGCGTAATCGCCTTACCCGAACGCTTGGAGAGCTTTACAATTTCCCCATCGCGCACGAGATTCACCATCTGGCACATAACCACATCAAGGCGCTTTTCATCTATCCCCATAGCCTGCAGACAGATCCTCATACGCTTTACATAGCCGTGATGATCCGCGCCGAGAACATTTATCGCCGTGTCATAACCGCGGGTTATGAGCTTATTGTAATGGTACGCAATATCCGGCACGATATATGTCGGGAAACCGTTGGAGCGCACAAGCACGAAGTCCTGCTCGCCGCCCAGTTCCATGGCATTCAGCCACAGAGCGCCGTCCTTTTCATAGGTATGTCCGCCCGCCCTGAGGTGCTCGATAACCTCGCTCACTGCGCCGCTGTTGTGCAGACTGCTCTCCTTAAACCAATTATCATACTTGATACGATATTTAAGCAGATCCGTTTCCAAACGCGCCTCGTTCAGCGGAAGCGCGAACTCCACCAAAGCGGTCTGCCGCGCCTCTTCGGAAGCGGAAACAAGGGCATTTCCGCCGTTTTGATCATAGTAATTCTTAGCGTGTTCGATAATATCCGTTCCGAGGTACACGTCATCGGGCATCGGGAACTTCTCGGTATCATTGTAAATCGCGGCGGTGAATTTCTCCATATCATCGTCGCACTCGGCAATAACTTTCTGCCCATCATCGCTGCAAATCTGCATATAGCGCAGCGACAGCGACTTCCCGAACTTGGCGATCTGATTTCCCGCGTCATTGATGTAAAACTCCCTATCAGCCTGGAAACCCGCAGCCTGAAGCACCGAAGCAAGGCAATCGCCGATAGCTCCGCCGCGCGCGTTTCCGATGTGCATAGGTCCCGTAGGATTCGCCGAAACGAATTCCACCAATACGCGCTTTCCGCTGCCCAAATCCGTCTTTCCGTAGTCAGCGCCAAGCGCGTTTACATTTTTTACCACTCCACCGAACCAGTTAGCTCCCAAAAAGAAGTTCAAAAATCCCGGACCGGCGACCTCGATCTTCTCAAAGCCCGTACCGTCCAACACCGCCGATTCGGCAATCTGCGCCGCCAATGCGCGGGGATTGGTTTTAAGCACTTTCGCGGACACCAGCGCGACATTCGCGGAAAAATCTCCGTGCGCACTGTCCTGCGGAATCGTAATCTGAAACACGGGCAGCGGCTCGGCAGGGATTTTTTCTTCTCCGACAAGCCGCCCAAGCGCGTCCATTATAATGTGCTTAATCTCGGTCTTTGCTTCCTTAACTGCGTTATAATACATCTTGCACCTCTATTTAACGTCTTTAACCGTAATCCTGATATGATTCTCGGCTACCAGTCCCGAATTTACGTCTATCTCGTACTTGAGATTCACCTCTCCGCCGCTGCCGCCAAGACTGCTCTCCAACACTGATGTGGAAACTCCCACCATACACTCGCCAAATTCCGCACCGTATTGACAATAGTGACGAACTCCGCGCTCGAAAATCAAATTGGTGAAACTGCTGCCTGTGCGTGTCATAACTACCGTTTTATCGTCCACGCGAAGCTGAACGTGGCAGCCGTCATATCCTGTTGTTTCGGTTTCATCGTAATCAATGAAGTACGAGCCCTTATGAAACCGATATTCTCCGCGTGTAAACAACTCGGTTTCGTCTTTTTCGCCGTATGCCCCGTGGCTGATTTTCAGGAAGATTGAACAGTTTTCCATTTTTTAGCTCCCAATATTTTGTGGATTATAACCAAGCGTTTTCGCTGTACGGTTCAACGCCGACCGAATCAGCCTGTTCGGCTAACTCCCAATATTTTGCAGATTGCATCCGAGCGTTTTCGCTGTACAGCTCATCACCGGCTTTATACCTCGCTGTTGCGCTCCAACGCCAACTGAATCAGTCTGTCCAACAGCGCAGGGTATGTAATCCCGGAATTTTCCATCAGCTTGGGATACATACTTATATCCGTAAAGCCTGGAATCGTGTTGATTTCGTTCAGGATGATCCCGTCCTCGGTGACGAAGAAATCCACCCTGGAGAACCCGCCGCAGCCGCAGGCTATGTATGCCTTTTCCGCGATGTCACGCAGCTCGCGTGATTCCTCATCGGAAATCCTCGCGGGAATGTCCAGCACGGACGTACCGAGCTTGTATTTCGCATCGTAATCGTAAAATTCCTCGGCGGGTGTGATCTGTCCGGGCACGGACGTGATAAGGCGCGTTCCGTTGCCCAGAACGGCGCACTCCACCTCTTTGCCGATGATCTCGCGCTCCACAACCACCTTATTGCCGTGCGCAAACGCGATTTTCAAGCCGTTCTTAAGTGCCTCGCGGTCAGCGGCGCGGGATACTCCCACAGAGCTTCCGGAGCAGGCCGGCTTAACATACACGGGGTATCCCAGTTTGGATTCGATTTGCTCACACGCGGAATCCATATTGCCCAACGTCTCACGGCGGAGCGCCAGGAACTTCGCGGTCTTGATTCCCGCAGCCTCCAGAACAGTATGCGTCAGCGATTTGTCCATACAAACCGCCGAACCCGTCATATCGCACCCCACGCAAGGCAGTCCGCCCAACTGGCACAGACCCTGAACCGAGCCGTCCTCGCCGTTTGCGCCGTGCAGCACGGGGAATACCGCGTCCACGCGGCGCAGTGAAACCTCATTGTCGGATATAATGATTATCCCCTTGTGGATAGCATCGGGACTGATTACAGCGGTGCAGCAGTCGGGATTGTTCTCCCAGGTGCCGTCCTTAATGTTCTCATATTCGCCCGGATAATACATCCAGTGACCTTTTTTAGTGATTCCGATGCAAATTACATCGTATTTCTCCCTCGGAATATTCATCAAAACCGAATATGCCGACATCAAAGAGATCTCGTGCTCGCTGGAAGCTCCACCGAACAACACCGCAATTTTCTGTTTAGCCATATCCAATACCTCCTATTCTTTATCTGTCATTATTATCAAGTATTTTCCCGCCAATGGGGAAGACGCGCAAGTAAATACGGTCTGTATATCCATATGTGAATTATTCAACCAAAAGTACTCACCATTTATTATACCACAGCTTTCCAAAAATTTCAAGGGGTATTTCAACGAATTGTATCGAAATCACGGGGGAATATCCGATTTGTCAAAAATTTATGACAAAACACGTGAAAAGTCATTGACATTGACGAATTTTTGTGGTAAAATTGGTGTATAAGAAAAGCGCATTAGAAAAAGTGGAGGATTATAAAATGGCTGTACTTGTAACCGGCGGGGCAGGCTTTATCGGCTCGCATACCTGCGTTGAACTCATGGGAAGCGGCGAGAAAATCGTTGTGATGGATAATTTTTACAATTCAACACCCGCGGCACTGGACGGAATCTGTCAGCTCTCTGGGCGCGGATTCAAGTTCTATGAGTCAGATATGCTGGATATGCCCGCGGTCAATAAAATCTTCGAGGAAAACGACATCGAGATGGTCATTCACTTCGCGGGGTATAAGTGCGTTCCCGAGAGCGTCAAAAAGCCGCTTGTGTACTACTCCAATAATCTGCGTGGAACGTTCAACATTCTCGAAACCATGAAAAAATACGGCTGTACGAAGTTCATTTTCAGCTCGTCTGCTACGGTCTACGGATTCCCCGAAAAAGTACCCGTAACTGAGGAATCACCGCTCTCCGCGATTAATCCATACGGCTCCACAAAGCTGATTATCGAGAACCTCTGCCGCGAGATGTATGTTGCGGACAACTCGTGGACTATGGTTCTGCTGCGGTATTTCAATCCCGTTGGCGCGCACCCTAGCGGGCTTATCGGCGAAAATCCCGTTGGAAAGCCGAATAACCTTATTCCGATTGTGATTGAAAAGGCGCTCGGAAAGCGCGATGTGCTTGAGGTCGCGGGAAACGATTACCCAACGCGTGACGGCTCGTGCATACGCGATTATATTCACGTTATGGATCTGGCAAAAGGACACGTTGCCGCTGTCAAGAAAGCGCGCGAGTCAGACAACGGCTGCCTTGCGTATAATCTCGGTACAGGGCGCGGATACTCGGTATTTGAGGTTCTGGATACATTCCAACGTGTGAACGGCATTGATTTGGGATATACAATCGGAGCGCGCCGTCCCGGGGATGCCGCCGAGTGTTATTCCGACCCATCTCTCGCCGAGCGTGAGCTGCACTGGAAAGCAGAGCTTACCCTTGAGGATATGTGCCGCGACGCGTGGAATTACGCAAAAAACAAATAAAAATCACCCTCCGCGATTCGGGCGGAGGGTAATTTTTATTTCTCAAGTCTGCTAAAATATATACCGTTGTTCGGGTGTTCGTTCAGGAACTTTGCCTCATCGCAGAAGCTTCTTATTCCATCGGCGGTTTCAAATGATTTGACAAGCTCCAGTGTGTCGTCAATATAGCCGATTATCTCAAAAAACAGCTTGCTGTCGATTCCGTAAACGTTGAAATTCTTCGGACGGATATAGAAATAAAGCAGTCCGTTGCGCTCCATCTCGCTTTCATCTAAGGCATAAACGCTTGTTATGATTTCAAGATTCACCCACTCGCCCGCAATATTGCTGTGCGAGGACCTAAATCCCATTTCGCAGCGGATACGTTCAAAATTCCACTTGATTTTACGGTTGGATTTGGTGTACTTTGCGCCGCTTTGAGAATAATATCTTCCCAACTCGTTACAGACAGCTTGGAAAATATCCTTTGGTGGGGTATATGGGGAATCGCTGTATAAAACGCTGTTTTCCTCCCATTTCCAATCCGTCATTTGCCCAAAGCCCCCTTGACAACCGCAGTGATATTCTCCGCGGAAAGCCCGAACTCTTTCAGCAGCTCCACTGCCGCGCCGCTGTGACCGAATACGTCCTTTACGCCGATTTTAATAACAGGCACAGGGCATTCCTCGGTAACCACATCAGCAACCGCGCTGCCGAGTCCGCCGATTACAC
>CAMWMN010000059.1 GCA_947175385.1 uncultured Clostridia bacterium | reverse complement strand
GGATTTAATCACGGCGGCGGACAGTTTGGCGGCGGAAGACACGACAGATTCCCCGATGGTGACTTCTCAAAACCGTTTGACGGGGACTTCTCAAAACCGTTTGACGGCAGCTTTCCCGATGGAACTATGCCGCAAAAACCGGGAGGAAGGAGTTTTATAGATGAGCAATAATCACACGATCGTTAACAGAACTCCACGTTATACCATCGGGGAGGAGATTTTCAACGCGGTATCGCACGGTGTGGGCGGACTCCTCGGAATAGCCGGAACAGCGGTTTTGGTCGTATTGGCGGCTCTCCACTCCGACCCGTTTGGGATTGTCGCGTGCTCGGTGTACGGCGGCTCGATTATCGTGTTGTATACGATGTCCACTTTATATCACGCGATTACCAACCGTCACGCTAAGAAGTTCTTTCGCATAATGGATCACGATACGATTTTCCTGTTGATTGCGGGGACGTATACTCCAATCACGCTGATTCCATTGCGCGGAGCGTTGGGCTGGACGCTGTTTGGTGTGGTCTGGGGCGCGGCAATAATCGGAATCGTGCTGAACTCAATAAACCTTGAGCGTTTCCGTAAGGTATCAATAGTTTGCTATGTGGCGATGGGTTGGGTGATAGTCCTCGCGGTTAAGCCGATGATTGAACTGTGTACTCCGTTGTCGCTGTGGTTTCTGCTGATTGGAGGGCTTTTTTATACTGTCGGAATCATATTCTACGCGATAAAGTCAAAGCGGTATTTCCATTCGGTGTGGCATTTGTTCACCATTACGGGAAGTGTGTTCCACTATTTCTCGATAATGCTGATGGTATTAAACAAGTAGTGAATAATCCCCGAACGCTCGTTCGGGGATTTGTATATTTTCGCCGGTTTTGGCAACCATAATTCCAAAGGAGCGTGGAACTATGGAAGAAAACATACACACGAAAATTTCCCCGGATTTGCCGCTTGACACATCTTTGGACAAGAATCTCAAGAATATCAAGACATTCACCGCAGGCTCATCCGATATTATTATCAAGACGGGAGCGGTCTGCGGCAACCGAATCGCGGTAATCACCTGTGAGGGAATGGCAGGCACGGGTACTCTCGCGGAGTTGGTTTACAGCAAGCTGAATGCGTTGTCCAATGTGGAGATGCTGCCGCCCGATGAACTGATGAGCCGTTTCTTCGGAGTGTATCTCATTGCCGCCGAGCAGCTTAATCTGACTGCCCTCGGAGATTTGGTGCTGAAAGTTCAGTCGGGGTTCGCGGCGGTTCTGGTGGAGGGCTGTACAACGGCAATCGGAATCGGCGTTCAAGGATACAAGTCACGCGGAATCGATGAGCCAAGCTCCGAGCTGAACGTTCGCGGCAGCCGTGAGGGATTTGTAGAGGTGATCCGTACAAATATGTCGCTGATTCGCCGCCGCATAAAATCCCCGACGCTGGTGTTTGAAATGCAGACGCTCGGCGACCGCTCCAATACGGATATTTGCCTGTGCTACATCTCCGACAAGGTTTCTCCCAAGCTGTTGGAAAGCGTAAAACGGCGGTTGAAGTCCATTAAGTTGAACACGATTCTCGAGAGCGGCTATATTCAGCCGTATCTCGAGGGCAAGGGCGGCTGGTTCTTCTCGGAGTGCGGAACCTGCGAACGTCCCGATACGTTCGCTGCAAAGCTGTACGAGGGGCGCGTCGGGATTCTTGTTGACGGAACACCGTTCGCGTTGATCGTTCCGCATCTGTTTATCGAGAGCTTTCAAACGCTTGATGATTACACGCAGAAGCCTTTCTACTCGTTCTTTATCCGTCTTGTGCGTGTAATCGCGTATATGATAACGCTGTTCCTCCCCGGAGCATATGTGGCGATTGCGAGTTACAATCCCGAAATGCTGCCCTCGGCATTGATTCTGAACCTCGCCGCCGCCGAGCAGACCGCGCCGTTCTCGCTGATGGTGGAGTGTCTGTTTATCCACTTTATGTACGAAATTCTGCGTGAGGCGGGGATTCGTCTGCCGCGCCCAATCGGTCACGCAATAGGCGTAGTCGGCGGACTCGTAATCGGGGATATTACCGTTTCTGCGGGACTGGTCGGCGCGCCGATGGTGCTGATAGTCGCGCTTTCGGGACTGTGCAGTTTTGTAGTCCCCACAATGTATGAGAAAATCGTTGTACTGCGGTTTATGTATATCATCGCGGGCGGGCTTTTCGGATTGTACGGACTGGTGATTGCGGCGGGAGCCGTTCTTATCAAGATGTGCTCGCTGAACACCTACGGAATCCCGTATATGGCTCCGATTTCGCCGTTCTCGCCCAAAGCAATGCGAGATATGCTTGTACGCGCGGGGTGGAAAAAGATGGCAAAAGGCGATGTGACTGTCCAGAGCCTGAATGGAGCGGATTATGAACAATAACGTGAAAATAAGCCCTCAGCAGCTATTCTGCGTATTGATGCTGTCGCGGGTGAGCGCGGAGATAGTCTATCCGCGAACATCTTCCGGCACTGCCTCCGAATCTGCGTTGGCACTGTTGATTTCCGAGGCGGTGAGGTTTTTGCTTGCGCTGCCGATTATTATCTACTCGTTCGGCGGGGACAATTTCCATCGAGCAGTTTGGAAAAAGAACAAGTTTTTCGGTTGGGCGGGAGCTGTTGCTGCGGCTATACTGCTTGTTATGGCGGCGGCGCATACGCTGTTCAACACGGCGCAGTTTTCGGTGAAAAGCATACGGAACGGCGGCGCAATGTGGATTCTGTTGGTTATCGCGGCGGCATTCGCGGTGTATGCGGCGGTTATGGGCGTGGAAGCCCTCGCGCGAACATCGTCCATAGTACTGATTGGCGCGGGAATCGTCACTGTGGCGGTAATGCTGTGCTCGATTCCGCAAATCAGCGCGGAATCCTTTGCGGCGATGGACGAAGAGGGCGACTTCGCGAATCTCATCGCCGATGTAATCAACCGTCTTATTCGCGGCGGTGATTATCTGATATTCGCGGCGCTGCTGCCGTATGTCAATACCGACAAGACGACAACAAGAGCGCGCTGTGTGCTGTTGTTCGCGCTGTTTTCGGCAATCGGGACGCTGGGGGTTCTTGCGGTGAATTGTCTGGTATTGCGGCAGATGTACGGATTGTGCGAGTATCCGATTCTGGCTGTTGCCTCGCTGTCGGATATTACGTTCTTTAAGCGTCTTGACGGGATTCTTGCGGCATTCTGGGCACTGGCTGCGGCAATCCGCGCGGGATTAATGCTCGTAAGCGCGAAATGCGCGGTGATGACGGTCTCCCGCGCGCAGAATCCCCAGATAGAAAGCGAGGTGGCGCAATGAGGAGAATTTTAGCATTAGCGGCGGTTTGTGCGTTGCTGTTCACAGGCTGTTCGGACTCCACCGAGTTGGGCAACCGCGCGATAATCCAGGCCCTGGCGGTGGATTATGACGGCGGATATAAGCTCTCGGCGCTGATGTTCAGCAGCGGCGGAAGCGGCGGAGATACCATTGACGCGTCACAGGAAAACGTGATCCGTGTAGCCTCCGAGGGCGCAACCCTTGCCGAGGCGGTGGACAATCTCTCGCTGATTGACGGCAAGAAAATCTATATGAGCGAAACCAAGCTGCTGGTTCTCGGCAGCGGATTTACCATGACCTCCGCTGTGGATGCGCTTAATACGCTGTATTTCGATATGAGGTGCAGTCTGAATATGGCGGTTTGCTGCGCCGAAAACGCTGCGTCTATCACCGAGCTGCGTTTCACCGAGGGGATCACGTCCGCCGAAAAACCTCTCTCCGTCATTGAAAACGGGCACGAATCGGGTGTTTCGCCGAAAGCAACGCTACTCGACTTGCTCTGTGATTCCGTCAGCAGCAAGACCTCCGAAGTTCCGATGTTGTCGATTACCGAAAACGGCAGCGGAATGACAAGCTCCGATGACGGCAAAACGGCTGTATTAAACGGTTCGCGGACATTCCGCAACGGTTATCTCGCGGAAATTCACGATTCCCAAAAAACACAGGCACTTATGCTGATAAATGGGAAATCGGACAAAACCACGGTGAATTATGTTATGGACGGCGCGGAAAAGACCTGCGAGGCGTATTGTGTGAAAGTCAAGCCGAACGGCGATCATTGGACGGTTTCGGCAAGATTCCGCACGCGGGACGGCGGTCGGCTATCCGAGGGCGAACGCAAGGCGGCTCTGGACGCACTTGGGCAGATTGTAGAGCGCGGGTTATAACAGGCTCTAAGGCAACATCTCGTGATGTTGCCTTAATTTTATGGGCAGATTTGATGTGGAATTGCACAAATGGCAGTGTCGTATTTTGGTGAAAACACTGATTTCCTTAAGGCAATACCGCATAAGTTGACATAATTTATCGAATGTGCTATACTGAAATTGAGGTGATTTCTATGGTTGACGCGATATTCACAGTCATTGAGAATGATGTTCAGAGAAATGAGTTGTCGGATTTTTACCGCGAAAACAAAGATCGGCTTTATAGGATTGCGTTTTCCAAACTCCATAACCGCCACGATTCCGAGGACGCTGTTATGGAAGCTTTCGCCCGAATTGCTGATAAGCCGCATAATTTTTTCGCTGTGCCGCCGAAAGAGCGAACGGCATATGTTTCCGTTATTGTAAGGAATATCTCGTCCGAAATGTTCGCTCGCAAAAATGCGAAACACATGGAAAATATTGAGGATTACGAAGATGAAATCGCGACAAAAATCCCGGAGAATGTTTTCTTTGATAACAACCGCGCCCGCGAATTGATTGATATAATCCGGTCGCTGCCCGACAGTAAAAAGGACGTTATGATTCTCAGAATAGTTCATGATAAAAGCAGCGCGGAGATTGCCCGGATTCTGGATATTCCGGAATCAACGGTGCGGAAACGTCTATCTGACGCAAGAAAATTGATACGCAAGTTTATGGAGGAACACGATGTATAATCTGAAAGAAATAATGTGCGAGGTCTATCAGCAGGACTTCGCTGAATTTGACAACCCTCTGGGGCATCATTTCTCGCGCCGAAGCCGAAAAAAGTTAAACAGTATACTTTACCCGAAATTTCCACAGCCAGTCAAAAATCACCGAAGAATCGCTCTGGGTAAAAAGATTGCAATCGCTCTGCTGATAATTATATTGATGGCTGTCGGGATAACGGCGGGAGCGACGATCGCGAACGGATTCCTGCGTAAAAATCATTCGGACAACACGGAGCTGTTCACACCCGCCGCGGCAAACTGCCCTAAAACCATTGAAAATGTGTACTATCTTCCGGAGATTCCCAAAGAATACGAATTTTATGAAACGGTTTCCGACAGCGAGAATGTTTTCACCTCTTATATGAATTGTGACACCAATAGGTGCATGGTATTATTACAGACCGTTAAAGATGGGTACAGAAATCATTTTGACAATGAATACGTTATTTTTGAAGAAGTCAACATCAACGGAAACTATGGACTCTATTTCCCCGATTATGATGGTGGACTGATTGTCTGGGATAACGGCGATTATATCTTGGAATTATCCGGTGATATGAACAAAGATGTGCTGTTGAATTTGGCTAAAAGTGCCAAAGTTTGACGATTTCTGTATTTTTTTGAAAACCGACCTCACAAATCGCAATAAAATATACATTTACATAATAGAGGACAAAAAATCCTCTAGAAAAACCGAAAGGAGGAAAATTAAATGAAGTTCAAAATTCTTGTGAGTGCGTTTTTGTCCGCAATTATGCTTTGCTTTACACCGATAGTTCAAGCTGTGGCAGCCGAACCATACAGCATTGTTTCACCGCTATACGAAATTGCGACTGATGCCTACGGAAGGTTAAGTATCACCAGCTCAAATGCCTCATGCACAAGCTCTATACAACGAAGCAGTGCCGTAAAAATCACCGCCGAGCAGTATCTTCAGAAACAGAGATTCCTGTGGATATGGACTACATACGACGACGCGGAGTGGACAAAGACAGCATACACAAACGTTATCGCAATGTCCAACACGAAAACGGGTCTGTCAAGCGGCAAATACCGCCTGAAAACGATTTTCACGCTGACGGACAGTAACGGCAAGACCGAAACCATCACAGTTTACAGTGACACAAAGTCGGTCTGAAACAACGGAAAAGATACCTATAGGTATCGAGACAACTAATACTATTTCTTTATCAAACTGTAGACAGAGTCTACAGTTTGATTTCGCCGTGCTATGCACGGCGGAGGCGGCGAAGCCGCCAAGAGAGATAGTTCAATGCTAATTGTGTCAAAATCTTTGATTTTGACAGCCGCCATTAGGCGGCATCAATCAATGGACTTTTGTCCATTGATTGACAATTAGTATAAGGAGGTCAATTATGACTAAAATCAAAAGAATTATGGCAGGTTACGTGGCGGCGTTCTCCATTTTCGTAGGCGGAATTAGTGCGAACGCGGTCGAAATTGGCGATTCCCCCTCGGAAGTGGTTACAAACACAGGTGCAAACCCAAATCAGTCTGTGGTTGTTCTGGAGGACAGACTTGAGGAGATAAAAAACGATTCGAGTTTGTCTGAGGAGGACAGGCAAAAACATATCGAAAAGATTGAGTACTTGATTGAAGTGCGAGATAGCAACAGCGGCGTATCGACATATACCACTTCCACATACAAATCTCCATATTCGTCAAAGATTTTAAGCGTTCCGCATTGCACTCAGAAATACAAAAACTACTGCGGACCCGCGACTATCGAACAAACGTATAAATTCTTGAATCACAATGACGCTCCGCCGCAGGTCTCAATAGGCAGCGACTTTAACATGGTGCCAAACGGTGCCGGCTGTGACGTTCAACCTATCTTAAACTATCTGAACGGACATCTTGGCACCTCTTATCAACAGTTCTGGCTTGGATCGAATGGCACCAGTTTTGATGGATGCACAAAACTTATTTGTGAATCTGTTAACAAGGGCTATCCTCCGGTTTTGTGGGTTACAATTCCAAATGACTATGGAATCAGTCGTGGCTATAAATATGATAGTAAGGGTGAGGATATAACCAAATGGCCATATATTGTTAGGGGTCATTATCTTAACGCAAGCGGTTATACCAAATACGGCGAAACTATGGAAATGACCGATCCGTGGTTAAGCTGGGTTGACGATTATGAAACTTATGGCGGTAAATTTGATGTTGATAACTTTACGGTTTATAAGGTTACAAATGTTGTTAATGTATAAGTATTAAATTCGGAGGTATAGTCAATGAAAGCAAGACTTGTAATCGGGGCTTTGGTAACATTGTGTGTGTTATTGTCTGTTCTTTCGGGCTGCTCGCGTACCGGCGGCGGTTCGGAAAGCAGTTATTCGGAGGATTTTTCCAACGTATCGGACAGTTCGGATATAATCGAAAATAACGAAAGCAATCCCGACAGCAGCTCAACCGATTCTTCCGACTCACCGAACAGCCTCGATTACAGGGATTGCTCTATAAAGAGATTTGAAAAGACAATCGACTTGGAGGGCATAAACCTTAACGATACAATGCAGACGGGTAATATATTCCCAATGGCAGTGGATAATAACTATCTGTATTTCAGTAACAACAGTTTCCCGCTTACTATTTCGAGCTTCAACAGAAATGACTTCTCAAAAACCGAAATTATGACATACGATATAGATATAGAGTATTGTGACTCCAACAAATTCATATACTGCGGTTGTTTTTTTAGATTTCCATGCTATGGCGATCCTTATGGTGACGTTTATATGAAAGCTTTTGTCGGAAAGGTCGGAGAGGAATCCAAATGCATACTTTATAAGGAAGTTGGAACGTCTATAGTGGCTAGTCCGGCGGAACTGAACGATACGGAAATGGTTTTCTTGTGCGACAGTGAACGCAAAGACGGATTATCGGAGGAACTGTATAAGTACAGAGTTGGCGATGAACAAGCCAAGATCATATATACACTGGAAACGAACAAACGACAACCGATTGATGTTACCTGCTATAACGGGGAAATATATATCATTTATGAAATAAGAAGCGGCGAATCAGGCTTACAAGGAGTGTCAAACCGCAATGGAAAACAGTTTTGCATAAAAAGGTTGAACTCAAATGGTGAGGAGATTGACAACGAACTCTTTGAAATTACAGGGGCTTCGGACATGTACCCATTTGAGATTACCGTAACAGAGAACAATTATATACTGCAATTTGCGTCACAAACTTCACCTAAGACGGTAATAATTAATCGGAAAAGTAAAAAGGTCGCCGTAGCCGCCGACGATGACGGATTCGGAGGCAGATTTAACGACCACATTATCGACGGCAGATATATAATATTTTATGGAAGAAAAACGTCCGAGTCAGGTCCGCAGATTTGCGTATTTGACGATAAAAACTCGGAGCTTCATGTCCTTTCATTCAAAGCATTGAAGGACAAATACATAGCCAATATAGTAGCGGATTATAACGGTGATGTGTTATTCGTAGTTCAAGATGATATTCGAGATGAAACTCGCTCTTTGGTGCTTTTCAAAGATGTCGTTTCGATGCTTCGGTAACCGCAAATCAAATTCGGCATAATTTTGACGGTTTGTTTTACGGGTAATCACACTTAGGGCAACATCGTACAAAGCCTTTGGACGGTGTTGCCCTATTGTGTGTAAGGTTAAAAAGGAGAGCCTATAATATGAAAAAAGAAGTTAAAGACCATTTAATAAGCGAATATGACAATTTGAAACATAAGGAGCGATGCACGGCTCTTAAATATTGTTTTCAGTATAATGGTGTATATGTCAATATCTTTTTTGATAATTATGATAAAAACGTTCCGTCCATGAGTATGATACTTGCCTATAACAGTAAATACTATTACACATCGTTAAATATTAAAAATACTGCAATACGAACCGAGTATTTCAGAAAAATCCCTTTAGACATACTTGAGCGGTTGTTAGATGAAAATAATCATTTAGACGGCTTTTTCGAGAGCATAGAAACACATATCCTAAACAGCAATAAATCTGTCATTAATTACGAAAGGGACATTTGTTTTGCTAACAATGTGAGATATTCCCGTTCCGAAAATGTTCTGCCGTTTTTGTATTCTTTGCGAAGAACCAGAATGTTGAACGATACGTTAGAACAGTTATCGGAAACAATGGGGATTGACAGATTGGTTTTACGGAAAATTCAATCTGAGGGTTTTACAATTGTCAGAACAGATGACGTTAATAAACGAAAAAGTCTGAAAGCAATTATTGGAAATCTGGATATTTTCATTGAATAGATTGAATCACCTGTCGAGTCCGAACTCCCACAGCTCGGACTCGACAGGTGTTTTTTAACGCCGAAATACAATTTGTGGGGAGTTGCCAATATTTGGTTATAACTGCACGCGATTCAAAATGATGTGAAAATCACCAAAAAACAGTTGCAATTTTTGGCAAAAAAGCAGATAAATTTGCCTGTTTATGTGAGATTTCAGAATCTTATACAAAAAAGGGGTTGAAAAAAATATCAAAGTACACTATAATAGTATATAGGGTAGAATTGTTCATTAAAAGCGTATTATCTCAATGAATGGAAGAAACCCTTGTTTTTTGAGAAGTACATAATATCAAAATTTATATATCGCCGCAAGAACGGCAGTTCGGAATTGACAAGGAGATGTAGTATGCAGAACATTTCAAATAATAAGTTGAAAAGGATTGCGGCATTTACAGTATGCCTGATCCTTGTTCTGTCCAATTTCATAACGGCATTCGCCGATGGTGTACCGTCCAATAATCGGACAGTTAAAGCTGGTATTTTCAGCTTTGATGGCTATCATATGAAAGACGAGGAGGGCAGGCTGACGGGATACGGCATTGAGTTTCTCAATCTCGTTTCTGAGCATTCCCGATTGAATTTCCAATACACCGGCTATGACAGAGCCTGGAGTGAAATGCTTGATATGTTGGAAAACGGAGAAATTGATGTTGTTACCTCCGCCCGCAGAACCCCGGATCGTGAGGAGCGTTTCGCCTTTTCCCTCCCCATCGGCAGAAACAATACCGTTCTCTCAATCCGCGTTGATAACACACAGCTTCACCGCGGCGACTACAAAACCTATAACGGAATAACGGTAGGTCAGTTGGAGGGCAGCAGTCAGAACCAATGTCTGGTGGAGTTTGCGGAGGAAAACGACTTTTCTTATCAAGTAAAGTTATACGATGATTCCGATGTTCTTGCAGCTGCTTTGCAGAACGGAGATGTTGACGCGATACTTTCCAGCGATCTGAGAAAGTCGGAAAACGAAAAGACGTTGGATATTATTGAGGAGGATTACTTTTACGCTATCGTCAGAAAGGACGATACGGAGCTGCTTAACGAGATTAATTACGCTATTGAGCAGATGGATATCAATGAGGGCGACTGGAAAAACGTGCTGTTTTATAAGTACTACGGTCCGGTTTATTCTTCCGCTCTCTCTTTTACCGAGCGCGAAGCGGAGTATATCCGGCAGGTGAGAGAGGGAGAGAAAGACATTACCGTGACCGCTCTCGGCGACAGAGCTCCTTATTCCTATGCAGAGGACGGCGAACTAAAGGGTATTCTGCCCGACTATTTTGCCGCGGTTATGGAACTTGCGGGGCTGCCTTATAAGGTAGTTGTTCCAAAGGACAAGGACGATTATTACACCCTTGCCGATACAAACGGTGTAAATGTTGTCATTGACAGAATCAGTTCCGATGACACTATTGAGGACGCCGTTTACCGTGGATTCAATACGGACAGTTATATTACAGTGGGAATGGCAAAAGTAACCAGACAGGATTTTACCGGCGATATCAAGGTGGTCGCCGTGTCGGATTCTCAAGGCAAAGATATTATTGAACCCGAGTTTTTGGAGGGATATACTGTTCAAAACTATCCTACCGGGGAGGAGGCTATGCAGGCCGTTCTGAACCGTAAGGCGGATGTCGCTTATGTATATACCTATACCGCGCAGTTATTTGTGAACCATGATCCCACCAATTCCCTGTATTACAGTATGATGAACGGTATGCGCACCACATTTCGCATGTATGTCAGCGAAAATACAGATCACGAGTTGATTACAATACTGAACAAATGCATTAATCAGATGTCGGGGGATACGCTCAATCAACTGGCTTCAAAGTACACCTCCTACACGATTGACGATATGAGCATTTTTCAGTATATGCAAGCAAATCCGGTAATAATGCTCGTGGATTTTTTGGTATTCGCCCTGGTTGTATGTGTTATCATTGCGCTCATTCTGCGGGTACGGTGGAGCAGAAAGCTGCTGCGTGCAACGGAACAGTCAAACATTAAGATGGGCGAACAGCTTGCCATTGTAGAGGCTCTGAGCCGCGACTATACAAACGTTTATGCCATCAACGAGGAACGTGCCACTGCACGGATAATCAAACTGGAGGGCTATGTTACCGAGGGACTGAAAAAAGGTTCAACCGAGGAGCATAACTACGCTCCTATTCTTGAACATTATATCCGTAGCCGCGTTCACCCGGAGGATCAGCAAGACCTCTCTCTGGCTCTCTCGTTGGATATGGTAAAAGCGGGGCTTGCCGCGGACGGTGAATATAAGGGCAGCTACCGCATATCGGATAACGGAGAAACACACCATTTTCAATATACATATCTGAGAATTTCGGATAATGATTACGGGCACGGCGGCTTTATCCTTGCGGGTTTTCGTAATATTGACGAGGTAATCCGTGAAGAACAGGAACAGAAAAACGTTCTGGCGGAAGCGTTGGCTCAGGCTCAGTATGCAAACAATGCCAAGACCACATTCCTGAACAATATGTCCCATGATATCCGCACGCCTATGAACGCCATCATTGGATTTACCTCTTTAGCCGTGACCCATATCGACAACAAGGAGCAGATACGGGATTATCTGAGTAAGATTATGACATCGGGCAATCATCTGCTCAGCTTGATAAACGATGTTCTGGATATGAGCCGTATAGAGAGCGGCAAGGTTAAAATTGAGGAGAAAGAAACCTCTCTCCCCGAGATTATGCACGATTTGAAAACCATTGTTCAGTCCGATGTGAAAGCCAAACAGCTTGAATTTTACATAGATACTCTGGACGTGGCGAACGAAACGATTATCTGCGATAAGCTCCGTTTGAATCAAGTTCTTCTGAACATTCTCAGCAACGCAATGAAATACACAAAGCCCGGCGGCATGGTAAGCGTCCGCGTTATCCAGACAGCCGAGGCGTTCGAGGGCTACGCGTCTTATGAGTTCAAGGTAAAAGATACTGGCATAGGTATGAGCCGCGAATTTTTGAAGCACGTTTTCGAGCCTTTTGAGCGTGAGCAGACCTCCACCGTAAGCGGAATCCAGGGAACAGGTCTGGGACTCGCCATCACCAAAAACATCGTGGATATGATGGGCGGCGAGATTACCGTGGATAGCGAGGAGGGAAAAGGCTCGGAGTTTACCGTAAACTTCCGTTTTCGGGTCGCGGAAAGTCCTCTGGAATCGCAGCGGTTGGAGCAGCTCGCGGATCTCAGAGCGCTTGTGGTGGACGATGATGTGAATACCTGCGTCAGCGTCAGCAAAATGCTCTCCGCCATCGGTATGCGCCCCGATTGGACGACATTGGGAAATGAGGCGGTTATCCGCACGGAATTTGCTCTTGAGCAGAATGAGCCTTACAGCGCGTATATCATAGACTGGCTGATGCCGGATATGAACGGTATAGAGCTTGTTCGCCGAATCCGCAGAGTTATCGGAGATATGACTCCCATTATTATATTGACCGCTTATGACTGGTCGGACATCGAGGAGGAGGCGAGAGAGGCGGGCGTGACGGCGTTCTGCTCCAAACCGCTGTTTATGTCGGAGTTGAGGAGTGTTCTTGCTGCGCCGTATATGGAGAAAGAGAACGCGGAGGAAACGGATACGTCCAAGCAGCCGCGCTTTGACGGAGTGAGAATCCTGTTGGTAGAGGATAACGAGCTGAATCAGGAGATAGCGCAGACTATTCTTGAGGCTGCCGGTTTCGCTATTGATACGGCAGACGACGGAAGCGTAGCTGTGGAGATGATGAAAGAGAAACCCGCCGATACATACAATGTGATTCTGATGGACGTTCAGATGCCTATTATGAACGGCTATCAGGCAACAAGAGCCATTCGCGCACTGGACGATCCCGTAAAGGCGTCTATCCCGATCATTGCGATGACAGCCAACGCTTTTGAGGAGGACAGAAAAGAGGCAATGGACTCTGGAATGAACGGATATGTGCCTAAACCCATAAACATAGAACAACTGATGAATACACTGGAGGATATTCTGAGATAATAAGGCAGCACCGCACGATCTCCGTGCGGTGTTGCCTTTAATTTATGAAGTCACATTAATGCTGTTAAACGTTAAACTCAAGGTGAATACATTATCTTTGTTTTCAACTTTCATATATCCGTTATATTTGTCTACCACGCTTTTGATGTTCATCAAACCAAAGCCGTGCTCCGATTTATTGGATTTCGTTGTAAACGGAAGAGCATTATTGTTGATCGTGGTGTTATTGGTCGGATTAGTCACGGTCAGAATAAAATAACTGTGACTAAATCCGCCGTATACTGAAATTGTCTTTTTACCGTTAATTTCACGGCTTGCTTCAACGGCGTTATCTATAGCGTTGCTGAGAATAATGCAGAGATCGGTTTCATTAATTGAAGTCGGAATCGTGCCGTCAAATTGAATTATAATATTATCCTCCCTTATGCGGTTCTGCTTATCGGATAAGATCGCGTCTGAAATAAAATTTCCGGTATTAAACAGAAATCGGTTGGCAGGCAGCAAATCCGTAATATTTCCCAGATATTCGGAAACCTCGTCATATCTTTTCGCCTTTAGCATTGAACGTATACAGTTGATATGGTTAGTGTAATCGTGCTTGAATCTCCTGATTTCGGTATAGGTTTTCTCGCGCTCCTCGTAATAGCTTATTTGAGTTTGAATTTGCTTTTCAAGTATGCTGTTTATATCGCTGAAATACTTCCTTGAAACGACACTAAACAATAAGGAAACCAAAGTTGCAAATACGCACAACGATAAAGACACGGCAAGCACCTTTACGGTCGTATCTTTCAAAGATGTATCAAAGAAAATGTAATTTGATGCCTCGATCAATCCATCGGCAAGGAATAAATTAATCAGCACTAATATGTAGGTGTAATTAGGCAAAATCTCAAGAATATTATTCAAATAACTCTTTTCTTTTCGTTTGTTAAAAGCCACCATTAAAAACCAGAAGATAATCCTTACTGCAAGTAAAGACAACTCGCTTGAATAAGTCGCGGTGTTCTGTTCCATTGGAATTACAAAGGATATGCTCGTCTTGCAGATGTTGCAAATTGAATGCAGTATAAAGGTTATACAAATCATCTTTATATTGAGTGCTTTGTATAATATTACTGCCGCAGTGACAAATTTCAAATAGTATACAATCAGGAATACCGATTGAAGCACTATGCTTTGAAAGCCAAACATTAAATTAAAGCAAGCACTTATCAATACAACAAAAGCTAACGAGATTATTAAATTAGCGCGGCTGATATTTTTCGGTACGCTGTCCAACATCGAAATGCCATAAAGTACAACAAGCGACATTGTCAGCTCGGACAAAACGGAAATTGCCGCAACCATCATATTCTTCCTCCTATAGCATTATACTTCAGAATGTATATCTCGAACGCTTTTCGGAATTTTGACAGAAAGTTACGGCTGATATAGATCGCCGAACCGTCATCGTATGTAATTTCATTGTTATCGTGAGATTTTATATGCAGAAATGATGTGATAAACGCCTTATGACATCGGAAAAATCTGTCCTCGGGGAGCTTGCCTTGAATTGCCTTGAGATTTATGAGTATCTCATAGTCGGTTTTGCTTGTGTGTATTTTTGAATGACTTCCCAGACTCTCCACATATATGATTTCGGAAACCTTTATGCGGATTGTTCCGTCATCATGCGTTTTGAATATCAGAAAGTTGTCGGAATCCATTTCAGATCTGTAATCGTCAATTGCCTTGAATAGTTTTTCCTTATCGATGGGTTTTGCCAGAAAACGATATGCTCTCACCTCAAAAGCATCAAGAGCCACGTTCGTGTATGAGCTTACAAAAATAATTATTCCGTCTTTTTTTAACGCGTTGATTTTCCTTGCCGTTTCAATTCCGTTTAGTCCGTCCATTTGAAAATCCATAAAAATTATGTCGAATTTTTTCCCGCTCTCAATCAACGAAGTTCCGTTATCATAGTAAGATACAAAAACGTCAAGATGTCTGACATTCTCATATTCTTTAAGCAATTCATTAAGCTCGTACGCCCATGCCCTCTCATCATCGCAAACAGCAACCACCATAGCGCAGCAACACTCCTTTGAATTGAATATCTCTTTATTA
>CAMWMN010000058.1 GCA_947175385.1 uncultured Clostridia bacterium | reverse complement strand
GTTTTCGCTTGACACCATGAGCTTTGCCGACGAAAACGGCTCTATCGATGTCGGCAGCGTTGCAAAAGGCTATGCTCTGGACAAGATCGCAGAAAAGCTCGGCGGCGAATACTGTATCGTTTCCATGACATCGTCGGTGCTTTTGCACGGAAAGAAATCCAATGGCGAGAAATTCTCGGTTTCGATAAGAGATCCGGCAGACGGCGAAAGATCCCTCGGCACGCTTCATACGGACGAATGCTTTCTTTCGACCTCGGGAGGCTGCGAACGCTTCTTTGAGATCGGCGGCAAGCGGTATATCCACATTTTCGACCTCTCAAGCGGAATGCCCTGCGAGACCGATCTCACCTCGGTAACGGTCATATGCGGCATCAACACGGAGGTTGCAAAGCCGACGCCAAAGCGCGGCACGGACGCCGCGCAACTGAGCGTCGGCAGCGGTATTCTTTCGGATTTTCTTTCAACGCTTATCTTCATTGAAGGAACGGATTCGCTTGGAAAATTTATGGAAGATCCACAGCTGGGGATCATCGCAGTCACCGACAAAAATACGATCTATATAAGTGAAAATGTTGATTTTTCACTCGCCGAAGATTGCGGTTATAAACTCGAGGTGTGGAAAAATGAATAAAAAATTCCACATGATAAAGCCTTTTGAGGCCGTTATTATAGGGATCATTCTTTTCGGTAGCATTGCGGCAATATTTATAATGAACCGTTCGGGCAGCGGTTCACGGACGGCTGTAATACGCTGCGGAGATGTTCGGCATGAGCTTGCGCTCAATGAGGACGGCTTGTTCCGCTTTGACGGTATCGATGCGGAATTTGAAATCAAAAACGGAAAGATCCGCCTGACCGAAGCCTCTTGCCCAGATAAAATCTGCGAAAAAACAGGCTATATCGGTTCATCGGGACAGAGTATAATCTGCGTTCCCAACAAGATCACGGTTGCCGTTGTCGACTCGGATGAAAGCATCGATGTTATGGTAGGTTAGTGGGGAACATATGAAAAAATCACGTTATATTGCCGTTATGGGACTTATGCTCGCCCTTGCATCGGCTTTACAGTTCCTCGAAAGTATGATACCCATACCGCTTCCGCTCGGAGTTAAGGCAGGCATATCGAGCATAGTCATTATGGTCGTTCTCGTAAAATTCGGCTTTGCTTCGGCAATGACGACCGCTGTGCTCAAAAGCTGCTTTGTCTTTATCACAAGAGGAATGTCGGCTTTTTGTATGTCGGTCAGCGGGGGTGTTCTTTCAGTCGCTGTCATGGGAGCTTTCCTTGCCGTTTCACGCAAATCGGAAAACGGCACGGGCATACTTCTGATGTCGGTGCTTGGAGGGATATTCCACAATATAGGTCAGCTCGCTGCGGCTTCGGTCTTTACGGGGAGCGTTGTGACGTTTTCATATCTGCCTGTGCTTGTTATTTCGGGCATTGTTTCTGGAATATTCACAGGAACTGTTTTTAAGCTTATCATGCCGTACTTACATAATACTAATGCATAATCTGCGTGCGGCTAGTTTAGCGCGTTATAACCCACAGCAACCTACCCCCAATTAATGCAAATTCAAAATGCGAGTGGCGCGTTACACCGCGCAGCGAGGGAACCAAAACTCATGCGCCACGCCGATGGGTGCGAGTTTAGCGCGATATAACCCTAAACCACCTACCGTCGACTCGTGCAAATTGCGAAAGCGAGCGGCGCGGCATACCGCGAAGCGGTGTGCCGTGATGCTCAGCTAGTCAACATCGCCGCAGGCGATGTTGACGGTTCGCAATTTGCTTTTAAGATAAGGAGAGAAATATGAAGAAACTCAACGGAATAAAGCTGAATCATCGTAAAAACACGGAAAACAGCGCAACAGTGGATTTTCCGCTGCCTTCAAGAGTGAAGATACCTATGTGGATGAACATGGGAGCGCCGTGTCAGCCGCTTGTAAAGGTTGGCGATGAGGTAAAGGTCGGTCAGAAAATAGGCGATACGGACGCTCCGTTCAGTGTTCCCGTACACTCGGGCGTTTCGGGCAAGGTAACGGCTGTAAGCGATTACCGCACCGTCGGCGGTGCGCTCTGCAAGGCTGTGGAGATCGAAACGGACGGTCTTCAGACGGTTTCGGATGACGTAAAGCCGCCTGTCATCACGGATAAGGACAGCTTTATCAAGGCTGTACGCGAAAGCGGCTCGTGCGGACTCGGAGGCGCAGGATTCCCTACCCATATAAAGCTCAACCCTAAAACTCCCATAGATACGCTCGTTATCAACGCTGCAGAATGCGAACCCTACATAACGGCTGATTACCGTGAAATGATAGAATGTCCCGATGATGTTATCGGCGGGATCAGGCTCGTCAAGGAACAGCTCGGCATCAAGAGCTGCAAGCTCGCTGTTGAGGCGAATAAACCCGAGGCTATAAAATGCTTCGAGAAAATGACCGAAGAGGACGATTCAATCGAGATCATAACTCTTCCGTCCTCGTATCCTCAGGGTGCGGAAAAGGTGATAATCTACAATTCAACGGGAAGAGTTGTAATGGAGGGACAGCTCCCTGCCGATACGGGAGTTATCGTGCTCAACGTTTCTACGGCTGCTTTTCTGTACAGATATATTCAGACCGGTATGCCCCTCGTTACAAGACGACTCACCGTTGACGGAAATGCAGTCGGCGAGCCTAAGAATGTTCGTGCTGTGATCGGTACATCTTTCCGTGAGATCATGGAATTCTGCAAAACCGATATCGATTCGGTGATAAAGCTCATCGGCGGCGGTCCTATGATGGGAATGTCTATTCCCGATATGGATATGCCTGTCGTCAAAACATCAAACGCTCTGCTTGCGATAAAGACTTATGACGATCGAAAAACCTCCTCGTGCATACGCTGCGGACGCTGCGTAAGAGTCTGTCCAATGGGACTTATGCCTGCGGATATTGACAGAGCTTATAAAATCAAAAACATAGACGAGCTGAAGCAGCTCAAGGTAATGCTCTGCATGAACTGTGGAAGCTGCACCTATGTTTGTCCGGCTAACAGAAAGCTTGCAGAGACAAATCAGCTCGCAAAATCTATTATTCCAAGAAATTAAGGAGGCTCAAAAAATGAAAAAGCTTATCGTTTCACCGTCTCCGCACGATGAAAACTACATAAAAACATCTACAATAATGCTTAATGTCATTATTGCTCTTCTGCCTGCTTTGGCGGTGGGCTGCTATATTTTCGGAATGCGCGCGCTTCTGCTCACAGCCGTATGCGTCACAAGCTGTGTGGTATTCGAGTTCTGCTGCCGAAAGCTCATGAAGCGCGACAACACCATCGGCGATCTTTCCGCAGTGGTTACGGGCGTTATCCTCGCAATGAACCTGCCTGTTACGCTGCCGTTCTGGATGGCTGTTGTCGGTTCGTTCGTGGCTATCGTCATTGTCAAGCAGCTTTTTGGCGGAATCGGTCAGAACTTCGCAAACCCCGCTATCACCGCAAGAATAGTCCTTATGCTGTCATTCCCGACCGCTATGACCAATTGGGTGGTTCCGTTCTTCTACAAGGACGGTATCGATGCCGTTACGGGTCCTACCCCCCTTGTCAGCGGCGACGCATCGTATATGGATCTCTTCCTCGGCAAGGTCGGCGGATGTCTTGGCGAGACGTGCGCTCTGGCACTTCTCATCGGAGGTCTTTACCTCGCTGCAAGAAGGATCATCTCACTTGCGGCTCCTGTCGGCTTTATCGGAGCCCTTGCGCTTCTTTCGTTTATCGCCGGCGACGATCCTCTTTATGCGATCCTTTCGGGAGGAGTATTCCTCGGAGCATTCTTTATGGCTACCGATTATGCGACTACGCCTATCACAACCAAGGGCAAAATCGTATTCGGACTCGGCTGCGGCATCATAACATTTATTATCAGGCATTTCGGCTCATATCCCGAGGGTGTTTCGTTCTCGATACTTCTCATGAACGTGCTTACCCCGTATATTGAACAGGTAACACGTACCAAAATATTCGGCGCAAAGGAGGATAAGCAGCAATGAAAGACAAGATCCTTCCAACAATAGTTCTTACGATCATATGCACTGCTGCGGCTTTGCTGCTGGCATTTGCTCACGAGGTCACAAAGGACAGTATCGCCAGACAGAAGGAGCTTAAATTCAGCAAAACAGTTGAACAGCTTTTCGGCGACTGCGAAATAAAAATGCTCGACAGCAACTTCGGTTGTGATGAGATCAAGAACATCGCGGTGACATCGGACGGCAAGACAGCTGTTGAGATCGTTGCTGACGGCTATTCCAAGGGCGGAATTGACGTTCTTATCGGATTCGATGAAAGCGGTGCGGTCTACGGCATAGAATTTGTCGCACTCGGTGAAACTCCCGGTCTCGGCTCTAAGGTGCGTGACGAGGAATCGTTCCGCAAGCAATTTATCGGCGCGTCAGACGACAGCTACGGCTTTGATGCTATCAGCGGAGCGACATTTTCCTCAAAGGGTATGAAGCACGCGGTTGACACGGCTTTGAAGGTCTATAACGAAAATAAGGAGGCGATATTAAATGGCTGATAAGAAAAGCTCGCTCGGGAAAGAACTGACAAAAGGCATCATAAAGGAAAATCCTACTCTCGTGATGCTCCTCGGAATGTGTCCTACTCTGGCTGTAACAACACAGGCGGCAAACGGCATAGGAATGGGACTTGCCACTACGTTTGTTCTTCTCGGTTCAAATATAGTTATTTCAGCTCTGAGAAAAGTGATCCCCGACAAGGTCAGGATTCCCGCATTTATCGTTATTATCGCCAGCTTCGTAACGCTCATCGGCTTTCTCCTTGAGGGCTTCGTTCCCGATCTTTACGACAGTCTCGGTATCTATCTCACACTTATCACGGTAAACTGCATTATATTCGGACGCGCGGAGATGTTTGCAAGCAAAAACGGTGTTGCGGCATCGATCTGCGATGCTATAGGAATGGGTCTGGGCTTTACGCTTGCATTATTCCTCATGGGCTCTGTCCGTGAGACTATCGGCGCGGGGAAGTGGTTTGGTATGGAGATTCCCGTGCTCAGCTCTAATCCGATGCTGCTGTTCATAATGCCGGCAGGCGGATTTTTCACTCTTGGAATGATAATCGCTCTCGTAAATAAGCTCTCCCACAAGAAGCCTCCGCAGGAAATCGAGTGCGGAAGCTGCGACAACTGCCCCTTGTCCGGAAAATGCGATAAAAAGGAGGCTGAAGGCGAATGAAAAGCTTAATGGTCATATTACTTGCGGCTATGCTCACCGATAACTTCGTTCTCTCGAAGTTCATGGGTATATGTCCGTTCCTCGGAGTTTCAAAAAAGCTCGACAGCGCAGCGGGAATGGGTATTTCCGTAACGTTCGTAATGATATGCGCTACGCTCGTTACATACCCGATACATCATGGAATACTCGTCCCCAACGGACTTGAATACTTTGATACGGTTCTGTTCATTCTTGTTATCGCTTTGTTCGTTCAGCTTGTTGAGACGATGATAAAAAAATGCATACCGTCGCTTTATAAGTCTCTCGGCGTATATTTGCCGCTCATCACGACCAACTGCGCCGTACTCGGAGTTACGGTGCTCAATATCGACAACAATTACAGCTTTGTTCAATCGATAGTAAACGCTCTCGGCGCAGGTCTCGGATTCATGCTTTCACTCGTTATTTTCTCGGGTGTCCGTAAAAAGCTTGAATATGCAGATATTCCCGAGACATTCAAGGGAGTTCCTGCTACTCTCATTGCAGCTTCGATTGTTTCGATAAGCTTTATGGGCTTTTCGGGACTGTTCAGCTAAGGAGGTGCGGACATTATGACTTATATTATTCCCGCGCTCGTTCTCGGAATATGCGGTATTCTTGCAGGCATTCTTCTGACTGTTGCCGCTAAGATCTTTCATGTTGAGGTCGATGAGCGCATTGAGAAAATCGGAGCCGCGCTTCCGCAGGCTAACTGCGGAGCCTGCGGATATGCCGGCTGTGCAGACTACGCATCGGCTATTGTGAACAACGGCGCAGAAACCAATCTCTGCCGTCCCGGCGGAGCGGACGCTGCCGAAAAAATCGCTGAAATTTTAGGCAGATCGGCTGCCGGGGTAATCCCAATGACTGCTGTCGTTCGCTGTAACGGCGACTGCAATGCCACGGGAACTGCTTTCGACTTTGACGGAGTTCAGTCCTGCAAGGCAGTTAAGCGTTTCTACGGCGGTACGGGACTTTGCAAGTACGGCTGTATCGGTCTCGGAGACTGCGTTTCGGTCTGTGAGCACAATGCAATCAAGGTGGTGAACGGCGTGGCAAAGGTGATTCCGTCGCTCTGCGCTGCTTGCGGAAAGTGTGCAAATGTCTGTCCAAATTCGCTCATCTCGATAAAGCCGCTTGCAAAGCATATCGACGTACTCTGTTCGTCGGCGGATAACGGAAAAGCTACAAAGCTAGGCTGCAAAAACGGCTGCATCGGCTGTAAGATCTGCGAAAAAAAGTGCCCGAACGGTGCGGTAAAGGTCGAAAACTTCCATGCCTCAATCAATTATGATCTCTGTACAAACTGCGGAGAGTGCATGGCTTCCTGTCCTGTTAAGGTTATTCATTCTTGTGAAAAATAATTAAGGCAACCCCGCGCAAAGATCATACTTTACGCGGGGTTGCCTTTACATCTGCGTTTAATATGGAATTGTGGTAAGAGCGATCTTGGCTGCTATGCAGCTTTAAGCTTGAAAACAACAGGAGATAATCCATCAAGCCCCAGTTTGGTACATTTGGTATTATATACCATTCAATGTAGGCTTCAAGCTCCGAAATAAACTGTTCAACAGATTGGTTAACTGCGCTTAACTACTTCAAGATCCATCTTTAGAGTTTTCAATTTTGTTAAGTATTTTTTTGAAACAACCGATCTAATGAAATAATCATAAGTGGCGCATACATACAAAGTAGACTAAGGCGCTGCCAAAGACCCTCGAATGAGATAATGGTATCATGAAACCGCTCCTTATCAGACATGATAAAAAACGCAAAAAATATTACAGCGGCTGCAAAAAAGATCAACGAAATAACACCAACCAATGTTTTGTGTTGGCGAAACGAAAGCAATGCGATTACTAACGGGCAAGATAAAAATATCATAAAACCAATTGAAGAACTGATACCATGAATTTTCGCGGGTATAGTTGCCAATTCTTTTGTCTCGCCTACAGGAAAAATCCCCGATAAAACACAGCCGCCGATAGCATATATGGCGATAATTATTGATAGCCATACCGCAAGAGGAACGGAGATTTTTGAATACATTTTGTACCATGCAATTGCTGAAAGAAGAAAAACTGTCCCCACAATTATCAGCCACAAATTATAAAGTGCAGACATTGGTCTGTTATGATTTCCAAGTGCGCTCATAACCATTTTAAGATGGTCGTATTCACTGAATGGTGCAATGAAAAAAGGTACAGCAAGGTCGCCCGCCGCTGCAATCAGAAAAACAGCAAAACACACTTTTGATGTAAAAATTTTATCAATCATAATATCATTCTCCATCTTCTCCCAAACCTTTTAATATTTTTAACGCAATATCCTTCATTACATCGGATTTTACAATGGCAATTCCCTTCTTTTTATCTCCGAGAACCAAAAGCGTATCCCCGGATTTGATATCAAATATTTCTCTTGCCTCTTTGGGAATTACAATTTGTCCACGTTCTCCCACCTTTACAGTTCCAAAAATGTGTTTTCCTTTAGGCATTGACATAATTTGTTCTCCTCATGTAAATCATATTTTTCATATTTATATGATTATAATACTATATTATTTGGATTTTGTCAACGGTAATTCTGCACAAAACCCGCACATAGTTTTTGGTGATTTTCAACAAACGCAAAATCCGTTTATATTTATTTGCGATCTATTGACACTCGCAGTGATGGGGCATGGTCAAAGTTATCTCCCGGTTTAATTTCCGGGAGATTTTATTGTTGGCTTCGGTACTTGACAAATCTTTGAATTTATGGTATAATTAAAATGTATGTTTATATACTCTATTTGAAAGGAACAATGACATATGAAATACGATTTTGCCGCCATTGAAAGCAAATGGCAGACCTATTGGGACGAGCACCGCACATTCCATGTGGAGAATGACTTCACAAAGCCAAAGTACTACGCACTGGTGGAGTTTCCGTATCCGTCGGGCGACGGACTGCACGTTGGTCACCCGCGCCCGTACACCGCGATGGATATTGTCGCGAGAAAGCGCCGTATGCAGGGTTATAACGTTCTTTTTCCGATGGGCTGGGACGCATTCGGTCTGCCCACCGAGAATTACGCGATAAAGAACAAAATCCACCCCGCAATCGTCACGGAACGTAACGTCAACCGTTTCCGCAGCCAACTCAAGATGTTGGGAATGTCGTTCGACTGGCAGCGCGAGGTCAACACCACCGACCCGAATTACTTCAAGTGGACTCAGTGGATATTCCTCAAGCTGTTTAACGCGGGATTGGCTTATAAAAAGGAAATGAACGTAAACTGGTGCACGCAGTGTAAGGTCGTTCTCGCGAATGAAGAGGTTGTGAACGGCACTTGCGAACGCTGTCACGGCGAGGTGATCCACAAGGTGAAGAATCAGTGGATGCTGAAAATCACCGACTACGCGCAAAAGCTCCTTGACGACCTGGATTCTGTGGACTATTTCGAGAAGATAAAGACCGCTCAGGTAAACTGGATTGGACGCTCCACGGGCGCGGAGGTTACGTTCAAGACCACTCTCGGCGATGAACTGCTGATTTACACCACGCGCCCCGATACGCTGTTCGGCGCGACTTATATGGTAATTTCCCCCGAGCACCCGCTTATCGACACTTGGTCGGACAAGCTGGGGAATATGGACGAAATCCGCGCGTATCAGGCGGAGGCGGCGCGCAAGTCCGACTTCGACCGCACCGAAATGAACAAGGATAAGACAGGCGTCAAGCTGGACGGCGTTATGGCGGTTAATCCCGTAAACGGACGCGAGATTCCGATTTTCATCTCGGACTATGTGCTGATGGGCTACGGAACGGGCGCGATTATGGCTGTTCCCGCGCACGATACCCGCGACTGGGAGTTCGCCAAGAAGTTCAATCTGCCGATTATCGAGGTTGTCAAGGGCGGGGAAGATGTTCAGAAAGAAGCGTTCACCGACTGCGCAACGGGAGTTCTCACCAACTCCGATTTTCTTGACGGTCTGTCCGTAGAGGACGCGAAAGTCAAAATCAAGGGGTGGATCACCGAAAAGGGTATCGGTCGCGAAAAAGTCAACTTCAAGCTCCGCGATTGGGTGTTCAGCCGCCAGAGATACTGGGGTGAACCGATTCCCGTTGTGTATTGCGAGAAATGCGGCTGGGTAGGACTTCCCGAAAGTGAGCTGCCGCTGACTCTCCCCGATGTGGAGAGCTATATGCCCACCGACAACGGCGAAAGCCCACTTTCCACCCTGGAGAGCTTTATCAACACCACCTGTCCGAAGTGCGGCGGAGCAGCAAAGCGCGAAACCGATACAATGCCGCAGTGGGCGGGTTCGAGCTGGTACTTCCTGCGCTACACCGACCCCACCAACGATAAGGAGCTTGCAAGCAAGGAGGCTCTGAAATACTGGCTGCCCGTGGATTGGTACAACGGCGGTATGGAGCACACCACGCTGCATTTGTTGTACAGCCGTTTCTGGCATAAGTTCTTGTATGACGAGGGCATTGTTTCCTGTAAAGAGCCGTACGCAAAGCGCACCTCTCACGGAATGATTCTCGGAAAAGACCCCCAAAACCCCGGAAAGTTCTGCAAGATGTCAAAGTCTCTGCACAATGTTGTCAATCCCGATGAGGTGGTTCGCGATTTTGGCGCGGATACAATGCGCCTGTATGAGATGTTCGTGGGCGATTTTGAGAAAGCCGCGCCGTGGCAAGAGGAGGGCATTAAGGGCGTAAAGCGTTTCTTGGAGCGCGTCTGGGGAATGTCCGAGAATCTTAAGGACGGCGATGAATATTCGGACGCTTTGCGCTCGGCAATGCATAAGACCATCAAAAAGGTTTCGGAGAACATCGAGAGCCTGAAGTTCAACACCGCCATCGCCGCGATGATGGCTCTGCTGAATGATGCGGACAACGCGGGCGGATTCAACCGCGCGGAGTTCCGCACGCTGCTGATTCTCCTTAACCCGTTCGCGCCGCATATCGCGTCCGAGCTGTTTGAAAAGCTGTATGGAGAGATGGTTCACGAGCAGAAGTGGGCTGAATATGACGAGGCTCTCTGCGCGGATTCCACCGTGGAGCTTGCGGTTCAGGTAAACGGAAAGGTGAAGGCGCGTTTCAACGCTCCCGTTGATTCCGACTCCGAAACGCTTATTTCGATAGCTCTGGAGCTGCCCGAAGTCCAAAAAGCAACGGACGGAAAGACGATAATCAAGAAAATCGCCGTTCCAAATAAACTGGTAAATATTGTAGTTAAATAATGAAAATCCCCCTCAGACTGTCGATAAACCCTTGCACCGTTCTCCGCCGCTTTGCGGTTTCCTCGTCTGCGAGTGTTTCTCGATAGTCTGAACAATATAATTGAAAATTGACTTTTTCAACAAACTGAATCCCCCCGATGTGAGGGGGATTTTTGTTACTGCAATTCGGAAATTGAATCCGCGAGAATGTTCCCGATAAGCTCTCCGGTATAAACCGCCTCATCAAGCGTATTCGCCTGACTTCCGACTTCTATCAGCAGCGAACCGGCGGAGATGTGCTGATTGTAGTTGCGGTAGTCAAACAGCACCGCCCGCGCAAGCCCCGGATACGCGGCTTCGGCGGCGCGCTGAACCAGACACGCGGTCTTGAAGTTCTCCATATAATTCGGAAGATCAAGCTCGTCTTTGTCATCACAACCCGAGATTATCATAAACTGCGCCGCGCTTTTGCCGTTTATAGTGATAACGGGAGCAATTGGAGTGCCGTCCGAGTCGGCGATTCCGTCACGGTGAATGTCCAATACCAGTTTTATGCTCGGATATTTCGCGAGAGCGGCTTCCACCGTGTCGGCGGAGCGGTAATAAGCACCAGTGTACATCGGATAATCGTGAACCGTACAATCGTGAACCGAGGCGATTCCTCGCTCGGAAAGCGCATTGCATATCGCGTCACCGACCGCCGTCATATTGCGCGAGCAGTCTCGCGAGCGATCGGGGCAGTCCTCATCATACCAATCGGCATGAGGAAAATAGCTCTCGGTGGTGTGGGTGTGGTAAATCAGCACCTGGGGCAGTTCCGCGGGATTTTCGACCTTTCCGAGCGGCGGAAGGGATTTCGCGGCTTTGGCAAGCGTTTCGCACGTTACATCGGTGAGGTTCTGGACTTGCGCTCCGCCGTTCAGAGTCACATAATTTGTCGCGGCGGACTTCCCGAACGCATACCGCGAGATTTCCCCGGTGCGGGTGGTGAACTTCGAATAATCGGTGTCGTCCGTGTCCGTACTTCGATTCAGGGTGATTATCTTTCCGACAGCTTTCGGCGGCTCTTCGGGTTGGGAAGCGGTCGAAGCATCGGATCGTATCGATTCCACAGACGATGTGGAGGTTGTGGAACTTGTTGATTCGGTGGACGATGCGGTGCTTGATGAATCTACGGATTCAGTTGATTCGGACGTTTCCTCGTATGTAACCCCCGCCGCCAGATATGCCGTGCTGCGGACGGCTTGTCCGGCAATTGAGTCGGAACAGCTCAGAATCGCGGTGAAAATCGACGCCGCTCCGATAATGACAGATTTTAATTTTCCCATATTTTCACTCTCCTTTGTTGAATTTTATTCACACGAAAGCAAAAATATTCCAAAAACATTAATGCCCCTCGGTTTCCCAAGGGGCATTAATGTGGTTTGGTTGGTAATTATATGAAAAGAATGGTTGACTAATTAATCAGTAATCTTTTGATTACATAGTTAATTTTAACAAATCGCTATGTAATCCATATGTTTTTCACGTGAAATTTTCGTGAAATCAGCTGATTTCCACTCCGGTTGCTCTGTGCATACCGTCATCAACAAGCTCCAGATCCACATGAAGCTTGCCCTCGCCGAAGTCGCAGTCCAACGCGGTATCGGTCGCGGTGAACTCATAGCCGTTCTGATACAGCATTCCCGCGAAAATCAGCAAATGGTCGCATTCCATACCCTGAATTATCTGCATAGCGTCACTTGCAATATCGGGAACGCTTGTCGGCGCGAACGCTTCATCGGGTACGTCTTTCACTTGGAGAAAAATCGCGCCTTTGCCGGTCGGACAGCGGTAGTATGCCACGTTCTCCTCGGAAAGCGCGGTGATAATCATCGAGAGGTTATGACCGTTGCGTGTTTCATCAAGCTCATAGCTCGGCACGGTGAACTCATCGCACTCGGAAAGTGCCTCGCGCGCTTGGATTCCCGCGGCGGTCTGTTCCTCGGTCCAGCCATTATGCGGATTCGCCCAGCCCCAAAGCCAGGTATCCGAAACATCGCTCTCCGAGCCGATAATCGAGCAGCCGAACGTCTTGTCGCCGAAAGAGATTGTCATCTCGTCGAGATCGACACTCCAGTCACTGTCGCCGATAACCTCTCCGAACGCGCGCTGACGCGCAACTCCTGTTCCGATTGTCAAGTCAGACAGACTGTAAATGTCGCTGAAATCCACCTTAATCGGAATGTTCAAAATTGACTTCTTACTCATAAAATCCTCCTGTTTTTAATTTGCAAATCCAAAATTCCAAAATACCGCCGCCGTTCGCTGCGCTCACTTCGGCGGCATTTCGGAACCGGTCAAAATTCGCTGACGCGAATTTTGACATTTTTTGGATTTGCGTGCAACCCGAAAAATTGTTTTGGGTTATTGCCGTGTTAATGCTGTCTTTACAATCAAATGATTCCCCTTATCGACCACTTGTCGGGTTCGTCCTCATAGCCGGCGTAAACCGCGTCCACAAGCCATACGCCATCCTCGTTTTTGACAACGAATTTGTGCGTCTCACCGGTCCAAGTCTTGTAATGCGTTATCACAACGGCTCTTGCGGCGGTTTTCATAATGAAATTAGCCGTGCACTCTTCGTTCTCCTTAAGATAAAAATAAGTACCCCTATCGCCCATTGAACCGCCGAATCCCCTTTTGCGGAGCTTTTCGGTAATATGCGGCGGTATAAGCTCGCGAAGCTGCTGCTTGTACTCTGCCCACAGCTCGTTTTCGCCCGGACCTACAATATGATCGGGAATACCGAGCTTCTTCTTGTTTTTCCGAAGCTCCTCACTGCGCTTAAAGGTACTCTCCTCAACCTCGTTGATCTTCCGCAAAAAATCAAACAGAAATCCGCAAATTTCGTCCTGCATACCCTTGAACTTATCGTTCGCTTCATTGATGATCTCCATAATGAGCTCCTTTCAATCCAGGTAGTTTTCCAATGCTTCTATAGCACTCTCGCCGAGTTTTTCCGAAACAAATTCCTCGCCGCAGAGAATATGGCCGCGGAACACATAAACAGTCGCCTCTTTGTTTCTTCCCATTCTGCCGAGAATGATCGCCGTGCAGAGAAGAACCATACCGTTTCTGGTTCCGTTCTTGCAGCCGTATGCTTTCTTTATGCAGGCATACGCGTTTTCAAGGTCGTCCTTGTCGAGATAAATATTCGCTTTCAGGAAATAAAGATATGCCGCTTCCTCATAAACCTCCGGTTCTTCCGTGAACACCTTAAATGCCGCGTCAATTCCTTTCAGCCTTTCCTCAGCGTCGCCGTCCGCGTGTTTTTCGTAGGCATTCACCGCCTTCTCGCCGAGCTTTTTGCGCTCCTTGTCCTTCTTCTCGGAGTCAAGGAACTCGATTTCCAGCTCGCCGTCATAGTATTGGTGGACTTCTTCCAGGGTATAAGTTTTGAATTTTCCGCTTGCAATACCATCATCAATGAATTTCTGTTTTTCCAGAACCTCATCGGTTATTTCGAGCTTTGTTTCCTGCTCCAGAAATGCGCGGTATTCTTCCGGAAAAGGTTCCCGCTTTTTCCTTGAGGTATCCCTGTCGGCAAACAGGAAGCATCTTCTCGCCGTTTCCATATACCCTAACTCATACGCTATCTTTCCCACGAGTATATTTGTTTTTACAAGGTTAGGCATCTTCTTACGCTCATCGGCAACATACAGCAATCCCGACAATCTCAATGCGGTGCGGTATGCCTTATGCTCATAACAAAGCCGAAGTATTTCATACACGATGTTATAGGCATTTTTGTCCTGCCATTTCGGGACTTCCAGGTTTCTCCATTGATCCAACGGCGCGGCGAGATCCTTCAGAAGTTTCTCATAATCGTCCTCTGTCAATTCGCCAAGCTCGTCCGTAATCATTCCCATAATGTCCGCCACATTTTCATCGGCGCTTTCTTTGCTGAGCGGGATATAGGCTTTGTTGCTGTTCGCAACATCGCTCTTGCTGGACTCCTTGATTTCACGGGTCACAAACTCTCTGCATATCTCCAAATCGCCGTTATTGAAAGCGATATCCGCGCTTAAACCCCATACCCGGTAAGCCAATCTTCCCTCTCTCGCGAGTTCCAGAACAGCCATAGCCCGCGCAAATTCATATACCTGATACTCGTTGGCATACTGTCCGAGGCTATGCACTCCGACATCCACTATGTCATATGCCTCCGTGCTTCGCTCGGAATTGTAGTTGTTAATACGCGCTTCTATTTCTTCCTTGACATTTGTTGGTATAATCTCGTCTTCCGTAAGTGGTATATACATATTCACTTTTTCCATTTATGACACCTTACCTTTTCTTAATGTTCAAACGGCTTTATATGTTCGCAAGCCTGTGTTTCAGCATCTCCGCTTTGAAGTCCTCCGGGTTCATGGTTACCTCTACGACCTTCTTATCCCGCAGAAGATCTTCTCCCTTAAGAACCCGATAGGTGTACCTTACCAACAGCTTGTCGCAGTCGTGAATGTCCACTATTTTACTGCACCAGCCTTCCATGGAAAAACCGCCGGGTTTGGATTTCAGCGCAATCCAGTCATCGGAACAGCTCTCGCAATTGAACGCTATCGCGACCTTATTATTCTCTATTTCGGCGGTCAGGCGGTATGCCGAATCTTCATTTACGCACCATAGGTGATCGAATATACAATCACGGGCAAACTTGCCGATAGTGCGTCCCTCTTCCTCTTTTGCCTTTAACTCTTTGGCAACCGTTTCTGTCGTCTTGCTTGTATCGTTATACACGATATAAAACTCGACCTCATACAGATCATATATATCGCCCGAACCAATATCTCTTGCATAACTATCCAGATAATCCAGATAGTCGTAAAAGGAATCGTCTGTCTTCTCCTTAAATTGAGTCACGAAACATTGGCTTTTCGTGAAAACATTATGCGTTTCCCTGTACACGCTGCCGTTATACATTACAAATTTATACATAATTACCCCTTATTTTAATGGCAAATTCAAAACCACGCTGATTGAAAAGCAAATTCCGCACCGCACAAACGCTTCGCGTTTGTGCTAGCCTCGCCGTGAAAGCTCCGCTGCGCGGCGGGGTAGCCGCGGGGGGGGGGGGTTGGTGTGTCGCGGGGAGGTGTGGTTGTGGTGGCG
>CAMWMN010000057.1 GCA_947175385.1 uncultured Clostridia bacterium | reverse complement strand
GTTAAAAAACACTTGACAATATTACTTTTATGTGATATAATGTATATATGATAACAATGTCTGATACATATCCGGAGGTGCATTATGAATATGGACAGCTTGTGCGATATTACGGTATATCGCAATGAAAATGGATTCAGTGTGGTTTATTTCGGATTCAAGGATTTAGACGAACCTCGAAATGCTCCCAATGGCAAAGTGGAAATCACAATAACCGATGATGCGAACAATGAGCTTTACTGTAATGAGTTTCAATTCGACAAGGACGAGTTCTTCATTGCAAAGTCCGCAGATAAGGATATTTACGCGTGCGATTTCAAAATCGACTATGATGAAATTCAACCGTCCGACTCGGAGTTTTGCAATTTCTCTTTCAAGTTCAAAATGAAATAAAAAAATCCCCCTCACAAAAGGGGGACTTTTTATGTGATTCTCTCCCCGCCGCACGGCGACCCGAGCCGGGCTGGCGGGGAGAATCACGAGTTTATACAGGGCTTGTCCAAACAAGAATTTCACCTTAAACCTTAAGTTTGGAAATCTGGTCGCGCAGACCTACCGCCACGTTGTTAAGTTCGGCGCACGAAGCCGCTGATTGCTCCGCGGTAGCCGAGTTCTGCTGAACAACCACGGAAATCTGCTCGATTCCGAGCTTGACTTGCTTTATTGATTCCGCCTGCAGCTCGGACGCGGTGGAAATTCCGTTGATATATTCGTTTGTACGGTTGGAGAACTCGATAACGTCCTTCATTGCTTCTGCGGTCGCCTCCGCAATATTCGTACCCTTGTCCACCGCTTCGAGAGTCGAGGTGATAAGCTCGCCTGTCTGCTGCGCGGATTCCGCGCTTTTCGCGGCAAGCGTGCGAACCTCATCAGCCACAACGGCAAATCCCTTTCCCGCCGCGCCCGCGCGCGCCGCCTCAATAGCCGCGTTCAGCGCGAGAATATTGGTCTGGAACGCAATATCATCGATAGCCTTGATGATATTGCGAATCTGGTCGGACTTCGACTTGATCTCCTCCATCGCGGAGAGCATATTTTGAATCTCACTGTTCTGATACTCGATTTTTTTTGTGCTTTCGGCGGAAATACGTCCCGCTTCCCTGGCATTGTTCGCGTTCTGCTCAGTTTGATCGGTTATCTCGTTGATTGTAGCGGAAAGCTCCTCAACAGAAGCTGCCTGCCTTGTTGTACCCTCTGCGAGAACCTGTGAACCCTCGGAAATCTGCCCCGCACCGTTTGTAATATCATTTGAGGTTTTCGAAATTCCCCCGATTATCTCGCTCAAAGCCTCGCTTATCCGGTCAAACGATACCTTTATCTCGGTAAAGTCGCCGATATACTCAACCTCGGGTTTAGCCGTGAAATCTCCCGACGCCATTTGCGCGAGAACATTCTTAATATCGGTTATGTAACTGCTGAGCGATTCCTCAGTAGCTTGCAGGTTGCGCACAAAATCACCGATCTCATCGTTTCCGAGTTTCATATTGGCATTTATATTGCTAAGCTGACCCTTGCTCATTTCGCCTGCCAGCTTTTCCGCTTCCTTAATGGGATTGATAACGGCTTTTACAGTAATTACCGTAAAAATTGCCATTGACAACACTCCGACAATAACCGCGACAAGAATTGACGCAAATATTGTGGAGTATTTCAGGCTATCGGATTCCGAGGAGGAAATTCCCGAAAAATACGCGCCTACGAGCTTGTTGTTAATGTCGTACATAGGCTCATAGTTTACATAGTGCTTTTGACCGAGAATATCGGCGGTTCCCGAATATGATTGTCCCTTACCCAAAACAGTATTGTTGACGTTCTGCGACATATCCGTGCCGACTGCGCGTTTTCCGTTGTTTTCAACAGTTGTTGCATAGCGGGTTGAGCCGTTGAATATCGTAAACTCGCTGCCCGTTTCTGCCTTAAACTCGTCAAGCCAGCTATTCTCGCTTAAGAGCATACCCGCAACAACAGCACCGGAGCGATTGCCGTCTTCAGTGAGCGCCATAGCGGACTGAACAGTAAGACCTGCTTTAGAATCCGCCACGATTCCCTCATATCCGTTTCCAATGGTGTTAATATCGAAATCCGCCAAATCGAAATTGTCACTTTTCCATATTATGTTTCCGTTAGCGTCAAAAATCGCCATAAAATCGCTGTCGGTTTGCTTTTGTTCTTGCCAGACGCTGTTAAAATCTGTATTTGCGTTCTGCTTAACTGCTATGTCAACAACATTTGTCAAATTGGTGCATCGCGCCTGTTGAGATTTCATACCGCTTAACAGAATGTTGGTGCTCGTTTTCGTGTGCGAGAGCATAAGCTCGGTCGTATGCGATGACCAACGCACAGTTGTAAATGTATTCACAATCGCAACGGTAAGCGCGATGCATACAATTATTGCCAATAATAGCTTTCTTCCAACTCTGGAATTCAAATGGATCAATCCCTTCATAATTTAATTTACGCAAGAAACAAAAGCAACCTTGCCTTTATTTACGCGAATCTCCCCACCTTTCGGAAGGGAGATTCAACACTCTATTTTCCTCTTGTGAGATTTTTAATTAAAGCCCGATGTGTCGATTCGGTTAAGGGCGCGTTTGAGCTTTGCCTCGGCAAGCAGCAACTCCTTGTCGCTCTTTGCCGCCTTGATTCGCTCCTCGGCGGCGGATTTCGCGGCATTGGCGCGCTTCACGTCAATCTCGTCCGACCATTCGCAGGTCTGCACAAGGATCGTGGTCTTTTCCTTCGACACCTTCAAAATCCCGCCCGATGTCGCCGCGCGCCGAAACGCGCCGTCAATCATAATCCGCATTTGACCAATGGCAATCGCGGCGCAGTACGGCTCGTGACCGTTCAGAATACCAACATCGCCGACTGTGGTACGGACTATAATCTGCTCCGTTTCACCATCGAAAACGGTCTTTTCGGGCGTAATAATCTGTAACTTAAACGGAGTCATTGTTCCTCCTTATTTTGATTTGCAATCCGCGAAACGTTCGTTACGCATTGCTGCGCAATACGCAACGAACTAGCCGAGCGAACCCTCGTTCGTTTCACTCATTTCGGCTTCACTCGCTTTCGCGGATTGCCGGATTTTGATTTGCAATCCGCGAAACGTTCGTTACGCATTGCTGCACAATATGCAACGAACTAGCCGAGCGAACCCTCGTTCGTTTCACTCATTTCAGCTTCACTCGCTTTCGCGGATTGCCTGCGTTTTCTCAACCGCCCTGCTTAGCCTTCTCGACAGCCTCATCGATTGTTCCGACAAACAGGAACGACGACTCGGGCAAATCATCGTGCTTACCCTCAAGAATCTCCTTAAAGCCGCGGATCGTTTCCTTGATCGGCACATACTTGCCCTCCATACCGGTAAACTGCTCCGCAACTGAGAACGGCTGCGACAGGAAACGCTGAACCTTTCTCGCGCGGGATACCGTCAGCTTATCCTCGTCGGACAACTCGTCCATACCGAGAATCGCGATGATGTCCTGAAGCTCGGTATAACGCTGAAGCGTTGCCTGAACCGCACGGGCAACCTCATAGTGCTCTTGTCCCACTACCTCGGGAGCGAGGATTCTCGATGTCGAGCCAAGCGGGTCAACCGCCGGGTAAATACCCATCGACGCAATATCGCGCGACAGAACCGTTGTCGCGTCCAAGTGCGCGAACGTTGTCGCGGGCGCGGGGTCGGTAAGGTCGTCGGCGGGAACATAAACCGCTTGAACCGATGTGATAGAGCCTTTCTTCGTGGAGGTGATACGCTCCTGAAGCGCACCCATCTCGGTCGCCAGTGTCGGCTGATAACCAACGGCGGACGGCATACGTCCAAGCAGCGCGGAAACCTCCGAACCTGCCTGTGTGAAACGGAAGATGTTGTCGATAAACAACAATACATCCTGACCCATCTTATCGCGGAAGTACTCCGCCATAGTAAGTCCCGACAGCGCAACACGCATTCTCGCTCCGGGCGGCTCGTTCATCTGACCGTAAACCAACGCGGTCTTATTGATAACGCCCGATTCCGTCATTTCGCGGTAAAGGTCGTTACCCTCACGCGTACGCTCACCAACGCCCGTAAACACGGAGATACCGCCGTGCTGCTTTGCAACGTTGTTGATAAGCTCCATAATAAGTACCGTCTTGCCAACGCCCGCACCGCCGAACAAGCCGATTTTTCCGCCCTTGAGGTATGGCGCGATAAGGTCAACGACCTTTATGCCCGTTTCAAGAACTTCATTTGATGCCTCTTGCTCCTCAAATGTGGGAGCGGTGCGGTGAATTTCCCACTTTTCCTCGGTTTCGGGCTGTGGCTTGTTGTCAACCGCCTCGCCCAGGAGGTTAAAGATACGTCCAAGCGTCTGCTCGCCCACGGGAACCTTAATGGACGCTCCCGTATCGACTGCCTCCATACCGCGCACAAGACCGTCCGTGCTGCCCATTGCGATACAGCGGACGATGTCATCGCCGATATGCTGCGCCACCTCAACAACAAGCTTAGAGCCGTTGTTGTCGATCTCGATAGCGTTAAGCAGATTGGGCAGATTCTCGGGTGCGAACCTGATATCCAGAACCGCGCCGATAACCTGAACTATCGTTCCGATATTCTGATTAGCCATCTTAAACTTTTCCTTTCTTTAGGAATTGCTAAAACTTCAATTGATTAACTTTGCGACGACGCACCCGACACAATGTCGATAATCTCGGTCGTGATGCTCGCTTGTCTTGCGCGGTTATACAGCAGCGACAGACTTTCGGTCATCGCGTCCGCGTTGTCGGTCGCGCTTTCCATCGCCGTGCGGCGCGCGCCCTGCTCCGAAGCGTAGCTCTCCACCACCGCGCACTGAATCAGGCTTGCGGTGAACCGCGGTACAATTCGGTTGAACACCGCCTCCGGAGAGGGGTCGTAAGTCATTTTGCCGTAGCCCTCAAGCTGCACGGTATCCATCGGCAGCACACGCATATTTTCGGGCTGCTGCGACATAGACGATACAAACATCGTGTAGAACACACGTACCTCGTCCACCTCGCCCTTTGCGAACATATCAATTGCCAGATCCGCAATATCCTGCGCGGTGCTGGGCTTGATGTCCTCGGCGATATTCGCGTAGGATGCCACGATTTCATAATCGCGCTTGGCGAAATACTCCCCTGCCTTCTTGCCGATGGCGATTATCTTGGGAAGCTCGGAATCGTCCTTGTGAGCCTCCGCCGCCATTTTCAGCACGTTGGAGTTGTATCCGCCCGCCAATCCGCGGTCGCCCGCAATCACGATGAACAGCTTGCGCTTTACTTCTCTCTTCGTTGTGAAAACGGTCGAGAAGTCATCATTGGCAGACGCAATTTCGCACATTGTCTTGTACAGCTCATTAAAGTAAGGTCTTGCCTGCTCCGCGCGGGTTTTCGCCTTGCGGAGCTTACTTGATGCCACCAGCTCCATCGCCTTGGTGATCTGTCGAGTCGAACCGACAGACTTGATGCGACGCTTGATGGCCTTCATATTTCCGCTTGCCACTATACCACCCCCGCTTAAATGTTGTCATCGGTGGTGATGTACTTGACCTTTTTCTCGATATACAGCCATGCCACCGCCAACGCGGAGAACACTGCCACCGACAGCGCGACAATGCTGAGTACAAAAGAAGCCTGTTTCATAGCGAAACCCCTTTCCGGTTAACCCGCGAATGTCGCTGCAAAGGACGTAAGAACCTCCTTAAGCACTGTTTCGTTCTCGGGAGTGATAACTTTCTCGTTTTTAATTCCATCAAGGATCTCGGGCTTGTTTGTTTTGATATGCTCCAGCAAATCCTTCTGGTACTGCTTGATTTTTTCGATAGAGATTGACGCAAGGAAATTATTTACAACTGCGTAAATAATCACAACCTGCTCCTCAACCTCCAACGGGGAGTTCTGATCCTGCTTGAGGACCTCAACGATACGCTCGCCCTTTGCCAGACGGTCCTTGGTGTCCTTATCGAGGTCGGAACCGAACTGCGAGAAGCTCTGCAGCTCACGGTACTGCGAGTAGTCGAGCTTCAGCGTGCCGGAAACCTTCTTCATCGCCTTTATCTGCGCGTTACCGCCGACACGGGATACCGAGATACCGGGGTTAACCGCGGGACGAACGCCCGAGTTGAACAGCTCCGTTTCGAGGAATATCTGACCATCGGTAATGGAGATTACGTTGGTCGGAATATACGCAGAAACGTCGCCCGCCTGCGTTTCGATAATCGGCAGCGCGGTAAGCGAACCGCCGCCATAGTCCTTGTTCAGACGCGCCGCGCGCTCCAGCAGTCTGGAGTGCAGATAGAATACGTCACCGGGATACGCCTCACGTCCCGGCGGACGCTTCAGCAGAAGCGAGAGTGCTCTGTAAGCCACTGCGTGCTTCGAGAGATCGTCATATACCACCAGCACGTCCTTGCCCTGCTCCATAAAGTATTCGCCCATAGTACAGCCGGAATACGGCGCTATGTACTGCAAGGGCGCAAGCTCCGAGGCGGTAGAGGATACTACAATTGTGTAGTCCATCGCGCCGTTGGAGGAAAGTGTTTCCACAACGTTCGCCACGGTGGAATTTTTCTGACCGATGGCAACGTAAATGCAGATAACATCCTTTCCTTTCTGGTTGATTATTGTATCAATGGCGATAGCGGTCTTTCCCGTCTGTCTGTCGCCGATAATAAGCTCACGCTGACCTCTGCCGATCGGAATCATCGAGTCGATAGCCTTAATTCCCGTCTGCAGCGGTACGGTTACGGGTTCTCTGGTGATGATACCCGAAGCGATTTTCTCAATCGGGCGAGTTTCTTTCGCGAGAATATTTCCCTTACCGTCAAGCGGCTGTCCCAAAGAGTTTACAACGCGTCCAAGGAGTGCCTCGCCAACCGGCACGGACACGATACTGTTCGTGCGCTTAACGCTGTCGCCCTCCTTAATTCCCGCGTCCGAGCCGAGCATAACCGCGCCTACAAAGTCCTGCTCGAGGTTGAGCGCCATACACTGAACGCCGTTATCAAATTCGAGCAGCTCGTTCATCATACAGTTCTCAAGCCCGTGAATCCGCACGATTCCGTCGCCGACGGTAACAACCGTACCGACGTCGCCGAGCTGGATTTTTGCATTGTAGTCCTTAATGCGGTTCTTAATCAGACCCGTTATTTCATCGGGGCGTAAATCCATTCTATACATCCCTTTCTTAGTTTTTTGTTTGATAGAGATCAGTTATTGGTTAATTGCAACCGCTTCTCCATCAGGCGATAACGGAACCAAGCTCTTTCGCGAGATTGTTCAGTCTTGCCTTAACGCTGCCGTCATAACGGCGGCTACCGTAATCAATGATGATACCGCCGATTATCGTTTCGTCCACTTTCTCACGGATCGTGACAGTCTTGCCGATAATCTGCGACATTTTCTGCGTGATTTGCTCTTTTAGCTTGTCGGAAAGCGGATTCGCGGCGGTAACGGTGATCTCCGCCAACTTGAACCGCTCGTTATACAGCTCGCGGAAAGACTTTACAACCCCCGCAAAGCAATTGATTCTGCTCCGTTCCGCAAGCACGCACAGCAGATTCCCCGTGTATTCGCTGACGTTTCCCTCCTTGATAATATCCTTTATCATCGAGATTTTCTCGTTCAGCGGCACGGTGGGTGTTCCCATCAGCTTTACGAACCCGGGATTCTCATCGAAAATCCGATTCAGCTCCGAAAGCTCGGGAAGCGTACTTTTCAGATACTCGTCCCCGATCTCGGCACACAGCTCAAAAAACGCCTGCGCGTAAACCTTTTCAGCCTTGTCGTTCATATGGCAAATTCCTTTCCGGATTGGCTTATTCAGCCGCTCCAACCTCGCTCAGGAACGCTGAGATAAGCTCCTCGTTGTCCTTCGCCGAAATTTCCTTTTGAGCGACCTTGCTTGCCGCCATAATCACAAGCTCGGATATTTCGTCCTTGATCTCGTTTATGGCGCGCTGTTTGTCACGCTCGATATTTTCCTCAGCCTTTGCGCGGATATCCGCCGCCTTTTGGTTCGCTTCAGCAACGATCTCCTCCTCGCGCTTCTGTGCGCGGAGTGTTGCCTGCTTCACGATTTCCGCAGCTTCGGTCTTAGCCTCAGCCAGACGTTCGGTATATTCCTTTTCAGCCTTTTCGGCAGCCTCCTTGGCTTTTTTCGCCTCGGATATTTCCGCCGCCGCCATTTCCTTTCTCTTATCGAGAATCTTGCCCACGGGCTTGAACAGGAATATCTTGAAGATGAGGAAGATGATGAGCGTATTTATCAGCGTAAAGATAATCGTTCCGGGATCGATAGATACAAGCGAGTTGTACCACGCGCTACCCGGCGCAGCTTCGCTGATGAAATTCAGCATCTTAATTCACTCCTCCCGATATGTCGATTTTCCCGATTAGCCCAATTTGCCGATCAAGGGATTTGCATACAGGAGAAGCAGCGCGATTACCAACGCGTACAAACCGGTGGTTTCAGCCAGCGCGTCGCCGATGATCATCGTTCTAGTGATTGCGCCGGATGCTTCGGGCTGTCTGCCGATAGCCTCAACCGCCTTACCGCCGCAATAGCCCTCACCGATACCCGGGCCAAGACCCGCAATCATCGCGGTACCGGCACCAAGGGCAGAAAGTCCGAGTACAATACCTCTAGCTAATTCTTCCATATTTGTTATCCTCCATAGAATATGTATTTTCGTCCGTTATTCACGGACATTTATCTCAATTTGTTTGAGATAGTAAACCGTGTTAATCCTCCGAGCAATCTGCCGAAGAGATGTACGACATACTCAGCATAATGAATATATATGCCTGCATTACCGCCGAGAAGATGTCGAAATACAGCGAAGCAACCGCGGGAACAAGAATCGCGAAATGCCCCAGCGCGAAGTAGATAAGCGCTCCTATAACCGTACCCGCGACCATATTGCCGAAAAGACGCAGCGTCAGCGAAAGCGGGTTTGCGAACTCGCCGATTATGTTAAACGGAAGCATAAACGGCAGCGGCTCTACGAAGCTCTTCATATAACCCTTGAACTTACCAGTTTTGCCCTTGTTGTACTGAACGAGGAAAAACGTGATAATAGCGAACGCACCCGTCACGGAAACGTCCGCGGTGGGGTTTCTGAGTCCCAGCAGCCCCATTAGGTTATTGATCATAATAAAGCAGAACAAAGCCGCGATGTATGAATGGTACGCCTTGTACTTCGTTCCCATTGTTCCGTCAACCGTGTTGCGGAAGAACTCAACGATCATTTCCGCCGCCGCTTGACGTTTGGTCTCGGGCACAACCTTCAGGTTGCGGGTGAGAACCAACACAACGACAAGCAAAATCGCGATTACAAACCATTGCACGATTATGCTTTCCGTCAGGTTGATAGTGATGCCGCCTATATTAAAGCTCTTGACGACCAAAGGACCGTTTACGGAAATTCCTTCCTCAGCCGCCAGCATTAACGCAGTAGGCATAAATCATTCCTCCTTACCTTTTTTGATTTCACGCAGCATTATGGCAATTCTTGGGAAGAACAACGGGATCACCGATGCCACGAGATTTATAAACGGTGCTGCCGCACCGATTGTAAGCAGTAAAAACAGCCCCAAATACCGAAAAGCGTACATTCGGCTCATATAAGTATTGGCTTTCTTTTCGGATTTTTGTACGGAGCTCTGGGCGGTTTTGCCCAATGCCCAGAAGTTCGCCGCCGTGAGAATTATTCCGTATATCGCCCCTATCGGCACGGAATAAGCAAACCCCGCGGCAAAGAAAATCACCAGCGCTACCGCAATATATATTCCGCTGAGAATGAGAAAATACGGTGCCAGAGAAATCATTTCCGCGTAAACAGGTTCGTTTTTCTTCATAATTCTACTTTCGCATATTCTTGTAATCATCATAGTAGTCGTTGTCGCTCCTGCGGCTTGTAAACGCCTTTGGCGCGGGCTTTTCGCGCTTTTCGTAATATCTGATGAGTGTCGCAAGATAATTCACCGCGCCGCCCAGCATAAAGATTATCGCCAGCGCAATGAAAATCCCCATTACCCAATCGGGCAGGTCAAAGTGATTCACCAACGCGCTTCCGCCCCATATAAACAGCAACAGCGGCGTCAGTATCACAAATGCCAGTTGGCTTACCTTCGCGTATACCGAAAACGGATTCTCGTCCTTTTTCATCAGCTTATCAGCTCCGTCAGCCGCCACGCGCCGTTCTCCTTGACCATATCGGCGGTGAGGATGTTCCCCCCGCTCACGTCCGAATCGTTTGGAGACGCGCCGTTGACATAAATCACGATTTTGCACTTATCCGCCGCGGTGAGAATCACTTCAAGCGGTGTGGACGACCAATTCACGGAATAATTCTCATTGGGACTGAAATCCTCGCTGATTCCGAGAACCTGCTTCGCGCCGACCGTATCGGAGCTTACCGCCAGATCGTCCTTCATATAGCGCGTTTTATACACTCCACGCTCCCAGATATCGTTTGCCGCTTGCTCGGTGTAAATGCTCTTCAGCAAGTCTTGTATATCATCGGGAGTTTTGTATTTATTGGAATCAACGGTGTATATCCCGTCCTCGGGCTTATTTCCGTACGGCTCGTCAAGATGCGGCAAACCCTCGGTTATATACAGCTTTATAACAGTGTAATTACTCGCCACAAGGTCGTGAGCCGAATTAAGGCACTCGTCGATCTGCTCTTGTGTCGGCGAGTATTTCTCAACTTGTGAGCCGTTGGGCAGCGTTCTGATGTTGCCGCTGTTCATTACAATAATCAGCACAACGATCGCCGCCACGGCCGCCGCAGCCACTATGACAGTCGCGATAAGCGCGCTGTTCGAGCCTTTTTGCTTGTTCTTATTTTCGCTCATTAACAAACCTCTTATTTTGTTTGGTGTTTTAATCCGTAACTTCTCGCGAATAAGGGCAACGATTCAACGAATCACTTCGCCGAACCCGCTTCCTTGCTGTCGAAAGAAATTGCCTCGGGGAATACGTTTCTGCTGTCCTCTTTGGACAGGAACGTGGTGTTTACATAACCCTGGATAATCGCGCCATCAGTCACGGCAATGGTGGAAGCGTTAATATCGCCGAACACGATCGCATCGCGCCTAAGCTCCGCCTTGCCCACTATATCCAGCTTTCCGCGGATTCTGCCGTTGACATCGGCATACTGAGAGGACAGATCCCCGATAAGTATTGTGTCGCGGTCCATACGCATTCTACCCTTAAGCGACACGTTTCCCTGCATTGCCGCAGAATTCATCGCCGCGTTATTGCAAGTAATATCACCAACGATTTTACCGCTCATATCCACGTTTCGTGTGGTTTCAACATTACCCTTGATGTTGCCGTCAATTCGCATATTGGCAAGCGAATGAACATTCCCGTCAATTACGGTGTTCTTGGAAATCACAGTAAGTTCATCGGTTTCATTCGGAGCTTGCATCGGCGCGGGAGCGCCGCCTCCGTTTGGCGGAACATATCCGCCGCCACCGTAGCCGCCGCCTTGGTTATAGGCATTCTGATTGTAACCCTGATTATATCCGCCTTGGTCATAGCCAACGCCGCCGTAACCGACATTCACGCTGTTTGCGGCATTCTGCTGCGGTTGAGCGTTTTCATTATTTTGCCCGAAATTGCTGCGAATATTTTGTACATTCCGGTTAATTCCGCCTTGCTCGGGATTATTCTCGGGCATCGAATCAACAGAATCTGCCGAATTTTGCGCGCTCCGCTCAGGAGCGGCGGGAATTTCTTGCGTAAATCCCCGATTCTGCTCGGTCACTTGTTCGGGCTGTGGATTCTGTGTGGAAGCGACATTATTCTCCGTGGAAACGGGATTACGGTAATACGGCGTTTCCAACGGCACACCGTTCGTGCCCGTATCCCGTGGCTCAACGTCCTGACGGAGGTACTTATCCAACTCTGTGGAGCCATCGGGCTTGTTATCGCCTTTATCCTGACCGTCTTTTTTCCACAGCTCCTTAACCGCCTGTGAGAAATTATCCTTGATTCCCATAATTAAATCCTTTCAACAACATTTATGAAAACTCGCCGATAAACTGCACGGGACGTGTGTCCGCGTTTATCTTGTCGAACTTATATCCTTCGTTTTTAAGCACCCTGAGAACGTCCTCCAGCACCAACACGGTATTATACTTTGTGTCATGGAACAAAACGAACGCGCGCTCGGTGTTCCGTACATCCCGCGGAATGGAATTGTACATCTCCGTCCAGGTTGCGCCCGCCGCGTCGCCGCTCTCAACGTTCCAATCGAAATACCGAAAACCGCGCCGCGTCATTTCCTTGATTATGTCATCGCGCGTTTGCTCGTTGAAGTCATTCTTGCTGCCGCCCGGAAAGCGAAAAATCGGCGTTGAAACCCCAGTAGCCTCGCGGACTATATCCCAAGCCTCGTGGAAGTCCTCCATAAACGACTCCACAGACGCGTAAATCTTGTCATAATCATGTGAAGCGGAATGCACCCCGATCGAATGTCCCCTCTTCACAATTTCCCTAAGCGTTTTATAGCAATCCTCGGTGCGATTCGGAACAACGAAAAACGTTGCCTTTATGTCGAACTCATCGAGGTAGTTAAGTACGCTGTAAGTGTACTGCGAGGGTCCGTCATCGAAAGTCAGATAGATCGTGCCCGTTTCGCGCTTGTATTCGCTCGGCACGGGGACGTACATATCCTCGTACAGCCCCGCATACGGACTTGATTCCTCGGGAGTACTGTCCGCTGTTGAATTATCGGGGACCGTACTTGAAATCCCGCTCTGATTGTTATAATACGACAGAATCTCCGTGCGGCTGATACCGCAGCTCTCAAGCACCTTGCAGTAGCCCTCGATTCCGCCGCCCTGACTTTGAGCGGCCGCCGCCAGTAAATCCTTATCGGAAATACCGTTTTTCGACAAAATATCATGAAATTCCGCGCCGCTTATGGATTTTTTTGATACCGCCATCGCGATAATTTCCTTATCGGGAATCCCTGCCGCGTTCAGCGCGGAATACAGCCCTGCCGCGTCAATCTTTTTGTCCTTATTTATCTCACGCAGAAACTTCTCGTATGAAATTCCGCTTTCATCAAAAATCGCGCAAAAATCGTCAATATCGCCAACCTTCTCTCTGACCAGAACGTCTGCCACCGCCGAGAGCCGCATGTTCTCCTTTTTGGCTTCGGAGAGCTTCGCGTTATTGTTCGCGAACATCACTCCGAATACAACAGCCAACACGAGCGGCACGAAGAAAAATATGGCAAGTACTGTTTTTATCAGTACCTTAAAGAATTCAACGCTGCCAAACCGCATTTGAATACCTCTTTTATCTTTACAGTCTGTATAAAACCGACTTTCCAAAAACGGAAATTGTTTTATTATGCGGCGGGGAGAGCCGCAGGTTATTATACAATCTGTTATCTTTATAATTATAGTTCCCCTATTATTATATAATACAATAAAAATCAGAGTTTGTCAAGAGCCGAAGCGCAAAAAACGTCAAAAATCAATGTGAATAAACAGTATTTGGGGTATTTTAGTACCAACAAAGTTTTTCTGTTGAATTTGTGGATTTTGCACAAAAAACATAAAAACGGCGCTTTTTTGCGCCGTCTTTTCGTTTATTCCGCTATATAAACGCGTTTCATTCGCGCGTCTTTAACGGGACGGTCATTGTAATCGGTCTGGGATTCGGCGATTTCGTCTACCGCGTCCATTCCCTCGATTACGCGCCCGAATGCCGCGTAGTCGCCGTCCAGACCCGTACAGTCCGCGTGCATAATGAAGAATTGACTTGACGCGGAGTCGGAACTTTTTCCGCGCGCCATTGACACTACCCCGCGAACGTGGCTGATGTCATTGGGAACTCCGTTCATCAAGAACTCGCCCTTGATTCTCTCGTCCGCGCCGCCGGTGCCGTTGCCAAGCGGGTCGCCGCCCTGAATCATAAATCCCTTTATCACCCGATGAAAAATCAATCCGTCATAGAACCCACTCTTTACCAATTTCAGGAAATTTTCCACAGTAATCGGGGCTTTATCGGGATAAAGCTCCAGCTTGATTTCTTTTCCGTTTTCCAACTCAATAACAACCATAATTAACTCCTTATTTAGATAGCAAATTCAAAAACGCGCAAACGAAAATTGCTTTGCAATTTTCGTTTGCACTCGCTGAGCGTTACCTCTCACCGCTTCGCGGTGCTCGGCAACACTCGCGTTTTGAATTTGCACTAGTCGCCGGTTCGTTGCTTTTGGTTATAACTCAATTGAACTTCACTCTAGTTTGTTGCTGTGAACTATAACACGCTAAACTCACACTTCGGCAACTTGTTTTGTATTTGCGTGATTTTTCTTTACACCTCACACTACATATGCGTTTTCTTCTGCGATAAGCCAAGGAATCCGAGCGTAAATCTCAACTTGAAGTGACGGTCCGGGGAAATCATCGGGTTTCACACAATGCTTAGACAAATAAAACTCAAACCTGTCCGTTATCTTCCTTGTGGATTTGTTGGGAATTATCGGCTCGGTACCGATCACCTTTCCGACCACGGGAAAAAATCCCCCGTAAAGATTGCCGCCGCTTTTCTCATAATCCGCTTTCTCGCAGTCATATGGAATTATCTCGCAAACGCACTTCATATTATCGATTCCCAGCTCCGCGAACGCGCGTTTTATCTCCTCGGGGCAATCCTCCGCGAATTTGCGGAAATTCTCACAGCCCGAACATTCGCAGTCGTTCTCGGGCATTTCGTGCAAATAGTACTCCCGCGTTGCCGAAACATCGATTTCAACAGTGTATTCCCCGAACGAAAACCTCACTTCTTCTCCCCCAACTCATACGCGCGCTTGGTGCACGCGTCGCACGCGTCAAACACCACATCGGTCAAATGCCCTTCATACAGCTTTTCCAGACCCGCGAGAGTTGTTCCTCCCGGCGAGGAAACCTGACGAATCAGATCGTCCACGCTCATACCGCTGTCGGTGAGCATTTTCGCCGAACCGATAAGCGTCTGCGCGAACAGCCTCAATGCCGCGTCACCGTCAATTCCGACTTTCTGAGCGTACTGAACAAACCCCTTTGCGTACAGGTATATAAATGCGGGGGAGCTGCCGTTTATCGCGATAACCTCTTTCATCTTGTCCGTGGGAACGACTTCGGTAATTCCGCACGAGCCGATGATTTTCCGTGCGAACGCAAATTCCGCGTCCGAAACCTTGTCATCGCAACTCATCGCGGACGCGCCGAATCCCAACATCATTGGCGTATTGGGCATTACCAACACCACCTTAGCATTGGCGAACGTCCTCTCGCGGACATACTCCGCGGAGATTCCTGCGCAGATGGAAATGATTACCAACTTCTCATTCCCCGCGGACTTGATTTCCTCCAACACGGAATCGAGCTGTTGGGGCTTTACCGCCAACAGAACGTAATCGCATTTTTTCGCCAAGTCGAGAATACTCGATGCGGCGGTCGCTCCCGAAAACCGCAGATCCGCGAGCTTTTCTGGGTTGGAATCATACGCGAAAACGGCGGTATTTCCGAGTTTTCCGTTGATTCCTTTGATAATCGCGCCGCCCATATTACCGACGCCGATAAATCCGAGTTTTGTCATTTTTTCACCATTTTTAACTTTCCGTAATATTTCGCAGCATTTTGAAAACCCTGTTATATGCAGTCAGTATAATCGGAAGCACACCCAACAGCAGCAAACAATCCACAGGGCATTGAATGGCATTCTTAAGCAACCGCGCAGGATATTTCGCGAGAGTTGCGCCATAAACCAGCGTTCCCGCCTCCATAGAATTTGAGATTAAATTGCCTATCGGAGTCAGAATCAACATACAGGCAATCACACCCGTCACATTTGCAAAAATAACGCGCAGCATCTGCTTCACAT